>CAYQKB010000009.1:0-28169 GCA_964418085.1 uncultured Candidatus Saccharibacteria bacterium
CTCCTTGGTCTTATGAAAATTGGCCGATATCGCGGCCGAAGGGATTTTGAGATGGATTCTAGGGAAGGAAAGCCCTGGAAACTCTGGGCAATCAACACGTTCTATTATCTCGTTTCGCTCGTTCTCATGGGAATTATCCTCTCGATTTGGAAATAAAAACACATTTATCCTCAATGACCCAAAAGTAGGGTTTTTGGGGTCATCCGGAGCGAGGCGTCGCGACCTGCCCGAATGACCGAATTCATTCGGTCGGGCGGGGGCAGAGGAATTTTTCAGTCAGAAAAATATCCGACCTCAAAACCCTACTTTTGAGTCATAACCTACTTCATTTCCTCCCAAATCATCGGATCTGCTTCGCCGTCGAATTTAAAAAACGCGACGCCGGCCAATCCATACTTCTTCGCAAGTTCAATTTTTTGGCGAACCGCCTCGGCATCCGTAAATGACACAAACCGCGTAACGGTAGTTGTCGAATTTGAAGTTGAAGCTGAAAAAATCTGCGACATGGTTGAGGAAACATACGACCGCAAAATGGGATATACTTCAAAAAATGTGCTCGTGGTATAGGTAAAATTTAATTCTCCCGAGTTCCCCCGCGCGGGCGTCGCGCCAACCACTTCCGCAAGATCGAGTGCCGCAAAATAATTGAGCGCCTTAACCCGCCGGTATGTTGTCGCGCCACTATCCCAACTCACTTCATACTCATATCCATACGTAGGAATACCGAGTAAAACCTTTTTCTTATTAATTCCCTGCAATGTCTCCCCTATAACTTTTTCCACCCAATCCGGATCAGCAACCGGCGCATAAAAATTTCCGTTTCCTTTTGCTGCATCAAGTCTGCGATCAAGCGTCCCCTGGTCATATGCCATCACCCGCACCTCGTCGCAATATGTATTAAGTACCGCATAATCGTTCGCCCGATCAATCGTATCCGGAATTGTTTCGTATAGCGATTCGAGAGGCGTCCGCGATTCAATAGTACAGGATAAAATTTTCTTGTACGGATGGAGTCGGAGCGCAAGCCCCTCGATAAAAAGAGAAAAATACGGGCTGGTTTTCGCAAACTTCGCTTCATAGTCAATATCAACTCCGTCAAAACCATTTGTTCTCACCATCTTCGCTATAACGTCTTCATGCACCCTCCGACGGGAGCCATTTGAAAGCAGGGCATGAATCCTGCTTCCATCAAACCAGGCAACCGTGGGAATTATTTTTGTGTGCAAGCTGCGGGCAATAGAAAACCACTGCGCCCAAATCCCGTCTCCGATTTGAAACGTATCGCGGAGAGTGCCATTCCTGTTCACCTCATACGAAAAAGGGCTTATCTCACGAAGGGCAGCGAGGTGAAGCGCGGCGTCAGATGCACCACTCTCCTTCTTCCAAAACGGAAGCCATCCGGTATAGTAAAATGCGCTTCCCGCGGCGTGCGCAAAAAAAGGAACGAGAAATAAAATGAATAAAACAACCACCCCGCATATATTCCATGTTCGCGCGTTCATACATCCATTATGCAGTAATACGCGAATTTTAAGAACTGGTGAATGATTTTAAAACTGACATCACAAAAATTATTGACACGATAAGTAGAAAATGGTAATTTTTCATCTCGCTCGTTAACAATCTCAACAAAAGGAATTTTGCTTGAAACAAAATAGAAGTCATCGCAGGGCAACGCCGGAGCCGAGAAAAGTTTCCATCCGCGTTATTTTTACTCTTATTGCCGTTCTCATAACACTGGCGCTCGTGCTATTCGCCTATAGCAAAAAGGATGCCGAGAGTATAATCTTGGGAAAGCTCACTCGCCAACCAATTAAAAGTAGGTTCACGCCTGTTCTTATTTACTATTCTCTGGAGGGCGAAAAGGGCGCTCTTTTGGGAAGCGGGTCACTTTTCGTCGGAACTGAAGGGGAACAGATCATTACGTCCGAGCATCTGTTTCGAAAGGAATTAGGTGATAAGATTTGCGCATTTCGTACACTGCGGCCGCTTGAAATGCAGGTTACTCGCGGAATCACAAAGGTACTTCACAGAGGAGTTGAGCTTAAGCCAGGCGAAAGACCCGATGTAGTGATTCTCAAAACCGGAGAGGTTAGGCTGATACCATTCTATTCGGATCGCACGCTCGATGTTCCCAAGGAAAACGTAAGGATAACAAAGCTAAACGAAATCAAGAAAGTTACGTCCCTCATCAGCGGTAAACAGGCACGAGTTATTGCAATAGCCCAAAGCACGTACGATGCCGGCGCCCAGTATGTCTTGCTTGAATACTCGTCTATTTCCGGTGAAAGCGGGACTGGATTCATTGATGAAAACGACGGCTTGTATGTACTAAAGGGCATACCAGGGTTTTCTCCCGAAGATGAAGCGTTTGTGAAAAAAACACTGCACACTTCTAAAAAACTCTCTGTTGCATACGGCCCGCTCACATTTCGGAAATAGCGGCCGCCACAATCACTCCGCCCTCGTAGCGAAAGCACGCGGGCGGTTTTTAATTTCACTTGCTAATTCCATTGGTGGTTTTAGAATTGAGATAATTCAGATATAAGGTTTTTGGAGGCTTCCGAAGCGTGGCGACGCGAGGATGAGGAATTTTTTAGTAAAAAAATATCTGTACTCCAAAAACTTTATGTCTGAATTATCATTAATCAATTCCAAAATTAAAGCATGAACGACAAAACCTTTATCCTCCAATATGTTCAGCCCGGACTCCTCGGCCTTATGGACGGCTCCGTCTCAACACTCGCACCGCTCTTCGCCGCCGCGTTCGCGACACACTCCGCGCACATAGCGTTTTTAATCGGCCTCTCTGCTGCCATCGGTGCGGCAATCAGCATGGGCTTCGCGGAAGCGCTCTCGGATACGGGCGAGCACACCGGCCGCGGCCACCCGATCCGCCGCGGATTCACCACCGGCACCATGACCCTCGTCGGCGGAATCCTGCACACGCTTCCCTTCCTGAATCAAAATCTCGCCCAGGCACTCAATATTGCCTACATCGTCGTGGGAATTGAGCTCGTCACCATCGCCTACATCCGCAATAAATATTTCCAAATGAATTTCGCCCTCTCAATAGTGCAAGTGGTGGTGGGCGGTCTCCTGGTACTCATCGCCGGAATGCTTATCGGAAGTGTCTAGCAATGTTACTATAAAGATATATGGATCTGGTCTGCAAATATTGCAACGAACCAATCTCCCCGGAGATGAATTTTTGTTCGCTCTGTGGAAAAAAAATAAAAGATCCTCCTCCCCCGGTAACCATAAGCGCCCAAATTGTCGCGTATGCGGTAAGCCTCCTCGCTCCACCATTCGGCCTCTGGTATGCCTATAAATATTTCAAACACGGCGGTGAAAAAGAAAAACAAATCGCGTGGACAGCGGTCGTACTCACCATCATCGCAACAGTGGTTGTGGCCTGGTCAACAAAAGCATTGATTGACGTGGTAAATAGCGAGCTGGGAGGGTTACTCCAAATCTAAAAAAAAGCGCTCATAGTTTCTATGGCGAATATCCGTCTGCTTTGATAAATCCACCCACCTTCCAAAAATACCTCGCATTCTTGTCCCGAGGATGAATGTGAGCGAAACCCAGTCCTTTTCATAAAATATTGATCTTTTGGAAGGTGGGTGGATAAATTCGCCTGTCTCCTTTATGATACAAAGCTTGCGGGCATGTCCGCAAAAATACAACACCGATGGCAAATAACGAAACAATACTCCGTTTCAATAAAGTCTCTTTCGGCTTCGGATATAATAAACCGATTTTGAACGAGGCGGATTTAACGCTCCGCCGCGGGAGCAAAGTCGCGCTCATGGGTCAAAACGGCGCAGGCAAAAGCACTATCTTCAACCTCATTACAAAAACACTCGCCCCCGAACAGGGAATAATAACGCAGGAAAAAAATATGAGCATCGCGATCGCGAAACAAACAATCGCGCGGGACGAGCTCGAGCTGACAGTAAAAGAATTCTTCGAAAAATTGTTCCCGAAAAAAGTCTACGACATCGATCCGCGTATTAAAAAAATTCTGGACGTGGTACACCTGGTCGTTCCAACCGAAATGCGTGTTGGTACGCTCTCCGGCGGCCAGCAGGCGCGCCTCCTCCTTGCCTCCGCGCTCATTCAGGCGCCCGACCTTCTTCTCTTGGACGAGCCGACAAACAATCTTGACCACGAAGGACTCGCGCACCTCACTCAATTTCTCAAAGAATATTCAAAAACGTGTATTGTCATTTCGCACGATGCGGAATTTTTGAATGCGTTTACCCACGGCGTGCTCTATCTTGATGTGTTCACAAACAAAGTCGAGCAATACGTCGGAGACTATTTCGATGTGGTGAAAGATATCGCAGCCCGTATTGACCGCGAACAAAGAAAAAACGCACGGCTTGAACAGGATATCCAAAACCGGAAAGAGCAAGCGAATTTCTTCGCACAAAAAGGCGGGCACATGCGTGACGTCGCCCGTAAAATGAATGAGAAGATAGAAGAGCTCGAGGAAGAAAAAGTGGAAGTACGCCAGGAAGACAAAACGATTCACCACTTTTCAATCCCCTGCCAGGATGAAATTTCCGGAGAAGTTATCCGCCTTACATCCGTTTCAATAATAGAAAAACATAAGCCGGTCAAAAAGAAAATTAACATAGTGCTCAAACGAAAAAGCCACCTGCTTATCTCGGGGCCGAACGGCATTGGAAAAACAACTCTCCTCGAACGTATCGCTTCCGGAAAATCCACGGACGCAGTCATCGCTCCCGGAATACGCGTCGGCTACTATCGGCAGGACTTTGGAGCGCTCAATATGGATGAAACGGTCTATCGCTCACTTGCAGAAGTGGTGCTCGATGGATCCGAGCAAACGATCCGCTCCGTAGCAGCGGGGTTCCTCTTGAATGCCGAAGTATTAAAGAGCACCGTCGGCAGTCTCTCCGAAGGACAGAAAGGACTCGTGATGTTCGCACGGCTGGTGCTTCAGCGCCCCGGACTTCTCATTCTCGACGAACCGACCAACCACATCAACTTCCGGCATCTGCCCATCATTGCGGAAGCGCTCAACTCATACGACGGCGCGATGATCATGGTAAGCCACGTCCCCGATTTCGTTAAAAAAATCAGAATTGACGAAGTACTCGATCTGAAAATATTATTAGATAAGTAAGAAAATCTAGCACTTCCATCTATCTCTCTATATTGTAAGGAGATAGGATCCAATACGTCATAATCAAGGTGAAGGTAGTCAAAAGGTCGAATTTACCTTTTAAAAAATATGGAAGAAAAAAAATATAAATATATTTCGGCTGGTCTCGCGGTCCTCTGTATAATACTTGTGGTCTTACTGTTCTTGAAACCGAAAGGAGATATCGCCGCTCTACGGCAGGATTTGGCGCAGTTCACAACTACTCTCCAGCAATGGAACGCACAGTATGGAAATAACCCCACACCGGAAGGAAAAGCAAAACTTTCGGACGATCTTTCTGCATTCTCGAATAAACTCCAAACATATCAACAATAAAAATAAAGAAGTAGAAGTCTATACGTAAAAATTACGCTCATGAATAAAAATATCGTGTTAGGTGTTATTGCAATACTCGTAATTGGAGGGGGAATAGTATGGTTCATGCAAAGTCAAAACGCAACACCCGCTCCCGCTACAGGGCAAAATCAAACAAGTCAGGCTCCAACGGGAACCCAGGCGGAAGGGCGAGTAGTCTTTTCGGTCACTGATGCCGCGACATCAATGCAGGGCGTCACATCGGTAAAAATGACAGTAAGCAAAGTTGAAATGCATAGCGCGACCCAAGGATGGGTAACGGTTTCAAACAGCGCAAAGCAATTCGATCTCTTGGAACTTAAATCGAAAAATGAAATCCTCGTGGATGCCGATGCGAATGTCGCTGCGGATACCTACGACCAAGTCCGTATGAAGGTGGACAGCGTGACCGTAGTAAAGTCGGGCGTATCGCACGATGCAAAGCTCCCCTCGGGAGAACTCAAAATAAATGGAAACGTAAAAGTCCAGGATAATTCGGACGCGAGTGTAAAACTCGATTTTATCGCCGATCAGTCATTGCACGAAACCGGCAAAGGAGAATTTATCTTCGCTCCGGTAATAAAAATGCAAACGAGAAGCGGTGCTGCGGTTGAAATCGCATCAAGCGGATCGGTGGCTATAAACGGCGGAACTGTGGATACGGATACGACCGATGGAATGGATGTTAATGGCGAAATGAAAGCGAACTTCATTCTGGACACCACAGGAGGAGTGGAAATCAATAATGGAGTCATTAAGATAGGTGGTCAGGGCTCGGCGAACACAAGCAGCGGAATTCATGTCGGCCTCTAGAAATATCCTAATAGGTAATGCAAAAGCCGCCCGCATCTGTGAGCGGCTTTTGCATTATCTAGCTTGACTAGTTTGACTTGCGCGCAACATTTGCTTGCATCGCAGCCGAAGGTACTTTAAGATAGGTTCCAGTAAATGTAGGGCGGATATTGGACGCCTCGCATTTTTGTCAAAACAAACAACCAAAAAATAGCTCGAATTCTCCCAATAAGGAATCGGCATGGAAAGAAACGATATGACTAGCAAAACATCAGTCCCCTTGATCAGTTCCGGCATTGCTGGCCCACTCGGCGTCCTCCACCTCCCTCGTCTGTGGCTCAAGCTTTCTCTCGAAGCCTGCGGCAAGCTCGCCAAGGGCTACCCTGGCATCGGCGGCGGCTTTGACACGATGACCATCAATGCTCTCGGCCTCAATGCCGACGCAGTGCGGACGTTCATCCGCGAAGCCAGGCCAACATATCCCCAATTCGAAGAGTGGATCAAAAAATGGCCTGGCGTGAAATTGGACGATTCGACGGTCTGCGCGCACAACGAAAGTATTGTGTCTTACAAACACGAAGATGCCACGCGCCAGAAAATCCTCGGCGCAAACAGTATCCCGGATGATGCAAACGCCAATCGCGACGCCGTGAACCTCAACAACCTCGACGACTGGAAAGAGTTCCACGCGGCCGAACTGGCCAATCCAAGTCCCGCGAAAGCCGATGGGGAAAAGGAAACGTTGCCAAGCGGCACCTTCATGGCTGAATCCGCCGCCACACCTCAACCCGAAACGCAGGCCGCCGAAGCAGGATTGGCAGCCCCGGCCTCTACCGGCGAACTCTCCACGGGAAACCGGATGCCCAAAGGGGGACCGGACAGCGATTAAAAATCGCACAAGTGGCAAACAATGTATGCCCACCCAAGGAAACCTCGGGTGGGCATATTTTTTTAAAATAAGAATCCAACTCAAAATACCTCCAGCACGCGTTGCGAGAGATTTTCTCGTACCCGCTAGGCGCGGGGAGGAAGCTGTGGTGCGCCACTGCGACCGAGCCGTAACGACGCAGGACGAGAAAATCTCCGCAACCCTATGGGGATATGAGTCAATTTCCGCAAGAATGGCATCACCATCTCCTCGGAGTACGCTCAACAAACGTGCACCATCACTCCTAAGTCTTATGGAAATTGACTCATAATCACGAGCGGAGGTATTTTGAGTTGGATTCTAGTATAATCAATCAATGGTTCGACCAAATGAATATCTGAAAAACATTCCCCTTCCCCCGCGGGCGCATTCCATAAAATTTTTAGACGCAAAACGCGGCGCGGAAGTTTTTAAACTCGATTCGAATGAAGCCGTCATCCCCCCGTCGCCGCGGGTATTTACTGCAATCAAAAAATTTCTTTCGCAAAAAAATAATCTGAACTGGTATCCGGATCCGGCAGCGGACGAACTCTGTACACGCATCGCGCGCTACGTGCATCTTGCGCCGGAACACATCCTCCCGACGAGCGGCTCTGAGCAGGCGCTCCAATTTATTTCAAATGTCTACGTACGCGAAGGAGATGAAATCGTCGTCCCGACGCCGACCTTCTCTCCATTTCTCGCATGGCCCATGTCGAGAGGCGGAAAAATCGTCGAAGTACCTTATGATATCCATAGTGGCCCAACCGTCGAAGCAATACAGGAAAAAGTCAGACGAAAAACAAAAATTATCTATCTTGTTAATCCATATATCACAGCGTACTCCGATATGGATATTGAACGGATTGTGCGGCAAAATAAAAACGTTCTTGTGATTATCGACGAGGCATACCACGAATATTACGGAAAAACATCTATGCCCCTCGTCAAAAAATTCGACAACGTCATCATCACCCGCACCCTCTCCAAAACATTCATGCTCGCCGGCCTCCGTCTTGGATTCATGGCCGCACAAAAAGAAATAATAGAAACAACGAGAAAGATCATCGGCCTTTACAACGTAAACGCGCTCACAAGTGTAGCAGGCATCGCCGCGCTCGAAGACATCTCATACACGCACCAGTACGCGAAAGAAGTGAGAATTTCAACAAAGCTTCTTGCCGAAGAACTCCCCGAACGTGGCTTCAAGGCAGTGCCAACAGAAGCTGGGCTCATACTTTTCAAGCACAACGAAATGAATCCAAAAATCGTACAGAAAAAACTTGAAGATCAAAATGTGTTTATCCGCTATCCGCTTTTCAAAGAGCTACCATTATACCTCCGCATGAACGTCGGAAATATTGCATTCACAAAAAAACTCATTACAAAGTTCAAAAAAACGTTCGAATAATCAAAAAAATGAGCTTCAGAAGTTCAGCTGTTATTTAATTTTATCGATCTCCCCTATTTCTTTTTCAATATCTTCCTCCACGTGACGAATTTCTTCCTTTAGTTTTTCTTCCTTCTCTTTGACCCGCTCCGGACTCAAATCTATGTTTCGTCCTTTATTGCTCACAAGATCAAGATCTTTTTCCAGCCCTCGCAAATCCTTTCGAAGTTCGCTTTTAACCTTGAGCAACTCCCTCCTTAGGCGAAGCTTCAGTATCCGAATACTGTGAACAAGAATATATGCTCCGCCAGTGAGCGCGCCCAAAACAATAAGCGCAAGAAGAGCGATTAATCCCCAGCGCTCAAGAAATCCAACCACGACATTTTGAAAACTCCTTACATCAACCGGATATTTTTCCGTTTCATTACTCACGGCCCCCCGCGCATCTGTCGCCTGTGCGGTAAGATCCCACACCCCGGAAGGAATCGCTTTGGAATAAATCGCCGTCCAATGTCCCTGCTCGGTTGCGGCCGTTGAAAAATCAATAAACGCACCTGCCTTCCGCAAGTGAAGCGTAATAGTAGCCGCTGGAAGGGAGCTTCCCTCGGCTTTAAAAGGCTCGTTCGAAGAATTAATTTTTTCCGAATATGAAAGTATGCGGGGCATTTCTATCGGTGTAACCGAAAAGGGAGTGCCCGCCTCGCTGAAATTGCCCGCATTGTCATACACACGAACTTGAAGGACGTGATCTCCGGGAGATTGCAGCGGCAAAATATAATACCCGTCGCTCGAAGTGGCGGCATCGAGCCAGTCGGCGCCAAGACGAATCTTATAGCCGGCGATTCCCGAAACGGAATCCGATGATTTGAAACTGAATTCGGGTTGTGGATTTGTGAGCTCGTCATCTCCTGGTTTCCGAAGTATGCTCGGACCCGAAGGCGAAGAAAAATCAACTCTGATCAATTTGTGCCCTACGCCACCCCATCCGTCTTTTGTATGAAAACGAACGTGAAAATAGAGCACTCCCTCTCCATAATCCGAAAGGTTAAACGTAACGCTCGAAACAGTCCCTTTTTGCTGGCTCCCCGACAAACTGGCCTCAGAGTCGGAATTGAGCGCATAGGCAACACCGTCAACTCCGGCAGGAATGTCCCAGGAAAACTCTGCGGTAGAAGCGTTATACCACTTCGATTCATCCGGATGCGTAGACGAGCGAATGACCGGCTCGGGAATAGAGGCCGAATGTGGTGGAGAATATGCCGCAGCTGAAATTTCGTACTGCGAATCCCCGAGGCTTTTCAAAATATTCGTCCCGTTTCCGTCGTTTGCAAGCACTGAGCCGGACGAAAAGGTTAATCGAGGAGAACTGGCCGCACGCGGCCGAAAAGTAATCGACAAAATTTTCCCCGCGCTGCCAATAAAACCTGGATTCAAAACAATTCCCTCGAAACGCGCCGTTCCATCCAAATTAGAAAAAGAAGGTTCCTGAACCCATAAATTAAACACCGAGCCCGTCTTGGAAATATCGACAACCTGCAACTTGTCGATCGGAAATGAAACAACTCCGGATGCTGCGTTCATTGCTTGATCCGCGGATTCCACGTAAACACTCACGGTAAAGCTGTGATCCTCGGTGAAATTGCCGGAATCTGGAGAAAAATAAAGCGATGCCGCATGAACGGAAACACTGCTTGCGGCAAAAACACCGAGGATAATGAAAAATCCGAAAAATAATTTACTCGCCCTGGCAGATTTCCAAAAACTTAGCTTCGTAGTCGTTTCCATAAGAGCCTGAAAATAATTATTACAAAAAGCAATCCTACGATTAATAGTAACACACCGGGAAATATGTTCTTATTCTTAGATTCAGGGGCAGTGGGAACGCGAGCGGGAACTTTCTCCACTATAAAATTTCCGGCGCGATCGACAGCGCGTACATATATATCACTCGACAACGCCTGATCCTTCAAAAGATACGGGGATTGCGCAGGAATCCAGGAAGCCGAATCAATATCGCCTCTCGAGGCAACCTCCTCAACGTCATAATGGTCAACGCCCAAGCCTTTATCCGTTGTCGAAAAAATTATAAACAACTTACCGTCGAAAACAGTCGGGTCGCTTGAAATGCTTGGCGTAAACTGCTCGGGAGGGAAGCTGTCTTCAGGAAAAGGCTCTGCGCCGGTGGAAGTCGCCGATGAAACAATTACGTCTGTAACTCCGAATCGGGTCGGCACCTCGGTCCCCTTTCCATCATTTTCGAGAAGCCTCACTCTTGAAAACGTGAACGCCCCGCTTCCCTGTTTGAGCGCTTTAAAATAGAGGGAGAAGAGTGGAGCGCTAACACCACTAAACCCCGAAGGAATTATTCCGGATAAAAATATCTCGCTAGAGCTGTTTTCGGCCGGCCGCTCAAGCCAGAGGGCAACCGGAGAATTTCCATCGGTAATCTTCTCAAAATTGAATACGTCATGTGAAAAACTCAAAGACCCCTCAAGCGCATTTACATCTTTCCCTTCGGGGAATAGATCAACGTCAATCCGCACCGAATCACCAACCCCGATAGAAGAAGTGGCCGAGGGAACCAACCTAAATTCTGCCGCATGTACGGATAGAAAAGAATACCCAAAAAGGAGGGCGGAGCAAATGTATACTGAAATTTTATTATTGTACATCGTAATATAAATTAACCAGTCCAATAAAATGCCATAATGCTAAAATCGACAATGTTGACCTTTCCGTCTCCGTTCAAATCAACCTTTACGGGCGGGCTGGGCCTTTTATACCAATATGCGGCAATGGAAAAATCTATTAAATTCACCCTGCAATCTCCATTTATATCGCCCTTCAACGGACATTTGCTCTGCTGTTCGGCAAAAACCGTTTTCGTCCCGACCGCAAAAGCAACTGCCTGGGAAAAGGTAGTGATATCGGCGTCTTTCGATGAACGTGCCCTCGTCGTATGATCACCAAGCTCAACCTCGAGTGTATCAAATTTATACAACCACACACCAGAAACGTCCGCATTCACTTGCTTTACTAATTCGGTATCTGAATTTATGAATACCGCAACCGACGAACTCGGGGCACTTTGACCAAAAATCGAAAGCGGCTCACCGCGCTTTACCTGAATCTTGTCAATAGAAATCGTCGGCGGGAGAAATATTCCGCTCACAATGGTCGTCGCGCCAGAAGTAACAGAAATGGAAAACGTATGAGTGATAGATCGAACCCCTTTTGAATCCTCCGCCCATACACCAAATACATACATCCCCGGCGAAAGACCGGAAAGCTTTATCTCGAAATTAGCATCTGGTCCGGCCTTTGTAGTCGCGGCGACCTGCGCATCCTTGAGAAGAGTCACAAAGCTCATGGGATATGCCTTGCCCCTGAAAATAACCGCTGTTTCAACGGGGAAAGAAGTTCCTCCTCCCCCACCTCCTCCGCCGCTCGGAGGCGGTGCAGGCGGAGCAGGAGCAGAACCGGTCGTTGAACTCGCTTCATTGCTATAGTCCGATGCTCCATCCGCATTAAAAGCCCGAACGCGATAAAAATAAGTCGTGTCCGACGAAAGCCCAGTATTCGAATATGTCGCAACATTCGCCCCCGTAGTCGCGATCTGGGAAAATCCTGTTCCGGAAGTCGTGCTTCGCTCTACGTAAAAACCGTCTTCATTTGAAGAGGTATCTGTCCACGACAAATTTATCTGACTCGAAGAAATACTGCTCGCACTTAAATTCGTCGGACTGGATGGAAAAACCGCGATTTTAATGAACGAGGTAATATCCGCCGCCAAGGCCGCGCTGAGGGGAAAAGAAAAAATACAAACAAGCCCCAGAAAAAAATAAAGTGCTCGCCGATATGCCATATCTGCTTTATTCTATCATGTTCTATGCGTAAAAAAATCTACGAACGTCTCTTTTTTCTGCGCAAAAGATAACCGAAAAGAAGTATGACAAAACCAACGACATAATAGACCCAATAATTTCTTACGTTATTTATAAATTGCGCCGAAGGTCCGGAAATCGATCCGGCCTTCAAAACCTGGAATACCGCCCGCTGACTCGCGACCACTTTATCATTCTGATAAAAATTAACTACCGACCAATACTGCCCGATACCTAAATGAAAATTTATCGGAAATTCAATGGTGTTTTCCCCGACCGTAAAAGGCGGCACCTCCGGAAAATCCGTAGTTTTCTGTACAAATGCCAGGCGCGTTCCTCCATATTGGTCCAAAAGCTCAAACGTCGCTCCGGTAAAAATTTCCGGCACATTCCCCTCATTATTGAATTTAACATACACACGAGGATTCCAACCTTCCTCGATATCAAGAGGTTTGATGATCGGAACCGTAAACTTTCTGTACGTATTGGTTCCAATAACTATATTAATGGATACCTGCGCTCCGAGAGCGATTGTCACCTGCCCCGCGGAATCGGGAGCGGTAGTAAAGCTTATCGTGCCGCCATACGAGCCGACTGTTTGATCCTTGGGAACCTCCACGGTAATAACGACGGGAAATTGATGAACACCTTTTGGAATAATAAAATCGAATCCTTTGTCTATCGTAATCCACGACCGCACGCTCGGTAAAATTTCCAAATTTGCTTTTATCCGCAGATCTGAAGTTGGATCACTCTGCACAAGATACACTGTCTGAATATATTTTGCTCCGGCAACCATATGGTCGGCATTGAGCGACGGAGGAGAAATACCAAACGCAGCGTCTGCTCGAGGAGCGAAAACTAAAACAAAAAATGCCGCTATCGCAAAAAAAGAAAAAGCTGTTTTCCCAGTGTCCATGTAGAGATGTTTCATTGTAGCACCGATTCACAACTTTAATAAAGAGCTACAGAAGCCCCGTATTAAAGCATAATTCTTCATGGGTATCTATAAATATTCCTTTCGAATAAAACTAGGGTTGCACAAGAGAACCGAAGACATTTGTTCCGGTATACGTACCAGAAGGAGTTCCTACGGGAACTTCAGCTCCCCAGTAGGTAAGTTGAGAAACAAATCCGCCGGTAGTTGTGGGCTCCGTAAGCTGAAAGCCGGCAACCGTTACCGCCGATGCCGTAAGCGCAGTGCTTGTTCCATCCATCGTAAAGCTCGAGGTCGAATACCGCTGCGAACTGGTCGGAATGGAGTTAGAGCCGGATGTGAAAGTCGAGAGAGCGCTCAGCTGAAGCGTCGTGGTCGAATTTCCTGCATTGGTCGTCGAGGCAGTTTGGTTAGTGCCACCTGTTGTCGAAGAAGCGGAAAGAGTTCCGTAGTTCAAGGAAGACGTTGTCACATTTATTGCCGTAAGAGTGCTAAGCTCTACGTATGAAGATGTTGCGCTGCTACTTGCTAAAGAAGTATCCGCCGCAACGGCATACGCATCCCATTCATCAGTATTGTAGCTCGAGTTCGCATCAGTCCCCTGTGCGATATACCACAATTGCACCGTATCGGTAACGTTTATGCTGTTCGACGCGCACGTGCTCGTCACGTGGGTAACTTCCACATAGCAATTGAGATTACTCGCTGTCGGGTTTTCTCGCCCGCACGTACTTGCCACGCCTGCCCTAAAAGCGGTTGACGTCGTCTTTGACCCGGTAATATCAGAGCAACCGTTGTTATCCGATATGGTGTAATTTATATCAAAGGAAGTCGTTGCGTTCGCAGTAAGCGTGATAGTATTTCCGTGATTGAGTATGACAGAGCTCACCGTCGGTGCCGCATTACCAACAACAACTTGACTCGTCAGGTTTGTGGTTACCGCGTACGCCGTTATAAAACCGGATAACCCCGCAATTATAATCGCAGGTAAAAGAAAAACACGAATGGCTTTTCCAAAAAGTAAAACTGAACTTTTTGCAAGATTCATTTAAACTCATTGTACACTATTCATGTACAACAACCTGTGGATAACTTTTTTACGCGGGACTCACACACTCCCCCTTACGGAGCAAATACCGACGTGAAAGTATTTGTTCCGGTATATGATCCAGCAGCCGAACCGAAAGGCACTTGTATGCCCCAATAGGTATTTTGAAACGGACCAGAAATTGCAACCGTTGAAACAACATTACCA
Organism: uncultured Candidatus Saccharibacteria bacterium; assembly: GCA_964418085.1. Lineage (GTDB taxonomy): Bacteria > Patescibacteriota > Minisyncoccia > UBA6257 > 2-01-FULL-56-20 > JBBTYG01. The sequence goes on from CAYQKB010000009.1 coordinate 14,696, forward strand.
CTAATATCCTTCCCAGCTATACTATAAATATTACCGTTATTAATAACCGAGGAATGATTAATTATCTCGAGAGGCAACGGCGCTGTATTTATCCACCTCCCAACGGAACTGGTCGCGCTGATTTGGGCGAAAAAAATACTGGAAGTATTATTCTCTGAACTGGTATAAGCCCCCCCCGTAACATAGATGTAGCCGTTATTGACGACGGCGGAGTGCTCATAAACCGACGCCGGCAGAGGCGTTGTCGTTGCCCACCTCCCAACGGAACTGGTCGCGCTGATTTGGGCGAAAAGAACGGTTGCAGTAGAGAAATTGCTAACGTCAATCCCTCCCGTAACATAGATGTAGCCATTATTGACGACGGCAACAGATTGGCTACGCACGGCAGGCAGAGGCGTTGTCGTTGCCCACCTCCCAACGGAACTGGTCGCGCTGATTTGGGCAAAAAGAACGGTTGAAGTTAACGCCCCGCCGGTAACACTTCCTCCCATAATGTAGATGTAGCCGTTATTGACGACGGCAGGACCAAAGTAACGCGCGGCAGGCAGAGGCGTTGTCGTCGCCCACCCCCCAACGGAACTGGTCGCGCTGATTTGGGCAAAAAGAACGGTTGCAGTAGCGGAGCTCGCAGGATCAATTCCTCCCATAGCATAAATATAGCCGTTATTGACGACGACGGGAACAGCGGTATCTACGGCAGGCAGGGGCGTAGTCGTTGCCCACCTCCCAACGGAGCCATCTGCATTGATTTGGGCAAATGAAACCGTTGACGTCGCATTAGCACCACTGTCACTCCCTCCCGTAACATAGATGTAGCCGTTATTGACGACGGCGGAGTGCGAATAGGTCGGTGATAGACGAGGTGTTGTAGTTACTGAATTAGAAAGAAACGGTAGGGGCTTCATCAAAGATCCGGAAACGCTCTGCGCGGTACTCGAAAGAACTTGTTCGTTCCCGCCAAAAGTAAATGTGGTTGTCGCGTAATGCTGTGAACTGGTGGCAAGCGAGTTTGCCCCGGAAGAAAGCACTGTTCCTGAAATAGTAAGCGTTGTCGAAGAATTGCCGGCATTTTGAACAGTCGCAATTTGGTTCGTACTGGTTGTGGTAGAAGATGGAGCGAGAGTGCCGTAATTCAACGTAGATGTTGTCACATTAATTGCCACAAGCGTATTAAGCTCAACCGCGCTCGATGTTGCGCTTGATGTACTCCCCCAAATATTTTGAGCGGCTGCATACGCCTCCCAATGCTGGGTTGGATAGCTTGAACTTGAGTCTGTTGCATCTGCAAAATAGTAGAGTGCGACCGTATCCGTAGTGTTTATTATTCCATTCGAGCAACTACTCGTTGCATGAGATATGCTCTGATAACAACTAAGAGTGTTAGGAATAGGATTAGGCACAGCACATGTACTTGAAGCCGCGAATCGAAACGCCGTGGACGTAGTAAGCGCACCCACAATACTACTGCACCCAACTGGATCAGAAATGCTGTAGTTAATATCAAATGACGTTGTCGCGTTCGGAGTGAGCGTAAGCGCATTACCGTGATTTAGAAGAACGCTTGAAACAGCCGGCACAGAACTGGTAACCGTAGAGCTCGGGTAGATGGAATAAGTATTGAGAACGGTACTCGCGTTCGTAAGCCGGAAATAATATGTCGCGTTATTTACCGCATTTATGGTCGGCGCCATATCATACTCAACTTCCGTGAATTTTAAACCGGTGAGCGTGGTTGTTGCCGCCTGGTTTGTTGTCGTAGTGGCGACAACCGTTCCTCCGGTATCGAAAAAAATATTTGTGTCGGTTGTTCCTCCCGAAGCAGTCGAAATATTTGTGGTGGAAGTGCCGCTGTTCAAAAACGTGGAACTTTGCATCTGCCAATGCGTGGACCCCACAGTCCCCGTCGCAACCTGCGTCCACGCGCCTGACGTCGCGTTCTGCTGATACTCGATGCGGAGCGCAAGCGAGGACGTCGCATCTCCCGCGTTGTTAACTTCTATGCGCAGTCTGTAGTTAACGCCTTTAAAAGTATTGGTAGAGTTGTCTTCTGCAGCGGCGTTGGTGGCTCCGGTCTGCGAACCGTCATCATTCCTCCAGTGATAATGAATTTGCGTTGTGCTCGCGGCGCCAAGATCGGTCTGCCACCACGCCTCATAGCTTCCGCTATTCGTACAGCTTGCCGAACATGTTGCATTAATGCCGACGGAAGCAGAAAGCGCCGCCGGCGTGCTCGTAGAAAACAGTTCCGCATATGTATTTTCTCCGGTGCTCGTGGTGTTGCGCGTCACCGTACTGCTTCCGGCACCGAGCGTGAAATTCTGTTGAGGCACCGCATTGCCCGTACCGTGATTGTCAAAGCTCGCGCGAAGCCACGTAAGCTGTTTTGAACTCGACGAATCCGAAATGGTTGCGTTAATACTGCTCGTCGGGAACGTGGTGCTCGCGACATAATTCCCGATGCCGAAAAATGAGCCGTTCATATTGAAACGCGCACCAGATGTCGTTTGCCGCGCATAATCGTAGCTCAAAAAAAGAATCAGGTCGCTATGTGCCGAGTTTGCTGTCGTACTGAAAGCGGAGCACACATTTTTATTTCCCGAAGCATTAACTTGCACACCCGGCGTTTGCCACGAGATCGCCGGATACCCTGTCACCTCCCCGATAAGTCCGTCTGTAGGAGCGATGAGGATCGGGGTGGTCGCCGGAAAGACACACGCAACAGCACTTGATGTTGCGTTAATGCCCGGATTGGATGAAGAAACAAAAATCGTGTGCCCAAAAATAAACGCATCCGTGGAAGAAGGATTGGCTTCGGGAACATTGATGACGGTCTGCGTATTGATAGTCGTCGTGGCTGCGGGTACGCTCGAGCTCGTGGACGTAAGAAGCACCTGAAGCGTCTTCCTGAATTTTGCAGTCGTGTCAAAATTGTATGTATAGGTTGCGATGGCAACGGCATTTGCAGCGCTCAAGGTTGAACTTCCGCCAGAGGAAGTCATCTTAAAAGTATGAGCAACTGAAGGCGAAGAACTCGCCGTTTTCGGCGGCACAAGCATCAAGAAATCGTGACTGTTTATGGTATTTGAAAATGAAGAAGTGTTCAGGGTCTCGCTATCCCACCCGGTCGTAAGCGTAACAGTGGAAGTGACGTACCCACGGTACTCTATCCAAAAATGATTTGTGGAGCTCGCGCCAGACACAAATGTGCTCGTCACTGATGCCTCGGGAAGATTGAAATTAAATATCGGCGAAGTTTTGGTAGACGTTCCAACCTGGGTAGACGATGAATACACGGAAAGATATGCGGTATTTATCTGTGTACTCGCCCACGGGTCATAATCGTAGGTCAAATACAATTCCGCTCCTTCATTGTCCCGCGTCGGACCCGTTATCTTTGCCGTAAATGTCATGGGATATGTCCCACTCGCGTTTCCGATTAAATTTTGCATCGCGGTAGTTGCGTTGAGGCGCATATCAAGCTGATTCGACTCGCCGGAATTGTTGAGCGCGGAAATCCCGGTGAGCGTCTGCGCGGATCCGGTCTGGGTATTCAAAGTAAACGATGATGCAGTAATGTTCGCAGCGCCCATATGCGTGTTGTACAAAATATAAGCCGAGCGGATCGGCGTTGACGTCGGCACCATATCGGGAATAGTGATAGTAAAAGCAAATGTGGTTGTCGCGCCGCTTACTATGGAAGTCGAGGAAGCGATTGATCCCACAAAATAAACAATAGTTTTTGTTTTTGACGCTGCTTCGGCGGTGTCCACGCTGAAACCGGAAAGAATGCTATCGGCATAGGGTATATCAATAATATGTCGAAGAATATTCCCGACGAAAAGCCCGGGTAATCCCGAGAAAAGAAAGCCGCACGCTATACATGCCGCATATGTCGCGAAAAATTTTTTAAAGGCCATAGTAATGCGAATCCTTTGTCACATAATCATAGACAGCGGAAGAAATTCCTTCCATCATTGATTGAACCGCCTGCATGTTATTATCATCCACCATGACGGTGAGAATGTACGGTCGGCCCGGCACATACACGATACCCGAATCGGTATGAATTGAATCGGAAACTCCGATCTTGTGGGAAAAATCAACTTGATCGGGAATTCCCCATCGAAGCAATTTTACGTCATGATGCAAATTCATAATCCGAAGCAATGTTTCCGAGCTGTCTGCCGAAAGATAGCTTGAAGAATACAAAGCCCTGAAAAAATTGGTGTATCGCTTGGCGGTAATTTGAAAATTTTGGTTAAAAACATCGTCAAGTCCCAAATACTTTATGACGTTTTCAATTTCGTCATCGCCCAAACTCCGGACAAAAATCGCTCGCGCGGTATTATCCGAATTCACCAGCATCCTCTGTAAAAGCTCTTCAATAGTAAACGCTGTCCCCGAAGGCAGCATGTACATGTCTCCCCACGCCGGATTTTTGTCCTGATCGGTAAGCGTGAGCTTGTCGGAAAGAGACCACATACCGACATCCACGCGCTTCATCGCCGCCATCGCGACGGGAATCTTCATCAAACTCCCCGGAAGAAAGGGCACATCGTTTATCGAAATATTTGCGCCGGTATTTAAATATTCAAAATAAATTGTGACTTTTTTCCCGAGCGCTATTCGCTGAAGATCTTCCCGAAGTGGACGCATGTTTATTATCAGATCGCTCCCTTTATAAAAGTCGTGTGCGGGATCGAGATATGGATGCGCTTTCACGGACGATTCAAATATTCTCATAGGACTCGCATCCTGAAAAATTAATAAAATATTGGCGATTATCGAAACAGCCAAAAGAATCGTAAGGATAGTTGTAGAGTGTTTCATTTTTTTGTTGTTCGAAAATATTTTCATGGTGTTATGGCCAGACAAAGCCGTATGGTTTCGTAAGATGCCAGTCCTGACTGTCGAAATATGCAATGTCTATATAATAACTTCCGGGAATGACGCTTTCCGCGGCAATGCCCGTATCGGGATTCACTTCATCCTGAGGAGCGATAATATCAAACTCTGTGCTTCCCGTCGCCGCGAAATCTTTTTGGAACAGCTGCACCGAGTCAAGGAAAGATCCCCCCGACTCCTCCACGAAGCCAAATCCGTCCTTCGCACCACTCCGCTTTGATTTGGTATGCGCGGGATACAAAAAGACATTCATCGATTGACCGAAAAATGGCCCAACGTAGTTCAGCTTCACGTGAAGGTGCCCATCGTGCTTATCGAGCGATACGATCTCCGGCGCCGGAACCGGTGTAACCACTTTTCGCGCCGGAATTTGGATTGAAACATTTGGGGGCACGGTTAAGGTCTGTGAGTCCTGGCTGGTCGGCTGATCTTCGCTTAATATTGGAGGTAACTCATAGTGGGCTTCAATCAACATGCCATCGAGATACACGGTTGGCTGCGAAGCAAGAACCGTGGGAATTCCTTTTATTCGTATCTGAAGATTTTTCACGTCGTCCCAATTCCCTATCGGCAAATTCACGGTAAAATTTTCAAAATTTTCCACATTCACTTTTTGTATATCAATCCAATTTTGTCCGTCGGTGCTGTAGCTCACGCTTAAAAAGCTATCATCCGGCGCGGGCGGCGGCAATATCACTTCCGTAGTCGAAGAAACGATGTCCTGAAAAGAGACGTCTGTCGTGGTTGCCGACTCAAGCGTCGCCCGAATAGGCGGAGCAATGATGATGACTGGAGCCGAAGAATCCGAACTCGAAGAAGAATCTTGCGTCACGGGCAAAGCGGATGACGTAGTCTCCGAAGAAGAAACTTCCTGATCCGGAGGTGCTGACGAAGAAACGTCAGGCGCAGGAGAAATAGTCAAATCATCGGTCAACGGCGCAACGGTCGAATCCCCAGACTCTTCCGCGAATGCACGATTAAAAATTGAGAAACCCAATTGCGACTTTCGATTCAAAAAGTATGTCGTCGAACTGGAATCCGATTGCGGCACCTCTTCGGTAGACGTAGAAACAGAAGTTGAGGTGGGGGAAGTACCGATGTCCGCGGGTGGAGTCTGAATTCGAGATGAAGTTGAAGTGTCAACACCGGAATCTACGGGTGAAATTTTGACTTCAGGAGTTGAACTTGGAATTCCCTCGATCCTCCAGACAAACGTAAGCCCCACATTTTTTATATCTCCCTTCGTCTCAAAGTCCGGAGGCACAAACCCCCCACAAAAAATGTCACCGGTTGTCCCAGAAAATACGGCGGAGTTCACAGAGTTCGGAGTACTTGAGGCATCAGCCCCGAATGTTTCCGGCTCACCCTGCGCCTGCTGAGGGTTTTGCCACGTACCCAAACAGGTTGCCGCATAAAAATCCGCTATCTCTCCGCGAGTGAAGATCTTCTTAGCTCCCAGTATCATGACGAACACAAGCACAAGCAATATGCCGGAAGCTATCACGGGATGCTTCTCCCGCAATTTCGGCCGAAGGTTGAGAACGTGCGGCCGCTTAAAATGGTGCACAATTTTTTCAAAACGAGAAAAGCTCGCTGTTTTTTGAACATCAAAAACGCCTCTCTTATGTTTTTTTCGTTTCGAGGGGACCATCACCTTATAGTATAAGGACTAACAGCAATTAAAACCACGTAAACCTGTGGATTGTAAAAAAAATAGAACTGAAACCGCCTCTTAATTGCGACGAATATGGTCATTTTCCCTTGGTCGGATACAATAAGTACATGAACGCAAGCATTTCAGCCCTCCTCCAGATCACCGCAGCATTCCTCATGGGAGTGCAACACTCCCCAACCCTCACGCCCGCACTTACTGCAAGCATTATTTCGAGCGCCTCACGGGTAATTCAGGTATCAACTCAAGCGCTCGCGCCGCAGCCGGCAATTCCGGAAACTCCAAGCACGAATATCTGGCCGGACATCACGCGCCTCCGAAGCTCGCTCTACTTGAACAGCAACGAAAAGCGCGTCGTTCTTGGAAACGGCGTTTCACTCCTTGATGAATACACGTCGTTCGGCGATTTGAACGGCGACGGACTCGACGAAGCAGTCGCGGTCGTGATAAGAACATCCCCAAGCGGAGCATCCTCCTACGCACTTGCGGCATTCGTAAATCAGAATGGAATCCTTTTTAACATCGCGGATGTCCCGTTCGAGAATAATGCACTGATATCTTCGCATCGAATTGATTCAGGAATTTTCGAAATCAAATTTAAAAACAAAGGTGGCGAGGAAAAAACCCTTCGCTATAAACTCCTGGGCAACGAGCTCGTAACTATATAACCTAAGCGGAACATTTCCCTTTTCCGAACCATAAGAGAAACCGAGCCAAAAAATATTCCCTAACTCCAAAGCGGAAGCTTTTGCCTTTTTGGAACGCCCGCCCGTACCGAACGCTACGTTCGGGCGGGTCCCGGAACCCTCGCGGCTTGGTATCCCATTCTTATGGGATCGCGAGGGCGAGAGTCGAGTGCCTGATTTTCGCAGGAAAAATCAGAGCACGGTTCCAAAAAGGCGAAAGCTAGAGCCCCTTGCTTTATTTCAGTGAATAGGGTAGTATAGCGTGGTAAGTGTTCTCGACGGGTTTTCGGTTTTGCCAGTTCCGACCTTGCGTCGGAGCACGCAAAGAGTCCGACACAAGTCGGAGAAGAGAACAGGTAGGAGAAGTGGTCGCCTTACAGAAGAAAAAAATAATTATGGCTACAAAATTGTACGTTGGCGGATTGCCTTATGAGACGACTCAGGAAGAGCTCAAAAATGCATTCGCCCAGGCTGGAGCAGTTGCTACAGCGACGATCATCATGGATAAGCTTTCTGGCCGGTCGAGGGGTTTCGGATTCGTCGAAATGACCTCAGCCGAAGATGCCACCAAGGCTATCGAGATGTGGAACGGAAAAGACTTTGGAGGTCGCAAACTCACGGTGAACGAAGCGAAACCGATGGAAGAGCGCCCACGAAGGGATAACCGTGGCGGAGGAGGATTCGATAACCGGAGCAGAAATAACTGGTAATCGCAGCCGAGTCTGTTAGAAAAATACCCCGCAACCGGGTAGTGAAAGTTCGAGCAGGTCAGTCAAAACTCGAACTTCTACTACCTGGCAAGGGGTATTTTTGTTGTGAAAATTTTTAAAAGCGCATTCATCTACCAGCCTCCGCCTCCTCCCCCGCCGCCACCTCCTCCGGACGATCCGCCACCACCGCTGCCGCCTCCAGGGGAAGATGTCATCGAAGAAGATGCAAAAGAACTGAAACCGGAAAGTGAATGGCTAAATGCCAAAGCACTGAACGCACCGCCGGGCGATCCGGAATACCACGAAGGCGGCGTGGTATATATCCCCTCAAATTCTTTCGCCCAGATATCCGCAACGCCCAGCACCATGGCATACGGCAGAAGCTTTTCGAATATCTCGGGCTTTTTATCCGGCGCGTTGTGGAAAAGCAAACGATCTTTTTCGGCAATTCGAAGATAGTCTTTAAGGCCGAGAATATATTCTTTTGCGGCAACGCCTTTTTCCGTTTTCGCCGGATTGAAATGGGAAACTATGCCGTAAATGATAATTGAGAGAAATATGCCCGCTATCATCGGAAAAGGATTTCCTCTCAAGATTAAAGCGCCGAATATGCCGCCAAAAAATCCGGATGCCCACACCGACATGAATAAAAGTATGGCTATCCGACTGCCGCTGCTTTTCATTCTGCCTAAATTTTTATAGTAGCCCTTGTTTAAAAGTGCATCGAGCACGGAAGTGATAATCAGGGGCTCGCTCATATAAAAAACATTTCTCAAATCGGACAGCTTAACCGATTGCACCTGAGCAACTGGTGCTGGAACACCAAGGGTAAGCGTACCTTTGGAAAAAAGACTTCTAATGTCGAGCACTTTTAGTCGTGGTTGGGTATTAAAGAGTGCATTCAAAAGCTTCTGGTCAAAATCATTCGGAAGATCTGAAAAATCTTTCAATCTTGTAAGTTCATAATCCGGCGACTTGATAAACCCGATAAAGCGCTCATCAAGCTGGCGAATTTTCAGATACCCCTTCGTGGCAAGATAAATAATTTCTGCCGAAATATTTTTGGCGCTGACTTTTTCGTTCACAATTCCAGCCGCCTCAATAGGAGTCAAATCGTCCGGAACATCATATTGCGGGACAATAACGCCCGTACCCTTGGCATCTCTCCCCTTCCTGTACCAATAGAGGAGCGAGAGAAACAAAGTCAGAATCGGCAAAAGTGCCGCGGCAAACCAGGGCCAATACATATCAAAAAAACTTGGGGCGGCATCGGAAGACGAGTAGAGAGCAACTATCCCTTTTGGAAAACCGACTGCGACAGTTAACCCCTCGTAAGGATTAAGTGTTGATGGCGCGGCAAAAGTATAACCATCGTTCAGGGCATTCGCTGGCTGGCATTGATTCGTGCTGCCCTTCGGTCCGTAATAGCAGGCGGATTGAGTCATGCTGGCGCCTGGCGGCAGGGTAATACGTGCCTGAGCTTGGTATATCGGCATCCCCCAGCCGTTCCCTGTCACGTTCCAATATATTTCGTCAACATCTTTCAGCTGGGCAACCGCTCTCGTCGCATGATATTTGATAACATATGTTTTCTGGCCGCTAAACGTCTGATTCGGATCGCCAATTTTTATTCTGACATTCCCTCCGAAATCGGAAGCTTGAAAAATATAGGGACTGCCAGTTTCATCTGTAACAATGACATTTCCAATTTCCATTTTTCTATTCTGCGAAGAATAGGGATATATGTCTCGGTAAATACCGTGACGTTCCTGCGGACCGGTGTTGTATGTTATCGTCTCGGTTACATCGATAGAGTTATCGACATTAAGAGCGATGACCGAAGAATAAGAAACTATAGCCTCTTCCGAAAGCGCTTGATCCTGCGCATTCGCGATACCAAAAAGAAACACCGCACCAAGAATAGCAATCAACGCTCCGCATTCAATCCTTTTCATTACTCTCATTGTAACAAAAAAATTGCGGGAAATGGAGCAGCCCTCGAACAATTTCGACATTCTTATTTCTCAAATCGTATGCTAAAATCGAGAAATGGATCCCGTTAGAGATAACCCATCTATGAATATGCCAAACGCATACGAACCAAAATTAATCAAAAGTGCATTGTCCTGCGCTGAATTCACGGAAACGCAAAGCGTTTCCTACCTACCCGAAAGAATGAATTCTTTCATTCAGGCGGGTCTCTAACGGGATGGACATCGCATTATTCATCATAATTCTTGCGAGCATCGCCGGCGCAGTCTGGTTTCTCTGGAACGCAATCACGAAAACAAAACCGAAAGAAGACGGACAGGCGATTCTCGTGTTGAACCAAATAAATGAACTCCGGAGCGCACTTGATGCAAAGCTCGATTCAAAGCTCGGCCAGATCGCGAACGAGTCGAAGCACACGATTGGCGAAGTAACACGCCAAAGCGCAAAAATCATCGGCGACATGACGGAAAAACTCACCCGCGTTGACGAAGCGGCGCGCCAAACGCTCGCGATGAACGAACAAATCAAAAAATTGCAGGATACACTTACAAACCCGAAACAGCGCGGCATCTTGGGCGAATATTTTCTGGAAACCGTTTTAAAAAATGTGCTGCCGCCTGGAGGATACCAGATGCAGTACCCATTTAAAAATGCAGTAATTGTTGATGCCGTGGTTTTTGTGGATAAAAGAATTATTCCCATAGATTCTAAATTCAGTTTGGAAAATTATAACCGCTTCGCGGCCGCCACAGATGCGGAGAGTAAGAAAAGATACGAAACAGCTTTCACTTCCGACATCAAAATGCGCATTGATGAGACCTCAAAATACGTAAAGCCGGAAGAAGAAACGATGGACTTCGCTTTCATGTTCATCCCCTCCGAAGCAATCTACTACGATCTCCTCATTAATAAAGTTGGGAGCGTAGCCGAAGAAAAAAACTTGATTGCCTACGCCTTCCAGAAAAAAGTGATTATCGTCTCCCCCACATCCTTCCTCGCCTATCTTCAAACCGTATTACAAGGCCTCCGAAATCAAAAAATATCCGAGCAGGCAAAAGATATCATCAAGCAGGTAGACAACCTCCGCAAGCACTTAATCACCTACGAAGAATTTTTCGACAAAATCGGCAAAAACTTGACCACAACCGTAAGCGCTTACAATCACGCCCACAAAGAATTCGGCAAAATAGATAAAGACGTCCTAAAAATCACCGGCGAAGCGGTTGGTATCGAACCCGCAACACTTGAAGCTCCGGATTTGGGAGAATTGGAATAACTATATGAAAACCTCTTTTGTTTACGATAAAGCTAAATATCATTATGGCGGGGATTATCCCAAGGATCTTTCACCAAAACAAGCATTCGTGCATACTGGTTTGTTTTTGGGCTGGTTGATTGATAACAATTTATATAATCAAAATTTTATTGATGAAAAGAGTGTAATAAAATTTAAAAACAGGGAAGTTACAGGACCAGAACTTTTTGAAACAGAACTAGATGGAACACTTATAGAAGAGAGTCTTAGCGAAGAAGGAAATAAATTTGCCCAATATTATTTCAATTTTGAAAATGGGAAATATCTTAAAGACTATAGCGAATTATTATCAGCGAAGTTACCAACTATGTATCACGTTAAAGACACCTGGAACAATTACGAAAAACTAAGCAAAAAAATAGACCAAAGATACGCAGATTGGAAAAATAAAAAGAATAAAAAGCTTTGGGAATTTTGGAAATAGTAAGTTTTGAGCTTGATCAAAATTGATGAGATGCGAGGCTTGGACGAGGAACGGAGCGAAGCAATATGTGGCAATATTGCGAGCGAGTACCGCAGTCCATAACGAAGCAGATCGCAATTTTCATCAAGCTCACAGCTATTTCTTTTTTCTACGGAGAAACGTCGGTATATCCCACACATCACTTTCTCGCTTATCCGGTTCTTTTTCAGCTGGCTTCTCCTGTTTTTTCGGCATATCTTGGTCACCGTGCGTTACCTGTGTCGCTTTTCTCTGTACACCCCCATCTTCCATCCGCGCTGGCGCACCTCCCCCTGCTATGCCATACGTTTTCTCGGGATTTTCTTTTATGCCCTTATTGAAATCGGGATTCACAAAAATATTCTGTCGCTTTTCGGAATGATCGGGGAAAAGAGAAGTCGGCTGATTACTATTGAACCCAGTCGCGATAAGCGTAATTTTAATCTGGTTATCCTTGAGCGTTCGGTCATGATACGCGCCGAAAATAATCCGCGCACCGGGGTCCGCCGCCTGCGCAACCACCCGCGCCGCATCACTTACTTCATTCATCTTCAAATCCCGTCCCCCGGAAATCCCAAGAAGCACAGACTTCGCCCCCTCGGCGCTTATTTCAAGTAGCGGAGAATTGAGCGCCGCAGTCGCCGCCTTGATCGCCCTGTCCTGCCCCGCCGCGACACCCACTCCGATAATCGCCATACCGGCATCCTGCACAACGCTCCGCACATCGGCGAAATCCAAATTGATTATTCCAGGCGAAACAATAATTTCAACAATACTTTTAAGCGCATTCCGAAGCACATCATCTATCGCTTCAAACGCTTTGAGTATCGGCGTGTCCTTGCTGATAACGGTAAATATCCTGTCGTTCGGGATAACAATAATCGCATCAACTTTTTCCCGAAGCTTCAAAAGGCCTTCTTTAGCAATCTTATCCCTCTGAACTCCCTCAAAACCAAATGGCTTCGTGACAACAGCAACCGTAAGCGCACCCGACTGCTTCGCAACCTCCGCTACCACAGGGGCGCCGCCGGTACCCGTGCCACCGCCCAATCCCGCCGCAATAAAAATAATATCCGCGCCCTTGAGCGACTCCGCGATTTCGGAGCGGTTCTCCTCCGCCGCCTGCCGCCCCAAATCCGGATTCATGCCGGTCCCGAGTCCTCGGGTTAAATTTTTCCCGATATAAATTTTGTGCCGCACGTCGCAGTGATCAAGATCCTGATGATCGGTGTTAATGGCAATAAACTCCGCACCTCGGATAAAATTCCGGCTCATTCTCGAAACCGCGTTACCTCCTCCGCCCCCAATACCAACCACCTTCACGCTCGCGAGCGGCGTATATAATTTTTCTTTTTTGGGTGCCTGTCTATTTTTTTGTTTTGATTGTGCCATGCCTTTTATAGTATATTACGGAAGAAAATACTCAATAATGTTTTTAATTTTAAAATTCGAGAGCGAGAGAGAAGATTCCTTTCCCCACCCTATGTCGTCAACGCCCCAGAGAACAAGGCCGAGAACGGTAACAAATTCCGGATCTTCGATGAATTCGGAAAAATTCCCTCCTCCAGTGTCCCACTCTTCGGAGAGCGTCATCCCAACCTGGCTTGAAAGTTTCAACTCTTGCTTGACAAGATCGCTGAGCCCCGGCATTTTTGAACCGCCTCCGACAAGCACAACTCCGCCGGGAAGATGCCCCTGCCTCCCCAATGCCTTAAGTTCATTATTAACAAAATCAAATATTTCCGCAAGACG
>CAYQKB010000010.1:0-27054 GCA_964418085.1 uncultured Candidatus Saccharibacteria bacterium
GCCGATACTGCGCACCTTGCAACTCTGCGCGCAGAGAATCAAACACTCGAGGTAACAGCGCAGATTGCAACAGTCTCAAATGATATGACATCGCTCAAACAGCAGCTCGCAAATGAGAACTCATCGTATACGGTGCGACTCAATAATGCCGACCAGAACATCAAGTATGCACAGGATTGGCAGAAGGCAGTGCAGACACAGGATCAGACGCTGCTCGATAATGTCGCGACGGTGACGGGCACGGTCTCCATACAATGGATCAGCATCTGGGACAGTCTCTTGCTCTACCTGCCAGGCTATTCCATCCCCGGTATCTTCGCGGCACTCGCACTTCTCTCGTTCTTAAACGATCGCCGGCGCTTTGGAACGGTATAAGTTTTCTGATGACTATCCCGATTTTTTCTTTTTACATACACAAAAAATATCGAGCTGATAATCGCGGCAAAGAAGCACCAGACGGAGGTAAACGTAAGCGTAAAGAAAAGCCATGAGACAATCGCGAAAATGCCGACCAGAATCCCGACCTGTCTTAGAATATCGAGATTTGAAATAAATAATGGTACTAGAACCACGAGCAGGTATGCGACGGTCATACTATTTCCCAGCGGAGAATGGAAAGAATAGCTGACACAAGCATTAAGTTTTTGTATGGCGATATGTTGTGTAAGGAGTAGCCAGAAAAAATACAGCGCAACGGCAATTCCCAGACATATAAACCATTTCAAAGATTTCCTTTCTTTTTTATCTAAAACAAAAACAGTTGTCGAAACATATATCGGCCAGACGATAAACGCGAAAAATAAAAATCCGTAGCCCGCAATAAATGACGCGGAGCCGGCATTGAGATAGAGCCACTCGACTCCTTCGATAACCTGCTGAATGCCGAATAGAAGCGGGACGGCGGCGAGAATTTTATCCTCTTTTTTGGCAACTGCGAAGGACGCTCCGCCAAGTGCGATGAGTCCCCCGCCTGCGGTAAAACTTGCCGATGCAGAAAAGCACATTGAAGTATATAGTAGTTACTAATCCTTACAATTTTATGAATCTGAAATTCTCGAAAACCACATCCATGAAGTCCGTGCGGATGCCGCCGTATCCCGGCCGGGTAAACGCCGGCCCACCAATTCCATTATCAACTGCTTCGGCAACCAGCATCCACTCGCCCGTCCATCCCTTATCAACATAGAGCTTGATGCTTACCGAGCTGCTGCCCCGATTGACGACCTCACACCGTAATCCGATCCAGCGATTACTTGGAAGGAGATTTGGATTTGTATTGTGATCGTAGAGACCGGGATATATTCCCGGCATGTACGCGAGCGTATAATAGGTACCGCCTATTTTCTTTTTGATCACCGCCGCTCCGTCAACGCGCACTCCGGCGTAGTAGAGATTGAAATTATCCTGCAGACGATTGAAGAGCAAGAGGCCGTTGGATTCGTTCCGATTCGGGCTCGCGCTCAGATTATTTTTCAGCACTATGAAATACAAAATCTGCCTGGCGTTAAGCCACACGCTTCGCGTCGGCATACGAAAAATATTTTGTGGGTGGTAGCCGTTGTCCGTATCCTGCGGATTTTCCTCTGAATACAGGAGGCGCCAGGGATCGGCGGCAGAAAGCTCCCCCGTCGAGGTATGCCCTTTGCCCTCTGACATCGACATGTATGCGCCGGAATTTACCCACCACTCTCGGCTTGCGCTCATGCTTGAGGGGTATGACTCTTCAATTGTTTCGTCTGCATTGAAGTCGAAAAGATACGGCGATGCGGGCTGAGGCGGGGTGACGTCTCCGCCGTGAGCCGACGGTTTATTTTTTGTTGGCCTATTGGTAGGCGAAGGAAAATCAATTTCTTTATCCTTTGACGTCACTGTGGAGATATCCGCTTTGGGATTTTTTGCCGGGCGAAAGCATACGCTTTGAACAATTATTAACACGCTTATGGCAATCAGTAGTATTATAAAACCCACTCTATAGGAATATTGATTTTGAAAATTCATACTCGTATTCCTTCTTTCGATATTTTTTAAAAAATTACCGCACCGACACTATTAATTTTCGAGGGCATAATAAATAAATTTAATTGTAATAGGTCGGAAGACTTGCACTCTGTAGCAAGAACAAGTCTTCCGATTTTTGGCCGCATGTTAGCGGAACTGCTGGGCGAGGCGCCCATTTGAACGCCTTTCAAAGATTTCGGCGTTCACCGCATGCACGCTTACGTGCCGCTTCACATCTTCGAGTGCTTCCACAACATGGTTCGCATGCGTTCCGAAGCGATCGATGCGCTTTTCCCGCTCATTCGGAGAGTACGTGCGGGTAAGCAACTTGTGAGCTTCGTCGTCGCCGTAAATCGCCGGATGAGGAATCTCGAGGATTTCTGGCCGCGGGTCGCAGAGATACCAAAACTTGACCAAGTTCTCCAGGTGAATTCCATACCGATCCTGTCGCGCGTGTTCCAGGGTAAATTGGAAACAGCGCTGGGACATGCCCCAAAATCCAGAGAGAGGGTCGGACAGTTCCCACCCTGTAACCACCCGGATTTGTGCCGCCATGGCGATGTTCAGAAGGTCCCGATCAATCGGGACGTTTATCCGCTCTGAATGTTCGTGGTATCGCGACGCGATGACGATTTCCGATTTTCCTTCCATGAGTGGCTCGAGAACCGTCGGGATATAATTCTCATCGTGTTGACCGTCGGCGTCGAGCGATATCAGGAAGTCGAACCCGCGGTTAATCGCGATTTTGTACCCGATCCGGAGACTGTGGCCTATTCCTTTGTTCTGGCCGTTCTGGGATACGCAGAATCCATTCTCCCGAACGGCAGCGACCGTATCGTCCGTCGAGCCGTCGTCAACAACAACGACATCGGTGACTATGGGCAGGTCGTCCACAACTTTCCTGAGGCGCGGTAAGAAGGCCCGAAGCGATCGCGCTTCATTGCAAGCAGGGATAATTACAAGTAGTTTCATATCTATCTTTTCCTCCAATATTTGGTTGTTAATGTTCGTTCGTTTTTATCCGGTGGCAAAATGATGTTCTGCCATCCGCAAAATATTACTCTCTTTCTCATAGAGAGATTTTTCGAGCCGAGAAAGTGCCATTTCAAATTGAACGAATGAAATTATATCGTGCTCGCTGTCGTGTTGTCCTAAATTTCCGAGAGGGTTCGCAAGAAAATAATGAGTTTCTTTGTTTACCAACATTCCATTTCTCAAAAAAATTGAATGCAGCTTTCCGACATACCCTCTCAACTGCACACTGAAACCAGTCTCCTCCTCGATCTCCCGAAGAGCGGTTTCTTCGATTGTTTCGCCGGGATTCTGAGTTCCTTTCGGCAGATGCCAACTGTTCTCTTTTTTTCTATACATTAAAAGAATTTTCACGATGCCCTTTTCAACCCTATACACGATCGCTCCGCTTGAAACGTGAGGGATCATCGGCTTCACAACATTATTTTCCTGTTTATTTGTATAAAAAGGATGTGAACTAAACAGCTTCCTCACCAACTCAAGATGCTCCGGAGTGTTTACTCCGAGAGTTTCGATCGGATTTACATCAACGGTGCTCACGCGCTTTCCCTCCCGAATGGCGATGCGCACGAGATCCGTAAGATAATATTCTTTTTGGGTATTCTGATTGTCTATTTTTTTCAGATTGTCCCACATCCACTCTGCCTTGAAGCAGAAAAATGCCGGGTTCAACTCGCGAATGGCGAGCTGACTTTTTGACGCATCCTTCATTTCCACAATTTCCTCGATACCACCTTTCGCGTTGCGGACAATCCTTCCGAAATCAAACAATGGCTTTCTCCATCCTTCGAAATCCTTGACCGTTGTCGTGGCCATGACAATTTCCGAATGTTCTTTCTCATAGACATCGAGCATCTTTTGTATCGTCTGCGGTCTCACGCAGGGGTGGTCACCATATAAAACGAAAATCATATCCGCATTCCCTCGGAGCATTTTTTCCGCGCACAGCGTCGCGTGGCCGGTGCCAAGCTGCTTATCCTGAAAAACATAGTCATAGTTTTCCCTGCCAAGCGCATCCCTAACATTTTTTGTGGCATTGCTTATCACAATCACGGGGCGCGAATCTATCCCCGTTTTTTGAACCGCCTCTGCCAAATGCATAATCATTGGCTTATCGGCTATGGGCAACAAAACTTTTGGCCTATCAGAGGCCATCCGCGTTCCCCTTCCCGCCCCTAAAATGAGGGTCTTTATTTTAGGCATTTTTGCAGTGCTATTCGCCATATAGAATATGAATTACGATTTTCCAGAATTTCATATCTTTGAGTCCATCTCCCAGCGTTACCACTTTTACAACACTATTATAAAAAATTTAAGATGAGGCATTTATGAAGCCGGAAGATGTGTTACTGCGACTTTTGAACCGACACGTGACTCACTAGCATTTCTGCATTTCCCGGAGTCGCGTCCCATGTCTTGAAACCAACGCCACCGTAATTTAATGCAGGATCCAAAAAATCCGTTTGCGCAAAAACTTCGCCATTAAGGAGACACGCTACGTGCCGTCCGACAACGCGCATACCGACACTAAATCCGGCTTCGGGAAATATATTATTGTGCTCTACTCCATTTATAACTTCTGTCTTTGAGTTTATTGTTTGTTCAACGTGAACCAAATTTTTACCGAAGTTACACGCGGTATAATTATTGGTATCTTTCACACGGCTCCATATATATATATTACTGCCCATAGGCCACTTAACAAAGCTTTGCAATTCATAATCTTTCCACGCTCGGGATCCATCGAGCACCACGGCGCTCCCGGTTCCATCTTTAATTGCCTTAAGCGTCATACCCTGTCCGGGCACGATGTCTACTGTCCCCCACCGCGTACTTACCCAACCCATATCACTAGAAAATTCATCAACAAAGGGCACCGCTTTTGCGTCACCTTTTTGAAAGGCGTTGAGTAAAACCTGTGGAGTCCAATCCGCATGGACCTCGATCCGTTTAATCAGAAAACCATTCGAATCCGCAAACTGTCCTTCGTAATTCTGTGAAAATATTTTTGCCGTTGAATACTGGAAAAATGCCAAAGAATAAACGGATCGAGTCGCTTCTACCACAATCGAAGCCGCTTCGGAAAAATTGCTGTCATCTTCGCCGAAGTTATTAAACGGAAAGGCAAAGCTCGTGACCGATGTGCCAAGTAATGATTCCAATCCACCTCGAGCGGTTCGGAGTTCATTCGTGACGCGCGCTGTAAATTCATCCGGAGTCTCGAAACGGCCTTCAGTGGGGAGCCAGAGGCGATTGCTAAAAAAAGGACCGAGAGTGCCTCTATTATCCACAACAAACGTATTGCTGTGGCTTTGTGCCGCATGTGCTTCTATACTCCATCGCCCGCTCGCGACCATTTCCTGCAACTCGTTTTTTGCAAGATAGTAATTGTTTTTATCCAGAATGGAGAATTTTTCGATTGCAAAGAGCACGGCTTTGTAATCCAAGCCGCGCAAAATCGGATCCACGGGATAATAGCTGTCCTTTCTGCCGTCATCGAATGTCAAAAGAAACGACTTGGCCGGCACTGTTTTTTCTCCTCGTATAAAGCTGTAAAAATCGTCCAAGCCAATCGCGTTCCATCCAGCCTTCTTAAGCGCAAACATCTGATCCCTGAAATCAGACAAGAGAACATTCACGCCGTCCGGCTTGTCTACAATCCCGTGGTACAGAAGCACTGGGATCGAATTCGCCGAAATATTTGGCGATTCATTGCCAGACGCTTTTATGAGTCCGACCGAAGCGAGCAATGCTTGGCCGGCGCGCGACACATCCTCATCAAGCAGGATATAGCGATAGAGCGGAATATAAATTTCTTCGACGTACGCGATTTTTATATTTGAAATCCAGGGCCAGCTTGCTTCGAAAACATACACAAAAATTCCCATTGCCAAAAAAAGACCGGTAAGCAGGAAGAAACTTTTTGATTTGATTCTTAATCGCAATTTCATGGATGTAATATGTGCCTCACTTAACTATTCAGCGAGTTCCCCATCGCGTATCTCGCAAACTAAGAAAAGCCCATGGTAATTGCCAGATAAGCATGAGCGTATAAATAACTACAAAAAACACACCGTACGCCCATCGCCGATCCTGCGTGTAAATGTAATAATAGAATCCATAGCAGAGTGCCATAAGAACTAACCCGATAAGATAAAACCAAGGTATTTTTCCGGTTGCATACGGATACCAGATAAACGCGCGTATAGCCACAATGGGTGAGACAAGCGGCAGAATGATGCCGACATAAAACGAAATACTCATAAGAGGATTCCGCCTCCATATGAAACTACTCGCTTTGATACTTTCTTTTGTCCATGATTTTTTCCACCGCAGCTGCTGACGCATAAATTTTTTGAACGTATCGGGCACGACAGTATATGCACGGGCAGTCGGCGCATAGAGCGTCATATATCCTTTCTCGAGAAGAAAATTGGTTAGGCTTCGGTCATCGCCATACGTGCAGGTAACACCCAAAAATTCTTGGTTCATCCATGAATGGATTACGGTTAAGACATATTCGCGCCGATACGCAGAACAACATCCCGAGCAGCACGTTACAGTACCAAAGAGAGACTCGGCCGCCTTATATGCCTTGAAGGCGACATAATATCTTACGGCCTGCATTTTGGTGAGCGTATTCGTATCCGGATTCGCCACAAAACCATGACCAGCAACAGCCGCTACTTTTTTATCCGCGAAATATTTTATCAACTCCCGAAGGGTGTTGGGCTCGATAAAACTGTCCGAATCTATAAACACAACAATCTCATTTCGAGATCGAAGTACGCCTTCGGCCATTCCCGCCCGCTTTCCCCGATTCACCTTCCAGTCAACGACCTCCATATGCACCCCCATTTCAAGAACCTCCTTCTGTGCGGCACGCATTTCGGAAAGCGTGCCATCCGTCGAGCCGTCGTTTACCGCGATTATATTAAATTTATTTTTCGGGTAATCACTTGCCGCAAGCCGTACAATAGTTTCTCGAATATTTTCTTCTTCATTTTTTGCCGGCACGCTAAAAGAAACAGTCGGCTCATACGACGCATCAAAAACGGGCGGTGTCGGATTGTACAAATAGCCCAGGGCAAATCGGCTCAAAACATAGAACGAAACCGCAATACTGTATATGCCAAATAGCAGGTTGTTATCGAGATTTTTCCATGTGAGAAATTTTACAACTATTATAACGTAAACGATTACATAAAAAATAATCCATAGCGTAACTCTGCGTTTTTTAACGCCTTCGGAGACAGATTTTTTTCTTGAAAAAATATTCATTATTGCGCATTGCTCGAAAATATTTAGGCTTGGCGTGGAACCGCCTCAATTTTATTTTTATCGGTGTATCCGCGGGTCGCCACAACTACCTCCGGGAACGAAGATTGCTTCAGCTCGGTGGATCTCAAAGATTCATTTACTTCAATAAGCGTTCTTAAAAGCGGAAGAGGCACGACCTTGCTTAGGGCAGACACATCTTTAGGAAGACACTTTCCTCCGAAACCGCGATACCCTTTATGCCAAACTATCGAGTGGCTATCCCCCACCCATGGATGTTTTACAATAATTTCGCGCACGACATCATAGTCCGCTCCAATCACTTTAGATGCATCATATATTTGATTAAAAAATATAACCTTCATCGCAAAGTAGCTGTTTATCGTATGTTTCAGAAGCTCGGCTTCGCGAGCACCGATTACTTTTTTCATCGGAGCATCGGGCAAAATTGAAAAAAGGGCAGGCACAAATTCCCGCGTTTGTTCTGTTATTCCCAATATTTGAAAGTTTGGATGCACAAAGTCCTCCCATGCCGTACTTTCGGTGAGAAATTCGGGATTATAGCAAAAAGCGAGATGCGGATGTTTCTCTACAAAATACTCGGTGGTGCCGGGCGCGAATGTTGATTTTATGACAATGACTTTCCCGGCGGGCGTGGCGTCGAAATATTTGCTGAGCACTGCACGATTTTCATAACTCAAGCAGTTGTCGGCAAAATTTACCGCGACAAAAATATAATCTTGCGCGAGCACGTCCTCCACGCTATCCCATGTTCCAGGGCGAATATCGTACACTTTTGCCTGTGGGTAAAACCGCTTAATAACTTCCCCGATAAAACCGCCGCCGATAATCCCAATAGATGTATTTTTTCGCTTCATAAAAATGGAATGTAATTGGTTTATATATATGTATGATATGAGAGGGACTATGAATCTTTTGTGAAGAAAATAAAAGAAAATAAAGAAGGGCTTGCATTTGTTGCAAGCCCTTTTGATCGCCGCGCGAAAAGTCATGGCGCGGTGAGTATTCGCATTCCCTCGGTGGCGGTTACCACCTTGGCATGTCGTAGAGACAAGTAATCTATAACCTGCTCTAAGAAGGCAGGCGTTGCCGTGTAATTATCTGGGGCGGAATTTGCCACGTGATGGAACACGAGTATCAACCATTGGTTGTTGGTAGCAGCGGAATCTATCCACCCCTTAACCTGATCAATTGTCGTTGTCGTTAAGATCCCCTGCCGCTTAAGGGCGAAGAAATCCGTACTCCCTTTGACGTTGAAACCGCCATCACTTGAACGACCAAGTATATAGCCGGCGTCTTGCGTGCTTTGCTTCACATCGGAATTGTAATCGCCGAAGGGATACGCAAATGCCGTAATAACACGCTGCACACCACCTGCCCTGAGCATGTACGCACACATATTGATTTCGAATTCTCTATCTGCGGGCGTGAGAGTTGTAAGGTACGGATGCGTGACCGTGTGAGCGCCTATTTCGTGCCCGGCCGCTTCGGCATCAAGGACTTCCTGCCATGACGCATAATTTTCGAATTCCAGAACTCCGGCGATGATATAATATGTCGCCCGAAATCCGGCTTTTTCTAGTTTGGGCCGAGCAATTGTGAATCCCTCCTCCCAGCCATCGTCAAAGTCCAGAGATGCCATCCACTGCGCGAGCGGCGTGAGCGGAGGAGCGATCTCGACAAGCGCAGCATTATCTACAGACAAACTGCCGTTCGATATAAGACTATGAAAGATGGTGAGTGAAACCGCATTTGCGGGCGTACTAAACCCGATTACCACCTGCTGCCACATCACCGACGCGACCGGATGCGCTATATCCGTGTAGACATAATTTCCATTTGTGAGCGTGTAGCGAACCGTGATCACCGTCGGCACGCCGGAGATGTACCAATCGGAAAAACGATATTGAAATCCACCGCGAATCGGCACATCGTTAAAGTACCATTTCGCATCGCCGCTTATATAGTTGGAGATAGTCACCCCGACCGCTTTATCGGACGAGCCGTTTACGCCGGGCACCGGATATGTAAGCACGCGCGAATTCGTGCCGTAGCCACCTTTAAACCATGCAACAGGAAGACCGTTACTGCCGGCCTCAAAGTCAGGATTCGCGATGAGATTTGTGCTTACGCTGTTTGTCACCACGACGGCCCACTGTTTTGAAACAAACGATCCATCCGTCGATCGCACGGTGACGGAAACCATTTTCGTTCCCGCATTTGCAAAAGAGTTGGTCATGCTTTCGCACGCTGGGCCTGCAATCAGGGTGGAATTTTCCCAAAGCCATTCCACGATGCTCGCACAAAAACTTGTGGAAGACACAGCAGGAGACGACACACTCCAGGATATCGGCTGGCCTGTTCCAAAAAGCGCCGCGGGCATCACCCTGTAAAACCCTTGTTCCGGAATCGTGATGACAGATCGCCGCGCTGTCGAACCGGTTGCCGTCACAATCGAAAATGTCTGCCATGCCGACGCATCAAGCACGCTCATGTACTCGACGATATATGCTTCCCCAGGAACTGACGCCCAGGAGAGCTTTGCGACGCCCGGCGCTACATTCCGAATAGTGGTTGGCACCGACAGTGAGGCTGCGGGCACTATTTCGAGAGGTGTTTGATCCGAGTACGTTTGCACCGCAGGTTGTACTGCGTGCACAAAACAGAAAAAGACCGAGAGACATGATATTTCCTTCATAATAATTCCTTACGACAAACGTGTTCTTACCAGTAGTTTCGAATCAACTCGCCATTAATTTTGTTTTCAACGAGCGAAAAGTCCCAGAGAAGGACATTTCATAACATTCTAAAACATGAGCATGAAAAAATTATGATGCACCGAAACACCCAACGGATGTCACTTCGCCGCTATACATTATTATGCCTTGAGACAATACCCTACTCCATGAACTGTTTCCAAAATTTTTTCTCTTTGCTGGTCTTCAATTTTTTTTCTCAGATTTTTTACGTGGACGTCAACAACGTTACTCAATGAATTTGAGGCAAAGTCCCACAAGTGATCGTAAATTTGTTCGCGCGTGAGGACCTGATTTGGATGCCGCATAAAATATTCCAACAGAGTGAATTCTTTGAGCGTAAGAGGAACTTCCCGATTATCAACAAATATTTTCCGACTTGTGCAATCCAGGGTCACATTCCCCGCCGTGAGTTCCGAAGGCAACATCTGTTCGGGCCGCCGCAGAAGAGCCCGAATGCGCGCCAGCAACTCTTCCCTTAAATATGGTTTTGTAAGATAGTCGTCGGCACCCGCATCGAGCGCCCGAACTTTATCTTCCACTTCATTCCGCGTAGTAAGCACAAGAATAGGAAGCATTATCCGCTTTTCTCTAATCTCGCGAGTAATTTCGAAGCCCCTTTGCTCCGGCATTATCGGATCTATTATTGCTAAATTATATTCTTTTCTGTACAACTTGAGGCGAACTTTTCCAGCTTCCCCATCAACCACGTAATCGGCGGCGTGCCCGTGCATTTCGAGCTCCTTTTTCAGCAATTGGGCAAGTAATTCTTGTGAATCAATAATTAAAATTCGTGCCATATGATTTGGTTGTTATGTTTAATTTTTCTATTAAAAATCAACAGAAACACGGCATTTCATATTTACTTCACCTACTCTAATTTAATATGACGATTGATCCACAAGAATATTACAGTTGCACTGTGCCAAACGTTTGTGGATCGTGTGCTCGCGGCGAACATCTTTACAATAAAGGTCGAATAGCCAAAATAGTCAAAACATACTTAACAACATATGGAATCCACAATCTTCAAGCCGCGCGTCTCGGATCGAGAATTTTTAACCGAAATTCTGACTCAAGAACTTGAGAACTGGAAGGAACTCGAAATGTGCAGGGTACAGCACAAACCATCCGGGACCGCGCATGAGAATTATATAAAACTTATGCGACGCTTGTCGCAAAACGACTTCAAAAAATTCAGAAATATAAAACGTTTTTAAAGGCATGCCGCACACTAACATATAAATTAAAAAAATAATTGAATAAAAAAATGGACGACAAAGAAAAAAAAGATAAAAAAAGTTATGTAGCCACGATGCCAAAAGAGGATTTAGAAAATAAAAAAAACGAGATGAAAGACGAGATGGATGAAAATCAAGAAGACATGGAAGATCATTCCGAAAATGAAGGTGGAGAAAAAAAGAAAAAGTAAAAAAAACCAAAAAAATATTTTTTGCCAGGTGTTGCCTCATCGGCGCGCGACACGCCTATGGAGATATCCGTAGGCGTGAAGACATGCCGACGCGAGGAAAAAAAGATACTACTAACTAACTCGTTACTGCGTGGGAACCGCGATAGTGCAGGTATTGCTACATGATCCGGTGGGCGCCCCCCCCGTCATCGCGTGGAAGTGATTTTGTATCTGGGTATCGGTAAGCAGATAGTTGTACACTGCAACTTTGCCAATTGCCCCCGCAAACCACGTGTCCATGGCCATCGTACCGATGTTGAGCGGAGAGTTGCTCGCTTTCGGAATAATGCTGTATTGACTCATGCAACCGGTGGGCATGTGATTTGCCATGCTCCACTTAACTCCATTCACCCATATATTGATTGATCCGGGATATGCCGATGAACATCCGCTCGGGGTCGAAAGCGTTTGATATTCGCCTACAATATGAAGCCATTGTCCCACCTGCAATAGATTTGCGTTTGGCTGCCAGTCTGCGGCCGACCCAAGCCCTGCAGAACTGTTAAACACGTACGCAGACAACCGGTTTGGGCGACCCTCGGCGTTTACAGAACTATACATCCGAGATTCCCATTCGCACGTTGGCGAATAATCCTGACATTTTCCCATCCAATCTATATATCCATCGCCCGACGCATTCACAAATTGAAGTGTGTCAGGACGAATCCATGCTTCCCATGTAAGCTGATGCGTTGTCGGTATAGACAAAGCCGCCGAGGATGGCACGGTAAGATATTCCGTTGATCCATTGAAATCCGCCGCCTTATCACCGTTCGGCATAGTCGCAGCAAGAGGAGTTCCTCCGTTATAGCTGCCATTATTTCCATGACCACTCTTATCGAGTTCGCTGCCTGTTGCCGATGAATTCATGGCCAAATACAAAACCGGGCTGTCCCCCGCGATGACCGAATCATAATTCGCAGACACGGTCGTGGTAGAGGTGGGCGCTGAAGTCGGAGTTGACGTTGGAGTAGAAGTTGTGGAACTCGTTGCCGCATTTGCGTTCTGAAGAACAAAACTATCGAACTGAGCATCGGCGAAATCACTTTTAATTCCCACTAATCCCGAAGATGAAATCGGGCTTCCATACTTCACAGGATCATCAATGGCCTGAGCCGCGAGTTTCCATACGCCAGTTTTCCCTTCATCCATATAGAGCAAAATTTTGGGGTTGTTGGCAGTATCGCTTGCTACAACAAGTTTCAGTCCAATCCACTCACCGTTCGGTATAAGATCGGGAGACGTTAATGAATTATACGTTCCAGAAAATATTTTATTGAAGGCAAGTGTTTGATTCACCCCATTCGTTCTTTTTTTGATAACAGCGCCGCCGTCCGCGCGAATGCCGCCAAAGTAATAATTATTGCCGTCGACGTAGCGCGCAAAAAGTGATTCTCCGTTATATGCATGACTATTCTGGAGATTCGATACATTATCACTATTGCGCTTTACATACAATTGAGCCGAGGGGTTCGCAATCGAATTCCGGAAAAACATTTGGAAAACATTTTGCGGATGAAGCCCGTTGTCCGTAAGAACAGGACTTGAAGCGCTATAGTAGGTATACCACGGACTTGACGTCTGAAGATTTCCAGCAAGAGTACTTCCGACTCCATTTGAAATAACCAACTGAGCACCCGACGCCATCCACCAATACGGACTCGAGCTATCGGTCATACTTTTTGCCTCATTCAATGTTCCATTCACATGGAAATCATATGAGAATGGCAACGTAATTGCCGCAGCTGCGCTCGCATATGTTTTTGGCGCAACAAGACCCGAAACGAAAACACCTACTGCCAGCACAGCACACACAATGACATACCGACCACTCTTTCCAAGCACCACAGCACATTTTTTTTGATTCATGTACGTAAACAACGACTCTTTCCAAAAAAATCTCGTAGATTCTTCGCATTGGATATCCAGAAATTCAGAAGTAAAAGCGTTATTGATTAATTTATTATCACAAGGACAATGTCTTTTCGGTGTTTTTTTCGACAAAATTTCCGAAGGACACGACCATTATAACAGAAGGAAATAAAGCGCAAATAAACTCCATGTTGAAAACCCGATTTTCCCTTACTTTGCTTAACTTATTTTAAAATTTGACAGCAAAAAAATGGACGAAGTTATCCACAGTTTTTCGTCCCGTTTACCCCCTAAAATGGGATAGCTTGATCCCTTTTATCTAGCACTGAAAAATGATGCCTATTTAGGCTTGACAAGAGTGAAGGCGAGACCGACAGCCAATTGAAATCGCAAAATAATTTACTATATCTTTTCTCGAAAAAACTTTATATTATAATAACTCACATGAATGTACCCGCAAACACAGATATTCAATATCAAAAGCATGCTCTACTCACATTGACCCGAGTACGTTTCATTTCATTAATTTTAATTTCGACACTTCTCGGAGGTGCGATTGGCTGGGCGCTAGCCGCAAAAACATATGTCCAGTTAGCAACAGCCACGCAGAATCGAGCGCTTCGAGAAGGTGGGTATACATTCATACATCCACTTCTCTTAACTCCGGATAGCTCTGTCCAAAGCAACGCATTAAGCACTCTCAAAAATAAAATTTATCAAGGAACATTCGAGCTCCTTAACGATCCCGAAGTTAGAACCTTATCGGTTTATTTTAGAGATTTGACAACCTCCCATTGGACAGGAGTCAGGGAAGATGAAATATACGATTCCGCAAGTTTATTAAAGGTGCCACTTCTCATCGCGTATTTAAAGAAATCCGAATCAGACCCACTTCTTTTTTCAAAAAAGATCTTATATCGCGGCGAACAACAAGACAATAAAAATGTAGAATTCTATACCCTGAAGCCCGGCACCACGTACACCGTAGAGGAATTAATACATGCCATGATTGTCGAATCCGACAATTCCGCGAAAGACCTACTTTTTGATTACCTCGATAAAAATTTTCAAAACAAGGTTTTTAGCGACCTCGGACTCGCGATTCCCAATCCAAATGAACAATATCAAATTTCCCCCAAAATATATTCTCTGTTTTTCAGACTCCTCTATAACGCAACATATTTAACAAGAGAAGATTCGGAAAAAGCGCTTGACCTCTTAAGCAAATCCGACTATAAGGACGGGCTAGTTGCAGGGGTGCCGCCTATGGTTGCGATTACTCACAAGTTTGGCCAGTACGGATCCCCCGCCGCGAATGGCACTGATGCCACCGAATGGCAATTGCACGATTGCGGGATTGTATATCACCCCGATGTTCCATATCTTTTATGCGTCATGACGCGCGGAGAAAATCTGGATAAGCTCAGCAAACTCATAAGGACCGTCTCCCAAATTACCTATCAAGAAACCAATAACAATTTTCAATAATTTTTTTGGCGCACCCTTTGTGAAAAGAATAGAAACATCGCTCCGCGAGATGTTTTGAATCCTCGGCGGTTTTGAGGTAGTATAAGCGGATGAAACCGGTACATACCGTACAAGATATTGTGCGGCGGAAAAACTTTGCTAAACCAAGCAATACGAAGGCGCTCCTTAAGAATATTAAAAATGCTTCAGTCGTTGCCAGCGCACGAATTCCTTTTATAGTTTGGTTTGCCGCTCTGCTCGTTGTTGGGGCCGTTGCCACAATACTTTTTATCGAAGCCATCCCCCACCCATCTGTATCGCAACTCTCCGCCGCCGTACAATCGAAGTTGATAACAACCACTCCCAAAGAGATGGCGATTGTACAGGGCGTCGCCGAGTCCTCCATTTCTCTTTCCACTTCGAGCGCGACGAGCTCGGACAAAGGACGCGTAATAAAATCGGAAGCGAAGCCATCGTCATCACCTACACTCCCGATATTTCCTCTCAAAAAAAATACAGCGACAATAAACGTGAAGACGGCGAACATAATTGCGCCAAATAAAAATACCGCCCAGACTCAGATAAACACGCCGAAGCTGACGCCAATAATTCCAAGCACAATTACTGCGGCATCGTTCATGGACGCCACTACGCTTTCCACGAGCGAACGGCGCGACGGACCCTATAAAATAGTACTCACGACGAACGCGGGAACCTACGGTACGATAGTATGGGATCTTAATAGAACCAACCTTTCGATTGGCGCGCCCGCACAAAACTTTTCTATTTCTTACTCTTGCGATCCCCCTCCAAGTATGCCGGACTTCGACGCATTCGATCAAAACCCGATGTTTACCGTACAGGCCCCCTATACCTGCACTATCGGTCTTACTCCTACTTCGGGGAGCGACCGCAGAATACAATCAAAACAATTTTCATTCACAGCCGGCGTCGGGCAGCTCTTTATAACATCGCAGTCATCAATGTACACCGTGCTGCAAAATAATCTAAACTCCGGCGGCTTTGTTTTCAAGAATGATGACACCGATCCGGTTACGGTCACCGGCGTGGACATTGATGCATCGTATCGAGGCCTCGATACAACAGACAATCCCCTCCTTATGAGATTCAAAAATCCTGTTGGCGAAACTCCGCTCGCTGAATACGACCTCGCAAGCCTCACGGCAGACGCTTCACTTTCCTATTCTTACTCTGGAACGAATATTCATATCCCACTCTCTTTTACTATAAACGCCGGAGACCAGAAATTGCTTCCTATTAACATTTTAGGAGTACACCGCCTGAGCATTTATGGCGTTGATCCGATTGTTGCTATTACACTGCGCCACGTAACCATAGATAAAAGTGCGAATAAAATAGTGATCGGCACCGCAAAAATTTCCTGGTCGTGTATTGTTCCCGCCGGGGCATACGATCCAAACTCGACAACCGGCCCCTACGCAACCGGTCAGGCGTGTCAGCAATAATTTCTGGCATCCAGAAAGTGGAATGGGACATGTCTTCACAAAAAAAGACAAACCTGCAATAAAAATATATACTTACCGTGAATGAAACGCTTTCTTCTTTTTCTCGCATTCGGCTTTGGAATATTTCTTTTTCTTATCTTTGCGATTAACGCGACTATAGGCATCACAACAAAGAATTATATTTATAACGACATTTCAAAAGCTCCGAACGCACAGGCAGCACTGATTCCCGGAGCAGCGGTGCTATCGAACGGAGCGCTTTCCCCTGTCCTCAAAGACCGGGTAACTGCGGCCGTCCGATTGTACGACGCGAAAAAAGTTTTAAAAATTCTTGTGTCGGGAGACAATAGCACTGTGAGCTACAACGAAGTAAATCCTGTCCGCACATATCTCCTCCAAAAAGGCATTCCCGACCAGGATATTTTTCTTGACCACGCCGGCTTCGATACCTACAGCAGCATGTATCGAGCGCGAGATATTTTCGAAGTTACTTCGATCCTGATCACAACCCAGTCATTCCATCTCCCGCGCGCGGTGTTCATAGCCCGCGAGCTTGGAATAACCGCATACGGCGTGAATGCCGATGACGGCCATTATCTCCTGCACAACTACATCCGCGAAATATTTGCGGACGAAAAAGCAGTGCTTGATCTCGTATTCCATACAAAACCGAAATACTTAGGAAATCAAATTCCCATCACCGGGGATGGGCGCGACAATCCATAAGCATCTCTCGCAATCCTTTTTATCCTTCGACTTCTTTTTTGATCTCTGTAAATTCGTTTTCTATTTCGGCAAGCCGTTTTTTACTTTCCTTAATGAGCGTTGAAGCTTTTTTTACTTTCTCGAGCGCCTGCTCTACGTCGAGCTCTTCCTGCGAATCAAACCACTCGAGAATCCGCGCAATTTCCTCGAGATGAAGTTTGAAATCTTTTGGTTCTTTTGTAGCCATTGCCATAATTATATATTTTCGACCCGGGAATTAACAGTTCCATCAGCAAGTTCGGTTGCGAGCTCATCTCCCTTTTTTATGTCCTTACTACTTCGCAGGATTTTGCCTCCGCTTCGTGCGATTGAATATCCAAGCATCAATTGGCGTTTCGGATCGTTGTGCTTTACGGACTGGAGAGCGAATGCGAGGCGCTCTCCCACAAGCGCAATTTGTTTTTCGGTGTGATCTATCATTGAACTCCACGAAAGATCGAGGTCGGCGCGGATCCGCCTGAACTCCTCGGCAATCCGCGTAAGAATATGTGCCACCTCGCGAATTTTTGAATATGCTTCCTCCCATGAACGGCTGAGAAGATGCGCTGCGGCCGTCGGAGTTGAGGTCATGTAATCGGCGGCGAGCGCGAGGAGCGGCACATCCTGGTCGTGCCCGATGCCGGCAACAACAGGCACCGGAAAATCCGCGATCTCCCGCACGAGCACTTCATTATTAAATGCCTGAAGGGATTCGAGCGAACCCCCGCCGCGGATAATTACCAGAACTTCGATATCCGTTTTGCGCATCGTCTGTATTGCGGAGAGAAGGGCGGTAAGCGCGGCTTGCCCCTCCACGCGGGAATCAACGGCAAAAATTTTGAATCCGAATTTGCCAAGGTTGTGCCTGAAATCCGAAATGACTGCTCCCTGGAGCGATGTAATAACTCCGATTCTTTGAACGAATTCTGGGATAGTCCGCTTTTTTGACGCTGCGAACAGCCCCTCTTCCTCAAGTTTTTTCTTTAACGCGTCGTACGCTTTTTTGAGCGCGCCCGCACCAACCAGCTCGACGGTTTCCGCCACAAAGGAAAGCCGGCCGTTTGGCGCATATACACTGGGCCTGCCGGTCAGTATTATTTCCATTCCTGTTTCAAGCGCAATCCCGCACAGATCGAAATTGCGGCTCCAGACGATGCAGTCGAGCACGCCGCCTCCATTTTTGTCTTTAATAGTGAAATAACAATGGCCCGAGCCATTCTGCCTTTTGAACTGAGTTATCTCTCCCACAATGCGAAACACATGTTCCTTAAAAAACGTGTTTAAAAGCTCGATAAATTCCGAAACGGAAAATATTCTTTCCGGCGCATGTGCTTCCGCAACCACTTTTTTCTTTCTCATCCCGTTAGAAAATTAAAGCGCGCGCTTGCCGACTCAGGGCGCGTGTGAATAAAATATTTTATTTGATCTCCGTTTATCATTTGTTTTAATTTTCTAACGGGATACATTCATAGTTTACCTTTTTGAGGGTTCGCTGTCGAAGAATTTGATAGCGCTTGCATTCCCTCGGAAAACCTTAGACCTTATCCCAAAAATACTCCGTCCGCGATATCGGCCATCTTTCGCACAATCAAGAACTGATAACGCAGGCGTACTGGACGTACGCCGAGGAGGAGGGACGCCGAGAGTGCGAAAGATGGCCATATCCCTCTGGGTTGCGGAGAAATATGTCGCCCGCTACGTTAAACCTCGGTCGCAGTGCTTCAGCACAGCTTCCTCGGCAAGCCTTGCGGGAACGGCATATCTTCTCCACAACGCGGACTGGATTATTTTTGGGATAGGGTCTAGAATAAAAAAGTCGTAAAAAATAATACATTAATTGGTTTTTACAATTTACTATGAATGATCACCAAAAAGAAGAAGTGTCGCCGGTCGTGTCGGAACCCATTGAAACGAATGCCGGGATGTCGAAGATGATTACCGTAAGAAACGGTGTTATAGTTGCCGCAGTTTTGATAATCGCGGCGCTTGTTTATTACGAGAAAGGATTGGTTGTCGCGGCGACAGTGAACGGCTCACCCATAAGCCGGTTTGCCGTTATTGCGCAACTCGAAAAGACGTCCGGCAAGGCAACGCTTGATTCACTCATTAATAAAAAGCTTATTGACGAGGAAGCGAGCAAAAAAGGAGTTGCGGTAACCGACGCAGACGTTCAGGCGGAATTGGGATCTATTGAGAAACAAGTTACAGCCCAAGGGGGCAAGCTTGTGGACGCGCTTGCACAACAGGGAATGACAATGGACGACTTGAAGGGTCAGATCATCACCCAAAAAAAACTGGAGCGGCTTCTTGTGGACAAAATACAGGTTACCGACGCAGACGTTGTGCACTATATAAAAGACAATAAGGTTACAATTCCAAAAGGACAGGAAGCGGCATATAAAACCCAGATTATGAATCAACTGAAACAGCAGAAAATGCAAAGCGCCGCGGATGCACTTGTGGTCACTCTCCACTCGCAGGCAAAGATTACGTATTTTGTGAATTACTAAGTAGGGGCTTTATAATATCAATTAATAAAACTAAGAAAATAAAGACAATTCTGATCTCGTTGGCTTCAGTTCAAGTTTGCGAACAAGGTCAGAGCTAATAGGCAACCGTTCAAGTGATCTTGGCTCAACCTTAATCGCACCCGAGCCATATGATTTCCCGACCAATTGTAGATTTGCGATCGTATTTGGATCTTGTAATATTGTCCATAATTTTTTGATGTACTCCGCGTCATTAGATCGAGGATAGACGCAAAGAAATCCAGTCAGCGGAACAATACCTGCCTCATTTTTAATAAAACGTGCGTTACGACGACCGAGATAGGAAAATAAAAATATAGGTATTTCTCTTACTTCCATTTTATACCAAGGCTGTCTCGTGGAGATGAGTGCCCGTTTTGAAAGTCCTGCTTTTTCCCCATTAAGAATGTAAGTTTTGACTGCTTCTGGCATATCTTCCCAACGTGATCCGTTCGGAAAAAAAAGAAGAGTTGGACGGCCTTTCCCCTCAAGTTTTAAAAGAGATTCTTTTGTAAGATATGAT
Source organism: uncultured Candidatus Saccharibacteria bacterium (assembly GCA_964418085.1). GTDB lineage: Bacteria > Patescibacteriota > Minisyncoccia > UBA6257 > 2-01-FULL-56-20 > JBBTYG01. Next base: position 20,178 of record CAYQKB010000010.1, read on the forward strand.
CCTTCCGCATCTCTCGTTCTTCCTACGGCAGGAATAAAATACTTATCAGGAATACCGGCTTCTTTTGCTTTCTCTCGCGTGAGGAAAAAAAATTCATTGGCGCCCGTTGCAATACCACGTACAACGCGGGCGAAATCAGTTAGGGTAAACTCATAGTCGTGATCTGTTCTCGGTGCTCTTGAAAGCCCTACCAACAAGGCTTCAGTTAAATCACGCTCATAAATATCGAGATCATCGTAGCTTTTTCCAATCAAATCATTATTCAAAAACTCAAACAGCCTTTTGTTTTGTGGGGTAAGACACTTTACCCACCTTATTTTTTCTTTTGGCTTTTCATTTTTCACCAAAAAGATAACTGCGTTTGTATCAACGCCTGGAAATGGCGTCGCTTTATGCTCAAAAGTTATGACGCCATCAATGCAATATTTTTTTGAAATCCAGCTCCAAAGTTTTTTAGAAAACACACCCTCACAAGTATCTGCTGGCATAATAAATGCGAGTCGCCCACCTTTATCCAATAATGTTAGTGCCTGTATTAAGAAATAAATATGGAGTCCTGCCCGTCCATCAAGAGTGCTACCAATATTCATCAGACTTATTTTACGAAACTGATTTTTCTGCTCTAGCGAGAGACGATGATGACGAATATATGGCGGATTAGCGACAATTGCCCTAAATAACTTTTGGGGAGGATTAAGAATAAAATCTCTTACTTCAACTTTAGAGTTATCATCAAAAATTCCTTCTGATTTAGCCTCGTCAATTATCATAGGATCAATGTCTGTTCCGTAAAATTTTGTTTTTCGATCTAGTTTCTTTAAAGAATCATAAAAAACACCCTTACCAACTCCCGGATCAAAAACTAGATCTGCCCCTCGTGCTACATAAGCAACCATAGCATCAGCAACCCAAGCGGGAGTCCAAAATTGTCCCTTATCTCGTAGTTTTTCTCTTTGATCCCAATTTGTTGGGAGTTTTTGGCGTATGGCTGTTTTCATTTATTTCGTGTAATAGAATCCAAAACTTTTATTGCTTCTTTATTCAACACCAATTTTCCTCCATGAAATTTTACATACGGAAGAATGTGTCCATTTCTATCCTCGACAGAATCTGATACGAGCGTGGGCTCCTCAACCGCATCGCCCAATGGATACGCGTAACGATAATAAGTCTTATAAATGGCCTTTTTTGTTGTTGCACCGCCAGGCGCTTGGAAAGTTTGAATTGTCGGCTGTATTAGTCCTTCAGTGATGAGTCGCTCTGCTTCATCAAAAGAAATACCGAATGCTTGATCATAAAATACATGCCATACATGAATTTTTACACTATTTTGTTCTTGCCAACCTTTTAGAGGTAGGCGATCTTCTTCTTTGATTATTATTGTCGGAAGAACGGCCACTTTTTTCAGCCCCAGTTTTCCACCAAGTCGTTTTTGCGGACTAAACTCAGTGGCATAATCTGGCATCTTTTTTGATTTCCACAAACTATTCTCGCACTCAACTGCAATAACAGCTTTTCCAAGTAGAGGCTTAAGCTTTTCTTCTGGGGTAAAAGGTAACTCCTGTATACCACCAACACTTTCCAGCAGTTTCTTTATCTCTGACTCATCTGACTTTTTGAAAACCAATAGATCGGGACGTTTGATTTTGCCAAGCCCGGCTTCTTCTAATCGCTCAAAGTAAAGTTCAAAAGCACGGACATCATTTGTCGGTGCGGTTCCGCTTGGACCGTATGGGATGGCAAAATATTTCTCGGTTTGATTTACAGCTTCAATAAGACGATTTTCACTCCATACTCCTTGTGACCAGCGCATTAAAAAATCGCTTCCGCGAAGACGACGAGGGTTAAGCAGAAAATCCGCCCAAGGCAGGGCTGGAAAATCTCGCAATTCAAGGGTAATATTCTCCTTTGAAACACTCAAGGTTTTTTCAAAGGGATGTATATATTTTTTCATGTCTAGATTGTAACATCTATCCTTAAATCGCTTCCCATTCCATACGGGGCTCCTCGGGGCTTGCGTAGAGCGGAACGATTTGGAGATCTCCTTTTGGCTGAACGCGGATCACGTCTATCACTTTACCAAATATCCGGAATGTTTTGTTTAAAATTATCGGTTTATACTGCGGATCAGAAGAGACCGGCCGCAAGATAACCGCGTTATTCGCGAACTCGATTTTTTTGATAACGGCGAAACCGTCTATGATCGCGACGATCAGATCATTTTCATTCACGGCTTCCGTCACCTCCACCAGCACATAGTCCCCTTCCTTTATTCCCGCATCCGCCATTGAATCGCCGACCGCCTTCACGCACGCTACCGTATCTTTATTTTTTCCCTGAAGCAATTCGGTGGCGACGCAAATATAGTCCCCAAAATTTCTCTGCGCGAAGACGCTTACATTGTCACAACCCGCGGAAGCAATCACGGGGATACTTACTGTCATCGGCCCCGCGCCGCCAGACTCGAGAATGCGGATCCCCCGGCGCTCGTACCGCCGCCGTTCGATAAGACCCTTTTGCTCGAGCGATTCGAGATACTGCGTCACCGCGCGGGGAGATGAAAACTTCATAAGCCGTACAAGCTCCGCAACCGTCGGCGACTCGCCTTTTTTCTCCATGAGTTTTTTGAGCGATTCGTAAAACTTTTGCTGCTTCCCGGTGAGTCGCGAACCGTGCGCCTTATTTGTATTATGTTCCATGTATATATTGTATATAATTGTACATCATATACAATATATATGGCTGTGGATAAGTTTTGCGAGGGCAAAACTTCAGAATAAACCTTTTGAAACACAGGATATTTTGCCCGAAGCAAAATTCCTCGCTCTCGTGTCGCCACACTCCGAGACGGTTTCAAAAGTTTTATTCCTGAAGTTTTATGAGGAGTGGGAATGGTGAGGGAGAGAGGAGAGAGAGAGAGGAGAAAAAAATAATTTAAAAAATCATGGAACCACTAGCATCTAAAATCAGACCAAAAACACTCGAGGAGTTTGTCGGCCAGGAACATTTGGTCGGGCCGGGAAAACCGCTCAATATCGCGATACGTGAGAGGCATATTTTTTCATTTATTTTGTGGGGGCCGCCGGGAGTAGGCAAAACCACCCTCGCCAAAATTTACGCCACATCTCTCAAGGCGAATTTATTTGAACTTTCTGCGGTGTCCGCCGGGAAGGATGATATTAAAGACGTTTTAAAAAGTGGTGGCTTGCTTGCGGGCCCGCGGATTCTTTTCCTTGACGAGATTCATCGTTTCAACAAAGCCCAACAGGACTTTCTGCTCCCCTACGTGGAGAAGGGCGATATTGTTCTTATAGGCGCCACAACCGAGAATCCGAGTTTTGAGATTATCCCGGCGCTTCTCTCTCGATGCCGAGTGTTTGTATTAAACGAACTTACAGACGATGAGGTGAAAAAGATTATTTTGCGAACCGGAGTCGAGATGGACGATGATGCCCGAGATTGGCTTGTGCAGATGGCAAACGGAGATGCACGGCAGGCAATCAGTGTCATCGAGAGCGCGGCAACACTATACAAACGGATTGACACAGAAGCCCTTAAAAATACGATTCAAAATAAATTTTTGCGTTTCGATAAAAAAGGCGAAGAGCACTACAACACGATCAGCGCGTTTATAAAAAGCATGCGGGCGAGCCAGCCGGATGCGGCCCTCTATTATCTTGCCCGAATGATCGAATCCGGAGAAGATCCGAAATTTATCGCCCGACGGATGGTGATTTTTGCGTCGGAGGATATTGGAATGGCGCAACCAACAGCGCTGGTTGTCGCAAACGAAGTTTTCCGGGCAGTAGAAACTATAGGCATTCCGGAAGCGGCGATCAATCTTGCGCACGGGGTTGTATATCTTTCAACCGCGCCGAAAGATCGAAGTGCCTACAGTGCATACGGCGATGCAATGGAAGATGTAAAAAAGTATGGCAATTTGCCGATTCCGATGATGATTCGCAACGCACCCACTAAACTCATGAAAGAGTTGGGATATCACAAAGGATATGAGCTTTATACCGATACAAATTTACTGCCGGACAAAATCAAGGGGAAAAAGTATTATAAAAAGAAATAAGATCCTTTTAGATAGCCTTCATTTAAAGTTCTAGTGCTCGAGCGAGGATGACTTATGCCGAATTTTGTTGAACGATGTTCGAACGATACTATGTTTTGATGGTTCAACTGCGAGTTCCCATGTAAATAAATACAGCAATTAACAAAAGCATGATTAATAGAACGATGTTATGCCAACGCGTTACCGAATTGTTTTCTCTTTGGAGAAAAACATCATTTGATAAGGTCTTATTATTTTTAATAAATTGGAAAACCCTAAATGAATAGACACCACCAGGAGGCGAAGATAGAGGGTCATTAAACTTCCAATTCTTCCATTCTTGAGAATAATTTTTCTTGACGTATTTGATAAGTTTATAAAATCGATATCCCACAATTGAACCGGGTATAATCGCCCAAGTAAAAAGAATGATCACCATATACATCTTAAGTTCCATTTGTTATAATAATAACACTATCTTAAAACAGTTGTAGTGCGCGGGACAGGAGTTGAACCTGCACGCCCTTACGGGCGCTACCACCTCAAGGTAGTGCGTCTGCCGTTTCGCCACCCGCGCGCGTATAATCCAGTAAAGATTCTAAATTATTCAGAAATTTCCGTCCAGCACCACTTCAAATAAAAAAGGGGCCGTAAAGAAGGTATTCTTCCCTCGGCCACCTCATAGCACATTTTTAGGGACGTTTGACGTCGCCCTCTGACTTACCCTCCGCTCGTATTGCCACTAAAGGCTCATCGGAGAATTACCAGCTGCTATATATTAAATACCATCCCAAATTTATTCCGTCAAATCCAAAAATTTTACATCTCCCTGTTTTATATGAATCGAGTATGCTATACTTAACGTAGAGAATTTTACAGCTTCACGGGAGGTTAATCTGTGTGCGGCACTGACATCTGATCCACGAATGTCATGCCGTGTACTAACTATGCCGAGAGCTTACCCACAAAGCTCTCGGCATTATTTTTCAAAAAAATGTGCGTGCCCGCTTATGCAAGGACGCACACATTATTTTTTCTGAAAAAGAATCCGTAGTCCAGGATCCACTTCAGCCAACAGCTCGGAGTTTTCCCCCTCCTGCTCGTGAAAAAGGCGCCGCAGAGCATTTCTATCCTTTTCGGACAAGAACTCGTCCAATACGCTTTGCGCCTTCTTTAAAACGTCCCGTCTTCTGCACAGTCGAGCCATATTTACCTCCGGTTAAGGTTACTACAAAAAGCATAACGCAAAACGCCATTTTTAAGAAGCGGCGCTGAAGCAAGAGATATAAAATTGATTACAGCGAGACACCAAGCTTCTGCCGAATCCTCGATCCTGAAATCTTTCGTACAAAATAGAGCTTTGAGCGATGAACCTTTTTCGGCGACGAGAGAATATCTATTTTCGTTATCGTCGGCGCATGGAGCGGAAACGTTTTCTCAACGCCCACGCTTGCCACGACGCCGCGGACGGTAATTGTTGATCCCGACTCGGAACCGTGCTTCCGGGCGATCACAATACCCTCAAAGACGCTCTTGCCTTTTCCTTCATGCACCCGCACCCGGGCGCCGGTGCGAACTTTTTTCATCATTTCTCCTGTAATCATCGCGTTAGAAGCAGATCGCGATCGGCAACCTACTGTAATTTGTTAATGTATGGCGACTATTTTTCATGTTTAAAATGTATATATTCCCCCGCGATCGCGGCTTCTAACGGGATCATAGGATTAGAATATAGAGCAAAAAGTATTTTCGGTCAACCGGGTAGTAGAACTTCGAGTTTTTCGAGGAGCATGCTCGAAGTTTCACTACCAGGTCAACCCTATACGCTAACCGCAGACTGGCCGACCAATTCCTTTATCTTCGTGACAAGATCATCTATTGATATCCGTATCTTTACAAAAAATTCTCTGGCGCCCAACCGCTTCGCTTTTTGGAAATCACTTTCCTGCGCCAAATTGCTTAACACCACAACCGGCGTCTTGCTCACATCCACATTCATTGAAATATATTCCATTACCTCAAAGCCCGACACCTTTGGCATAATGAGATCGAGAACGATAACAGCCGGCTTTTCTTTTTTTATCGCCGAAAGCCCTTCCTCCCCGTCAAATGCCTGAATAACCCCAAACCCCTCTTTTTCGAGGCGCGCTTTCATGAGCGATGAAAGAAAGCTGTCGTCTTCTATTAATAAAATTTTTTTTGTTTCTGCCATAGATAGTTTAAGTATACCCCACCTCTAAAAACTGCGAAATACTCAATCTTCAAAGATAATTCACGCAAAGAAAACCCTTTGACTTTGCTCAGGGTCTAAGAAACCGTAGCGCCCGCGCAGATTGCACGTACTAACGGTTTCTAAGAGAGCTTTTTAGTTATCCCAACTCTGTTCCGCTTTTTTGCGGAACGCATACGCAACTTACGAATGCCGACTAGCTTTCTGATGTGCTCTAGCCCGAAGGCCAGAGATTATCAAAAGATAGTTTAATTGATCCACGCACAGCTTCCGCTACGCGTGCCTTGTTACGACTTCGCCCATGTCACCGATCTTAGACTGATTCCGCCGAAGTGAAATTTCATCTATTACCGGCTCCCTTGGCGTGACGGGCAGTGAGTACAGGACTCGAGAACGTATTCACCGCGACGTGGCTGATTCGCGATTACTAGCAATTCCGGCTTCATGGGGGCAGGTTGCAGCCCCCAATCCGAACTGGGGCGCGGTTTGATGGGATTGGCTCCGCCTTGCGGCTTGGCGACCCATTGTCCGCGCCATTGTAACACGAGTGTAGCCCAGGGCATCAGAGGGCCATGCTGATTTGACGT
>CAYQKB010000011.1:0-25731 GCA_964418085.1 uncultured Candidatus Saccharibacteria bacterium
GCGAAATTTGCGGGATCACATCCCCCGCCCGGTTTATAACCACCGTATCCCCAATCTTGAGCCCCAGCCGCTCGATTTCGTCCGCATTGTGCAGCGACGCGTGCGTAACGGTAACACCACCGACATTCACCGGCTTCATCACGGCAACTGGCGTAAGCGCCCCGGTGCGTCCCACCTGCACAATAATATCTTCCACAATCGTCGTTGCCTCTCGAGGTGAAAATTTATAGGCGACACTCGCCCGCGGCGCCTTGCCGATAATCCCCGCCTGCTGATAAGCGCGATTATCATTCACCGATACGACAATTCCATCAATTTCATACGCAAGCTTTTCGCGATTTTTTGCCCACGTCGCGTGAAATTCAAAAATCTCTTCAAAAGAAATAACAACACGCCCGTCGGGGTTTACAGGAATGCCATAATCGCGAATCGCTTTATATTCAAGTGCGCGTGTGGGATATTTTTTTAAATAGTCGGCGCCCTCGCCCGCGATGCCATACGAATAAAAATTTAGTTTCCGGCTCGCGGTAATAGCGGGGTCAAGCTGGCGAAGAGATCCGGCCGCAACATTGCGCGGATTTGCATACGCCTTCCCGCCACGCTCCGCCTGTTCGCGATTTATCCTTGCAAATTCTTTTTTTGTGAGAAATACTTCGCCTCGAACGATGAGCTCCGCGGGAACTTTGTCGCGAGCTTCGAGCGCAAGCGGGATTGCCTCGACAGTCCGTATGTTCTGCGTGATGTCTTCGCCGACAAGCCCGTCTCCGCGCGTCGAACCCCGCACCAAAATGCCATCCTGATATGTAAGCTCGACAGCGAGTCCATCCATTTTAAGGTCGCAATAAAAACCTGACTTTTGAATTTCGAGTTTCGAATTCGGCCCGAGATAATTTTCGAGGCGCTCAAGCCAGGAGAACATGTCTTCGTTTGAAAAAGCGTCGTTCAATGAGTTCATCCTTGTCCCGTGCGCGACTTTTTTGAATTCTGAAAGTGGCGTGCCGCCAACGCGCTGTGTTGGAGAGTCCGGCGTCACAAGATCCGGAAATTGCTGCTCCAAATCAAATAATTCCTTCTTTAAGGAATCGAGCGCTCCCTCGGAAATCTCCTCCGTATCCCTAACGTGATACAAATACCGGTGATGATTGATAACCTTTTTAAGATGTTGAATGCGCTCTTTCGCCGATTTCTTATCCATCAATATAGTATATAGCCAAAAAATTTAGATTCTAGCTTCTACGGACCCCCAGACGGCACGGTAATGGTAAAAAGAAGCGCGCGCTTCGCGGTGCCGGCAACACCCTTCGAGAGTATGTACGTCGAAGAAGGATTGGCGCACGCCGCTGTAAGGGTAAGCGCATCGTCCTTGTAGCAAGTGAAGTCTGCAAATGAGGCGTTCGAAAGATGAAGAGTGGTACCTGTGTAGCTGTGGCACGGTGCGGTACTCGAGTTGGCATAGTCATAAAGCGCGCAATTAACGCCGGCTTCAGCCGCAAAAATCGCTTTCGCGGAATTTGCGACGTCTCCCGACTGCTGAAGCTGAATAACAGTCAGAAACCCTGCAATCGCGGTCGCCCCAAGAAGCGCCCCTCCAAGCGAGAGCACCACAAGAAGTACTGCCTGCCCTGAGCTTGCTCGCCCTGAATCTGATTGAAGGGTCGAATCGGCTTGCCCATTTCTCAAAAAACCGCTTTTTTCTCCCCCAATTTTTAATTTTTGATTTTTCATTTTTAATTTTCTATGGCTCATCTTTTTGCCGAGAGCTGACGGTCGTTTGAAGGTGGACTATTCCTTCCGACACTCCGGGTTCCTGTGTCCCCACGCCCATCATAATTGTCACACGGGTCGGCCACTCATCGTTTGAGTCTGTACCGCTCCCAAAGTCCCCAAACAAAGAAAATGTCAGATAGTGCACTAGAACTCCCTCGCTCGTCAGGCGCTGGAATGTCCGCATCAAATTCGCGGTTATTCCCCGCTCGATATATTTCCCAGCAAAATTTTTCCGATACGTGATGAGCGCTCCCTCCGCATTATAAAAAGTAAGTTCGCCATCGGGACTGCCGGGAGTGGAATAAGAAAAATTTCTTCCGGTCCGAATCTCGCGGGCCATCTCTTCAATCGCAAGCGAAGCGTTGTTATTTACGGAAATAAGAGCGGCTACCTGCCGCTGCGATCGGAGAGCGCTCACAAACCCGCCGACGGCAATCGAGACAATAATGACAAAAACAGCAAGGGAGACAACAAGTTCGATGATGGTAAATCCCCTCCGGTCTATGATTTGTTTTCGTTTCATATGTTTTATTGGCTGCGAGGATTAAAAAAATGATCTTCAAGATTTATTTCGGAGCTTATGGGAACGCCGGTAATCCCGCCCGATGTACTCCATGTAACGATGGAATTTATTTTAAGGTGATTCGAATCAATAGACTCCACAACGATTTTCCGCCTGAATTTTGTGGGCGTCCCAAGGGAACAGCCATACAAGTTCGTGTTCGCATCAAAAAGTATCCTGCAACCGCCCACAGAAGAAACTAAAATCTGGCTTGTAGAATCAACTTCGTACTCGCCGTTTATGGCAAAACCAGCATTCCACTCAGTCGAAGCAAGTTTCATAACATTGTGATCAAGCAGGTTTTTTGTCACCTCAATTCCTTCGGCGGCAAGGTATGTTGCGGTATAGCTGTCGGAAACGAGGTTACTGATGGCAAACGACCGCGACAAAAGCCCGAGAATGCCCATCATCCCGACCATAAGAACGGAGAGCGCAACCATGGTCTCGATAAGCGTTTGGCCTTTTTTTCTTTTTGAAATATTCCCGTTCATAAATTTAAAGTTGTAAGTTGAAAGTTAGTAATCAAAAATCCACCTGCCCAAAACTACTCACGGAAATTGTGGCGTTGATGGATACATCTTTCGTCGTAAGATAAATTTTTCCGGGAGCCGATCGGTTTCTTTCAACGGTTTTTTCATCGGGATTGACGCCGATAAGTGTGACAGGCGTCGGAGGAACGAAAAAAATCTTATAAATACTATCGGGGAAACCGTCTTTCAAAATAACGACTCCGGGCGCAACATCGTAACGGGAAAACGTAACTATCGAAGTGTTCGCGGCTGCATCGTTTTCGATCGTAGTAATGTTCTCGCACTGCCTGCCGAGCGGAACCCTGTATGAAAAAAGTGTGTATCCATTATGATTGGGGGTATAGTCTATGCTCACGCCATACCCGCAGATCATCGTGCTCGGGTCGGACAAGGCCGCCGGATCATTATACGTGGAAACCGCAAGCGACTTTGCCCGCAATATAAGCTCCGCCAATTTCTGAACTTCAACATACAGTCCCACCTGCTGCTGACTCGAACTCCTGTATGAAATTGCAAGCGCGGAAACCATAATGGTTATGGAAACAACTATTAAAATTTCGAGAATTGTGAACCCGCGCGACATTCGTTTCATTGAGTTCATTCTACTACACCCCCGCGTTGCCCGCACGAAACATACACGGTCAGATTCCAAACAAGCGCGCATACAATTGGATCAAATCGTATCCGAAGAAAAAAATCAGTCCCGCCGCGATCGCAAGAAACGGTCCGAACGGCACGGCACTCTTAAGGGTTTTCCCGCCCGCGACAATCGCGCATACGCCAAAAACAGCGCCGATAATAAAGCCGAGGGAAATGACAATAAGTATGTCGGGCCACCCAAAAATGAGTCCGAGAGGGACGATCAGTTTCAAATCGCCCACCCCCATGCCCCGTCCGCGCGTTGCGCCGATGATGAGTGCAAAAAGACCCCCGCCTAGAAGTGCGGCAAGAATATGGTTCACCCACGCATTCTGCGGAAAACCAAAAAGCATGGCGTACGCCCCGAGGAACGACGAATGGATTGCTCCGCCATTGGACTCAATAAAAAATATGGTAAGCAGGCCCAAGAAACCCAAAAAAATGTTCGCTTCATCGGGTATGATATAAAGCCGCAGGTCTATGAGGACGATAAGAAGGAGGGTTAAAAATATGAGAACCCAAATAATAGATAATAGAAAATAGAAAATGGCATTTCCTAACGTCATCCCCGCGAAGGTGGGGATCCAGTCCGAATTCCCAAAACTGAAAATGGATTCCAACCGCATCGGCACCAAAACGCATATAAGCCCGGACACAATTTCAACGATTGGATACTGCATGCTAATCCCTACCCCGCACTTCCGGCACCGTCCGCGCTGAAAAATAAAACTGAAAATTGGCACAAGCTCGAACCAGCGGAGCGTTTTTTTGCAGTGCGGACAGCGCGACCGTCCGCCCATGATTCGCGGATTCAAAATAAAGCGTTCGGGGTCATACCGCAGCGCGAGCACATTGATAAAACTTCCAAGCGCCGCTCCGAAAACAAAAAGCGCGATATTCATTACACATAGTATACGCTATGCCGACACGGGATCAAAAACAGAAAAGCTCCCCGGAAACCGGAGAGCTTAACTGGAAAAGCTAACAGTAAGAATCACGATGCCGTCGCGTCTTCTTAAGTTAGAAAGCGATACAATACGTGTAGTTCGGACTGCCGTCGGCGTTAAGATCTGCAGTATTGCAGTCTAAATTCAGTAGCACATCCTGCTTAAAGCTGTTCTTGAGCACGCCATTGTCCGATTCAAGCTTGGCCCCCACCACATAGCCAGCGGCATCAGTGGTTACGGCGTAAGCATAATGAGCATTGCCGGAAGCGGCCGGGTCATCGGGTAAGGGCTGGCTAATTATCTTCGCGTCATTAAGTTGGCCGTCGAGAGATGACCAGGAAGCATAAGCAACATAATTTCCACTAGAATCGGCGGAGGTGGAACCAGAGTTTGCACCGCAAGAAACAGTACTTATAGCAGCACTGGCATTCGGGAAAAATCCGCACTTGTTATAGTAGAGCTGCAACACTGACTGCGTATTCCTCAAATCGGCGATTCTCCGTGCATCTCGTCCTGCTTTTTGTGCGGGGGCGAGTGATAAGAGAGCGATAGAGGCGAGTATCGCGATGATTGCGATAACGACTAAGAGTTCGATAAGGGTAAATCCTTGTTTTTTGTTGAACATGAAGTTTGATATTGAGTGTTTAGATTGTCGACCTTTTCTAAAATTAATTTTATCTGCAAAGAAGTATGTACGGGAGAAGTATATCACAAAGGGATACAGGAAGTTTTAACAGTCTAATCTAATAAGATAAAAAGCTCCTTTTTTTATCCTAGAACTTTACGCAATAATTTTTTTGTGTAGGATCGCATCCCAAACTATATGAATCCGCTGGATCCGGAGCATTAAAACTAGTTTTAAGGGCTGCGTTATCGGATTCGAGCAAAGCGCCGAGGATATAACTTAAACCATCTTGGCTCACTGCATAAAGATAACAATGACCGCCGGTGGCAGTGCATTTAGCGAAAAATTGTGGCGCCGTAGACACAGGCCCCAAAGGATCATTCGGTAAGGGTTGGTTGATGACAGCATCGTGATCGGACCCCAGAACATTGCTTAAAGTACTCCACGAGTACGAACTGCCTGTCGCCGCTGGCGCAGGACCGCCAGTAGCTCCACACTGGAAGTTGTAGGGAACGATACCCATCGGGAAATGCCCGCATTTATTGTAATCGAGCTGCAACACTGACTGCGTATTCCTCAAATCGGCGATTCTCCGTGCATCTCGTCCTGCTTTTTGTGCGGGGGCGAGTGATAAGAGAGCGATAGAGGCGAGTATCGCGATGATTGCGATAACGACTAAGAGTTCGATAAGGGTAAATCCTTGTTTTTTGTTGAACATGAAGTTTGATATTGAGTGTTTAGATTGTCGACCTTTTCTAAAATTAATTTTATCTGCAAAGGAACCTTTCGACCTTTTCTTAACTTATTCTGACAAACAAAAACTACAACGTAAGTATACCACACATGGCAATAAAGGAGTTTTCCACAGGCAACCTATCGAAACCCTTCTAATATCTATTTTCTAGTATCTAAGTAATTAATGTATGCTCTGTGTAAGCTTGAAAATGGGCATAAGTATCGCGGCGAAAAGAAGCCCAACCGAAACGCCAATGATTATAAGCAAAATCGGCTGGACAAGGTCAACGATGCGGCCGACGGTATCATCCGCCTCTCGCGCGTAAAATGTCGAAAGACGGGAAAATATCTGTTCAATGCGGCCTGTGGTCTCCCCCACTGCAATCATATGGGAAACAAGTGGTGGGAAATAGTCGGGGAATTTTGCAATACTTTTCGAGAGAAGCTCGCCCTGCCGCAGATCTTCGGCGACCTCGTGCATGATGTCGCGGTAAAGCACGTTCCCCACCATGTGCCCGATGATTTCAAGCGCCTGCGCGATCGGTATGCCGCCGTGTATGAGAAGCGTCGCGGCGCTCGAAAACCGGGAAATGACAATCGGCAGATAAATTTTATTCACAAGCGGCAGTTTTATTTTTGCATCATCGAACAGTGCCCGCCCCTCGTCGGTCCTGATATATTCAAAAAATATCCCGATGAACGCCGCGCCGACAATCGCGAGTATGAACCACCACTTTGTGACAAAATCTCCCGAACCCAAAAGGATTTTGGTAAGAATGGGAAGATCAACGCCCGACTCCACGAAAATCGGCTTGATCTGGGGAAATACAAACACAAGCATAATGCCGGCGACAACTAAAAATAAAAGCGAAAGGATGATCGGGTAAATCATCGCGGAAATCGCCTTGTTCACGAGAACAGATTCTTTTTCCGTATAATCCGCGAGAAATCCGGAGATCTCATTCAGGTTGCCGGTAATCTCCGCCGCTCGCACCATTTCCACATAAAACTCCGGGAAAATTTGCCCCTGCCGCTCCATCGTCTGGGAAAAAGAAAGCCCGGCGTCAATATCTTCCGCCATCTGAAAAATCGCATCGCGAAGCGTTTTGTTTCCGGTCTGCTCATAGAGACTTCGAAGGGCGGCATTGAGCGGCAGGCGCGCTTCAAGAAGCACGGCGAGTTGGCGGGTGAAGATAACCATATCCTTCCGCCTAACCCGGTTGAAATAACTTAAGAGAAGATCATACCAGCGGGTTTTTTCCGCCGACTCGAGTGTGAGAATAAAAAGATCATGCCCAGCAAGAATATTCGAGGCCGAGTTCCGGCTTCCCGCCTCCACAAAGCCGACCTGCATCTCTCCATCCTTAGTTTTAGCTTTATATTTAAACTTCATAAGTAATCGCGAATAATACTAATAGTAATCACGAATAATACTAATGTAAAATAAATAATGCGAATTTATTATTTTGCTATTCGCATTATTTGCTTCCATTCGCGTTATTGGCGATTACTCTAATATATTCGCATTATTTGCTTAAATTCGCGTTATGAGCGATTACTCTCTATGTCCTTTCCAAAAGTATCCGCAACTCTGCCGGATTCAGTGAATAAAGTTCTGCGTTTTCAAGAGATATTTCCTTATTTTTGACGAGGTGAACAAGAGAGCGATTGAGCGTAATCATCCCCTCCTGCAAGCTGGTTTCTATCACAAGATCTATCTGATAAATTTTCCGTTCTCTGATGAGGTTTCTAATGGCCGGATTCACAATCATAATCTCCATCGCCGGCACGCGTCCGCCCGAGAGACGAGGAAGAAGTCGTTCAGAAACGATGGCGACAAGGGTAGCCGCAAGCTGGCTCGTCACCTGGCTCTGCTGGTCGGATGGGAACGAATCAATGATGCGGTCAATCGTCTGCGAAGCGGAGTTTGTGTGGAGCGTTGAAAATACCAAGTGTCCCGTCTCGGCAGCGGTCATGGCAGTCGAAATAGACACGGCATCGCGCATTTCCCCAATCATGATGACGTCCGGGTCTTGCCGCAGCACGTTCCTCAAAGCCGCGTGAAACGACGGCGTATCCGTTCCAACCTCACGCTGGGAGATAATGCACCTATCCTGTGTAAATAAATATTCAATCGGGTCTTCAACGGTAATAATGTGATCAGACCGGGTATGATTTATCTCATCAACAATTCCGGCAAGCGTCGAAGACTTTCCGTGCCCCGCGGGCCCCACCGCTAAAATAAAACCCTGCGACAATTTGCCGAATTCGTGGAGAATCGGCGGAAGGTTGAGCTCGTCAATACTTCTGATCCGTGCGGGGATGAGACGGAGTGATGCCGCAAGATACCCGCGCTGGAAATATACGTTCACACGGAACCGGGCCTTATCTTCAAAGCTGTACGCAAAATCCAGTTGTCGTTCCCGAAGCAGCCGCTCCCGCTGCTCTCCCGAAAGAAGTTCAAAAACAAGCCCCTCCGCCATCTCCGGAGTCGTAATGGGTTCTTTCTGAATCGGGACGAGCACTCCATCAACCCTGATGGTCGGCCTTCTGCCTACGGCAATATGCAGATCGGAAGCGTTTTGCTTCGCTGTGATGACTAAAAGATCCCGCAGTTTTTCTTTATAATCTTCCATAATTAAGTTAAAAGTGTAAATCTCAAAATTAAAAATGTATGAATTCTCCAATTCGGGTCGTGAAACGACTCTTTAACTTTAACATTTTACACTGTCATTTTCCATTTTGATTTTTACACTTTCCATTTCTTATCCTTCCTGTGTTTCACGAATTACTTCTTCAACCGAAACCTTCGCGTCAAGAGCTTTAAGAACGCCGTCTTGCCGGAGAGTGATCATCCCCTGCCTTTTTGCCTCGAGAAAAAGTTTCTGGAGCGTGGGGCCGGCGCTTATGATTTCCTCAACCTCCGGCGTCATTCGAAATATTTCGAAAAGCGCGACCCGTCCCACGATGCCTCTCCCCTTGCACTGCGAACACCCGCGAGCATGATAAATTTTGTAGGGAGCCGGGTATGTTGCCTTTATGTCTGGTGGTAAATCGGCCATCGTCTTTTCTATAATATCACGAACCGCCGGCAGCGGATCCTCCCCAACCTTGCAATTCTGGCATAAGAGCCCGACCAATCTCTGGGATATCATAACATTCAGAGACACCGGCAAAAGAAATGGCTCAACTTTCATATCAATAAGCCGCGGGATAACACCCGCCGAATCGTTCGTGTGAAGCGTGGAGAGAACCACGTGTCCGGTAAGAGCCGCTTGCACCGCGAGCCCGGCTGTTTCCGAATCCCGGATCTCACCGACCATGATGATGTCCGGATCCTGCCGGAGTATCTGCCGCAGGCCGGAAGCAAAATCATATCCGATCTCCGGCCTCACCTGTGATTGATTTATCCCTTCGACAAAATATTCAACCGGGTCTTCCAAGCTCACAATATTAACGTCTTCTTTATTGAGCGTCTGCAAAACAGCGTAGAGGGTCGTGGTTTTTCCGGCACCCGTCGGACCGGTAACAAGCACCATGCCGAATGGTTTATTGAGAGCAATCTTGAGAGAATCGAGATTCCGGGGAACCAAGCCGAGCCCCTCCAAGCTCTTGAGCCCGATCCGCGGATCAAGAACACGGATCGCAACTTTTTCGCCAAGTGGCGTCGGAAACGTCGCCACACGAAAATCTATATCCCTATCGGACACGCGAGTTCGAAATCGCCCCCCCTGGGGAATTCTTGATTCGTCTATCTTTAAACTCGAAATAACCTTCACGCGGGAAACCACGGGTTGTGATAGTTCCATGGGAAGCGATGCGGCTTCCTTCAGAATTCCGTCGACCCTGAAACGAATCCGCAAATAATTTTCGAGTGGCTCAATGTGAATATCCGACGCCCTGCTTGCGAGCGCTTCCTTAAATGTATCGGCGACAATTTTGATAATCGGCGCTTCTTCCCCTTCTCCTCCCTCTTCGAGATGAACGACCTTCTGAACGCCGTCACCGGACCGGAGGTCAAGCTGCTGAACCGCACGCTCAAGCTCGGTGCGATACGGAGAATATTTTCTGATCGCGTCTTTAAAATCGCTCCACGATATAAGATACACGCCGAGATTCAAACGCTCCGTGCGTGCAATAAATCGTAATGCTTCCTGCGCCTTGGAATTATCCGGATGAAGCATCCCGACCACAAGCAGATTGTCTTTTTTCCCCATCGGGATCGTTTCATAGGTACGGGCAGTTTCTTCCGGAACAAGTTCCAACAATTCTTTCGTGATTGCCTTGAGGTCAATTTTTTTGTATGGAATTCCCAGAAGCTTGCTTTTTATTTCGGCAATTTTGACATCATCAACCAACCGCCCGAGTGTAACGAGCGTTTCAACGCTTTTTCCGGAAAGAAGAGCGTCTTTTTTTATTTTCTCCGCTGCGAGTTCGTCAAGAAGCCCGGCTTTTTGTATTTCTTGTAAAAGTTCTTGATCGGTCATATAAATTTTAATTTTCAATTTTACAATTTTTAATTTTCAATTGAAAATTGTAGGTTTTGAAAATTCATTGAAAATTGATAATTATAAATTGAAAATTTTAATTCTATGGTGCGATAAACGGATTTTCCCGCCCTGTCTCTGCGGGAGCCGGCAATGGCACATATTGCTGGAGCGACTGGAATGCGTCGCTGTTTGTAACCTGCGTGGGGTCAAGACTCACGTTCGCGAGTGGATCAATGTTTTGGTAATCGGAAGGAGAAGCGATTTGCACCAGATCGGGACGCTTAAAAAATATAAAATACGCCGCCACTCCAACCAGCGTAAGAAGCGAAAGCCACATCACAATGCTGATAACATCGATTTTTCTCTCTCCCTCTTCCGTAACTAGTATTGCCATTCAAAAAAATTCATCTTCATCCTCGCAACGACTTCTGCGAGTTTCTCCGCACGCTCTCATTGTAACAGAAATCAGATTTTTGAGTGGAGAGAGAGCTGGAAGGTATTTTGAGAATAGGTTCTACGGAGTTTGATAATACGTGGCAACGCTGATATTGAAGGTATACCCGCTAATCTCCTGGGTGCTTTTGTCTTTACCAACTTTAAATATTGGAGTTGCCGAAAGCGATTTGAGATCGAATATTCTGATGTTTGTCTGCAATTCCGAAAGAAAAGTTTTGAAATCTTCGTATGAACCGGTGAGCGCTGTTGTAAGCGAAAGCGTGCCAAGCGGCCGCTGCAAGGCCGATTTGAGATTCGACGGCCGTAAGCCGGAAACCGGGGAGGTATTTGACAGTCCGGAGCCAGAAACCGAAATGCTGGTTAATTGCAGATTATTTTTTTGGGACAATCCGTATAACTGAGCGATTGCTCCGGGCGCATCCGGCTCGATCGGCAAAACAAGCGAGACAACCCGCTGAATTTCACCGTTCGCGGTATCATACTCGGCAATCAAACCCTTAACTTTATCAACCGCTTTTTTCTCGCTGTCCAAAAACTGCTGTCGGCTTGCTTCATCGCCCTTAAGAGACAACGTCTCATCATATGAAGGCGAAATAAGCTCGAAATACATAACCAGGGAGCCGACAAAAAACACAATCCCCAGCATCATACTTAAAAATCTTTTTGTTGTTTGCTTCATACGTGTTTATGGAGTTGTTCCCGTACCCGTACTTGAAGTAGCTATCGCCGTAAACGACCGCGAAAAATATTCTTTGGTAAGGACCAATTGAGCGCTGAACTGCCACTGATTTCCAGAAAGAGAAACTCCTCCAACGGTTGACTTCTGCACCTCCGGCTTCGTGTCAAAAAGCGCTATCTGCTGGAGGGCATCGTCCATTGTCTTCGACGATGCACTGAAAGAGATCTGATTGGATTGGAAAGTGACACTAAGATTGTGTATGTAGGTGTTCACCTGAGTGTTATCCTGAATCCAGTCAAAAGCACGAAGTCCGATTGTCTGATGTGCCAAAAGCGATTTTATGTTTGTAAGCTGGGAATAAAAACTGATGAGTTTTAATTGATCACTTGCAGAAACCTGTTGGCCGAATTGCGAAATCTGGTCATTTATTTTTTGAATCTCCCCAGACAGGTATGGTTTATAACCGAAATCAAGCCCGAAATAAATTGAGAGGCTTACGAAAAATATCGTTCCGGAAAACATTAAAAGCTTGGACGACCAGCCCGGAGTTTTGGGTGGCTCCCTGCCTAATTGTTCAACGACTTTTTGTGGAAGTGGCATATGATAAGTAAATTAAAATTCTGTCATTCCCGTGAAAACGGGAATCCAGAACGGAAAATCTGGATCCCTGCCTCCGCTCGCCTCGCTGGAGCTCCGGCGAAGCGGGCGGGGATGACATTCGGAAATGTCATTTTTAATTTTTCATTCTTCATTTTTCATTTTTATGCAAAGCAAGACCTAGGGCGACACTCATGATGGGATTAAGCTCGGGTATCATCGGAATCATACTCGAAGGGTACTCGAACTGAGAAAATGGAGCTGCCTTCACGACCGGAAAACCAAACTCCTTTTCAAAATACGTCTCGATTCCCGCAAGATTCGCTCCCCCGCCGGAAAGTATCAGTCGCTCGATTTTTGGAAATTGCGGAAATTGATTTTGATACTTGAAAATAGAATTCTTGACTTCATTGATTATAGCATCCAAAAAGGGAAGCATTATTGTGGACAACTCCGACCCCGGACCTACTCCGATGATGCCGCGGTCTTTTTTGAGCTCTTCCGCCCGGAGCGGCGTTATCCCAAGACTCGTCGCCAAAGCCTGGGTAAGCGACGCGCCAGCAAAATCACTCTGCGCGTTAAATTTCAACTGCCCCTGATCGAGAAAAGCGATATTGGTTGAACGACTCCCGATGTCGACAACAACGGTGGGAGTCGGATCTGTGGCTCCGAAAATTCGGGCGATGCTCAAGCTCTCAAGCTCCAGAGCGACAAGCTTCAATCCCGCAAGTTTGAAGATGTTCTGATATTTTCTGATAGTCTCTTGCGGTACCGACACCATAAGAACCCGGATATGCTTGAACCCGCGATCATCGGAAAACTCTCCGACTTTTATCCAATCAAGCGCAACTTCCGAAAGCGGAATTGGAACATATTGCTTCGCCTGGAAAGGTATCGCGCGTTCAAGATCAGCTGTACTCATATCGGGAAAATCGAGCACGGTGGTAAACGCCGAAAACGCGGGAATGGACGCGACCGCCTCAACAGTCTTGATCTTCATCTGTTTCAATATGAGGCGTAGCAGTTCAATGACTTCCTTTTCGAAAAGTTTCAGCGTGCTTGTTTGTAAAACCTGGTTTGCTCGCGAGAGAGAACCCCCCGATTCCAAAAAACCGTAGTTTATTACCCGAGGGATGCGCCCTCCCCGCTGAACTTCGGCGACTTTTATAGACGTGGTCCCAATATCAACGCCTAAACATGCTGTAGAATTATTTTTAAAAAACTTGAAAATGTCTGCCATTCGGTTAATTATAGACCTCATCCCAAAAATATCCCAGTCCGCGTTGCGTGCGATTTTGCCCTTCCCGCACGGCGCGACGAGGAAGTTGTGCGAGACGCACTGCGCCCGAGTCGCAACACAGCGGGAAGGCGCAAACCGCCGCAACCCAAAGGGATATGGTCAATTCCCGCACTGCCGCCGGCACTCCTCCTTATAGTGCGTCAAGCACAATTTCGTCGCCCGCCTCGCCGAAGACGTCGAGTCGAGGCGGGTCGTTTCTTGGCAGCGCAAGAATTGACCAATATCGCGGGCGGGAGTATTTTTTGGATGAGGTCTATAGGAGACGCCACAGAATTCGACCGCCGATGAATCTCCGTGATTATCATGATCATAAAGTCTATCTTCAATCTCATATTCCCTCCGAAGTGTGTCAGCTGTGAAAAGCAGACAAAGCAAGACACCGCAATCTGCGAAACATGCTTTTCCGGCATATCCCTAAACCAAACACTATTCTGTGGAGAGTGCCGGGCACGCCTCCCAGAAGGGAAGAAAATATGCCACAAGGACACCCCATATGTATTGGGGGCTGCAGCGCAATACGAGGATGGAGCGGTGAAAGCCCTCGTGCACGCCTTGAAATTCAGATATATAAAAGATGCAGGGAGCGCACTCGGAGAGCTTATCACCACATATGCCGCCTCCGTTGAAACGATCTTAAAAAATGTGGAAACAGAAAAAGAAAACGTTATTGTAATACCGATTCCGCTTTCAAAAAAGCGCTTGCGCAGTCGGGGGTTCAATCAATCGGAGATCATCGCGCGTGTATTCGCCAAAAAATATGGGCTCACGCTGAAAACCGACTACCTCATGCGCACAAAAGACACAAAGCCCCAGAGCGAAACGCGAGGCCGCGCCGAGCGACTCGAAAACATTCGCGGATGTTTCGCGGTTCAAAACGAGTCGTTATTCAGCACAAAAGACACGATCATTCTGATAGACGACGTCATCACGTCCGGTGAAACCGTCCGTGCAGCCGCGGAAGAACTGAAGGGCGCCGGAGCAAAGCGCATTATCGCCCTCGTCGCCTCAAAAGCATAAACATCAACGAATAACGAATGTGGTGCGAATATCCGAATAAAAAAACAATTCGCAAATTCGGTTTTCATTCGTTAATTCGTTAATGATCGCCGCAAGCGATATTTACACAGTAGAAAAGCTGTTCTAGTATACGTGTATGGCAGACGAAAGCATCGAAATCAGATGGGAGAGTCCGGAATTTGAGTACAAACACAAAAGCGTGTCATGGTACTGGATATCAATAGTCGTCGCCGTTATCTGCATTGGCTTTGCGGCGTGGCAAAAAAACTTTTTGTTCGGACTTTTTGTGATGGTTGCGGAAGTGCTCGTACTCGTATGGGGAAACCAGAAACCAGCACTCTTTAACTTTCGGCTTACGGAAAAAGGACTTTTTATCGGAGAAAAAAAGTTTTATCCCTATGGAGAGATGGAATCCTTTTCCTGCCAAAACAAAGAAGAAGGCACCACGGAAAATATTCATTTCAAGTTTAAAAAACAGTTGAAGCGGACGCTGCGGATCACCGTTCCTAAAACTCATCTCCCGGAAATAAAATCTGCCATAGCACGCAGTGTCGCAGAAACCGATTACGAACCTTCGCTTATAGATTCTATCGAAGAATTTATAAGGTTCTGAAAGGGAAGCGTACCGTTCAGATGCGGCACAAAAACTGTCCTCATAGCTCAACGGATCGAGCGCAGCCCTGCGAAGGCTGAGATCGAGGTTCAATTCCTCGTGGGGACACAGTATAATAATCCAAAAGACCCTACGAGGAATTGAACGAGATGAAATTTATTCTATTCGCCCTAGTTCTTTCGATAGCAGTAGGGTTGCTTCTGTCTATGCGATTTTATGGAAACCTCGATGTTCAAATTCTGAATATTCTTTTTTCAGGACAAATAAAAAATGCTCCTTCCGCGAACGCAACCTCAACAAAAGATGGAAGCAATACAACGCCTTCTCAAATGCCAAGACTTGCTCCTCAGGGATTCAGGGGACCGACAAGCCAGCCGAGCGTCCGCGGGCCGAGCAGTCCTCCGCCAAATTATTAAAAACGAACCGATATGCTATAATAGTATAGGATAATATCAGAATTATTATAGAAATGAGAAAAGATAGAGCGCTCGCAACACAACTTAGAAGAAACAATAAAAGCTATAACGAAATCAGCGAAAAGCTCGGAATTTCTAAAAGCACTTTAGCCGAATGGTTTAGAGAAGACCCGCTCTCTCAAAAAACAAAAGGACTTCTTACAAAACGTGCTGCAGAAATTTCCAGGAAAAGAATGATGAGGCTGGGGAGAATAAATAAAATCCGATGGGAAAAATGGCGAGAATCAGCACGAAATGAAGCGAGGGAGCTTTTTCCCACACTCGCAAGAAATCCCCTTTTTATTGCGGGCTTGATGCTCTACTGGGCCGAAGGGGACAGCAAGATAGAAAATCCCTTCAGATTAACAAACGCAAGTCCAAAAATGATAGCGCTATACACCAAATTTCTAACGCAAACGTTAAAAGTACCCAAGGAAAATCTGCGAGCGACAGTTATTTTATATCCCGATCTTTCAAAAGAAGAATGTATGAAATTTTGGGCAAAAACAATAGGAATATCAGAGTCCCAATTTTATAAAACTCAATTTATCAAAGGCCATCATCCCACAAAAAGACTTTCGAAAGGGATATGCATGATAATGTGCGGAGGTCGACAGTTAAAAGAAAAGATTGTTGTTTGGATTGACCTCATGAGTAGTCAGTTGCTACAATCAAACCTACGGCGGGATTAGTATAGTGGTAGTACACGACATTGCCAATGTCGAGGTGCGAGTTCGATTCTCGTATCCCGCTCACGGAAGATTAACGCATGATGAGCGTTTTAATTTAAAATTTCTACACCAACTTCGAAAAGAAAAAGTTTTCATTCTCGGAAATATCAATGAGCGCAAATCCGCATGCATGGATAATGCTAAGCACGGCGATATAGTTCGAAGAGTGTTTTCCCTTCCTCGATAAAGAGATTTCTACAAAAAGATTGTCAACTCGATTTTTGAGGGTGTCGAGACCGCCTTCGATAACTTCCTTTTCGGCGCCCTCAACATCAATTTTCATAAAATCAATGTGCTGAATTTTGTGCTCCGCCACAAAATCATCGAGCCGGCGCAGTGTTACAGTTTCTGTCCCCAATTTTTGTTTTTTGTCCTCGGGAGGTAGAAGAGAGCTGCTGTCCGGCCGCATGAGATCAAGATTAAATTCCGCCTTTTCATTTTTATTAAAAACCCCGATCTTAAAAAGTTTTGCTCTCGAGCCATATTTTTTTGTTTTTTTTTCAAGCAGTGAATACGAACCCGATTGCGGTTCGAAACAATATATGTCCGCACGAGGAAAAGATTCGGCAAACGTAACCGCGTATTCCCCATCCGCAGCACCTATATCAAACACCGTCCTCACATCCTTGCCCGCGCTCCTCTCGAGCTCAGAAACGCTGTCTATTATTTTATAAATTCCTCCTTTTCCAAAAAGAGCCCACTTAAGTGGGCGAAGTTTCCTCTTTGCCCTCTTCACCGCCTCGAACTGAAAAGACTTGGAAATGAAGGAATAAGCAGATTGATAAATAGACATTCACATTAATATACAACATTGAGCGAAGGCGCACCACAAGAAATACGCCATTTTTTGACTTACCATGTCCAAACCCGTACGATAACCTTGTTCCTCTCAAAATATAAAAATAAGTAACTAATTGCTCCCTAATACGTTTTCTATGTTAGATGGCGAATTACACAATATAAAACGCGCCGTCAAGGGTGATTCCTCGGCCTTTGGAAAACTCTACGATCATTACCAGCCGAAAATATATCGGTTTGTCCTGGTCAAGGTGAGCTACCGTGAGGAGGCCGAGGATATCACCCACCAGATCTTCTTGAAAGCGTGGACCGGCATGG
Source organism: uncultured Candidatus Saccharibacteria bacterium (assembly GCA_964418085.1). Taxonomy (GTDB): domain Bacteria; phylum Patescibacteriota; class Minisyncoccia; order UBA6257; family 2-01-FULL-56-20; genus JBBTYG01. The sequence goes on from CAYQKB010000011.1 coordinate 17,260, forward strand.
GAAGCTACCGAGACTTCGGATTCCCATTCGGAAGCTGGCTTTACAGAATAGCCAGGAATCAAATAATCGATTACTACCGAGCGAAGAAACCTGATGTCAGTATCGAACGAACGGAGCTGGAAGAAATCGGCATTGACTACTCCCTACATGGTAGCGTAGCGGAAAAAATGGAAATCGAGCGTGTAAAAAAAGCCGTAGGGAAACTGAAACCGGAATATCAGGATGTGATCATGCTCCGATTTGTCGAAGATGTGTCCATCCGGGATACAGCACTTGCCCTTGAGAAAAGCGAAGGCGCAGTGAAACTGCTTCAACATCGGGCAATTAAAGAGCTCAAAGAAATTTTAGGAGAAATGTCTGTATAAATATCATGGAAGAAAAAATTTTAGAACAACTTAAAAAGCTGCAGGCAATTCAGGCAGACAAGCGCTTCACCGAGAGGTCGCGGGCTATGCTTATTGGCACCCGAAGGCCATTGCGCGTATGGGATATCATTTTAAAAAATATAGAGCTTGGCGCTTCCGTCGCCCTGGCGGGAATTTTGATTATCATAATATTTGGCGGATTCTCTGCCTGGAAGTTCCTTTCTCCCCTGAAACTTTCAAATCTTGACACAACCGGCCTCAAAGCGGAGGCGCAGGCAATTGATATGCAGATAGATCTCACAAATTTAAACTACAATGAAATCATCAGCACCACGCAGCCGCTTTCAACCCGGCCAAAAAGCATCGCTGCCCCGAAAACCCAAACATCAACCGTTCAAATAAAAACGCCGGAAGCATCAACCACAACCACAACCGACGATTCTCTTACAATTGAAGAGGCATTAAAAAAACTTTCCGAGTAGCGCGCACAATAAAATAAAATGAACTTAAAAACCATAACATTCGGCGTGGCATTGTGCGCACTTTTCAGCGCTGGACCAGCAATACCTGCCTATGCGAAAGGGTGCGACCTTCACGAATCAACGTTCGCGGCACTTTCGGGAACGGATGATTCGCAAAGTTATTTAGAAAAACTTCAAGCAGAACTCAAAGTACGGAAAGAACTTATCTCAAACACCATACTCTGCGCCATTGATGAAGGAACAATCCTTAAGGCGAGCGTAGACCGGGCATCCGAAAACAACAATGCGGGGAAAGTGGGGCCTAAAATCTCCGCCCTTCTCGGAACGGTAATAGAATACTATGAGCTCCAACTCGAAAAAGTCCCCGATCTCGGCCTCGAAGGAAGCCGCTATTTTTCAAAAGATCTTCTCACATGGAGAGAAGGTAACTATGCTCCGATCGCAAAAACAGCTTCAGATTTCATCGTCTGGTCCGGGAACCAAGATCTCATTACTACCGCGCAAGGCCGCCTGAACCAAATAGGAGGCGCCGTAACAATTCTTAAATTGGTGGACAATCAGTCAATCGAAGAAAAGTGGGGAATGGCCAACAATCTTTTTACGAATGCGCTCGCCGAAAATAAAAAAGCTGAAGATGCCCTCCAAAATCTGAGCCCGGAAGAAGCGCTTGCCTCAATAAAGCTGACGCTTGAATCCATGGCAGACATGTATAAAACCCTCTCCGACCTTGTAACCCAAATAAATCAGCTGACTTCGAAAGTACAGAGTTCTGACGGAAAGTAGTTATTTTTGAACCCATCTCAAAATATTTTCAGGCCGCGTTCTAAACAAATAAGCAAAAACCCCGATGAACCTCATAGATTCATCGGGGCTAAGCCAGTCAAAATTCAGGGCTACTTTACCGCGTCTTTGAGTCCCTTGCCTGCCTTGAACTTCGGCTTGACGGAAGCCGCAATCTGGATGGTTTCCCCAGTCTTAGGGTTCCTTCCTTGTCGCGCAGCCCGCTTTACCACCATAAAGGTGCCAAAACCGGTAATAGCGACGTCCTCACCGCGACCCAAGGTCTTCGCAACGGTATCAAGAACCGCATCAACGATCCTCTGGGCAGATGCTTTCGTTTCAATGCCTGCTTCCTTCATAACTGCATCAACTAATCCATCTTTAGTCATGTTTGTTTAAAATATTTTAAAATTATAGATATTGCTCGACCTTTTAATTATCGTGGTTCAAGTATAGCAAATATAAGGGAATGACGCTACTCTGAGCCGGTTTTAATGCCAAGCTGGTCAAAAATCGGTTTTACGGAAGTAAACAAGGAACTATTCTGAAAGTCAGGCCGAATGGCCGCTTTACTCAAATATTTTTGTGCATTTGCAGCGTCGTCCTCAAAGTAGTATGCAACCCCGATTTCCACCGTAGCCACAAGATTGTTCGGATCAAGGCTTAAAACGACGTTATAGAAACCGATTGCGTCATCAAAAAACGTTCGCTCAACCACACCCGTCTTTCGAGAATATACTATTCCGCTATTGAGCTTCGCCTCGCCTAAAGAGAGCGGATAATAGACTATCGTATCAAGATTTGCGGGAGCTATGTTTATAAGACCTTGGTACAAAACTGTCGCCTCAGCGAAATGCTCTGGTCCTGCATCCATAAGAAAATCTGCGACCTTAAGTCGCGTCTCGGAGTCATCCGTCGTAGACATCTGAACAGCGACTCGATAGAGATCTATCGCCTCATCGGTGTGCCCCGCAGCTGCAAAAAAATCGGCAACCGTCCGCGGCTCGTAATAATTCTTCCATGTTTTCCCAAGCGCTATAGCAGTTTTAAGTTCCGCGTACCCGCCAGCGAGATCTTTATTTGCCGAAAGAAGTAACCCATAATAAAAATGCGCGTCGGCAACCTTTGGATCAAGATCAAGCGCTTTCTTGAGAACCACGATCGCTCCCGCATAATCGCCGCGAATTGCTTTCGTTTTAGCCATCGAGAAATAAACTTCTTGGCGGTTTGGACTAAGGGTAAGCGCAATCTGCGCTTCTCGGTCGGCTGCATCCAGAAAAGTTTTTGGATCAATGTCTGAAGTTTGATTATAAAAATCAACCAGTGAATAATGATTATAAGCATCCTGCGGATGCTCCTCTGCAACTTTTTCCATTTCGTGTATCGCACGAGCGGCATCTTCCTTTTTAACCGCCCCAGGATTATAAAAATATGCTTCAGAAACTGCCTTGGCAAAATCCCGCGTAAAATTCCAAGCATACGGACCTGCCGCAGCGCGCGCGTCATCAAAATATGCGACTCCTTTATCTGGATGACCATTCACAAAAGCGTTATATGCTAGAAACTCATAATTCCCTGCCCGCATGCTTGGAATATTTATCATGTAAGCAATAATAACCCCTACTCCGATAACTATTAAAAAATATGGGGAAAGTCGGGCTTGCCCTCCGTCTACGCGGGCGCCATTGTGATGATGAGCAGTCTCGGAAGCGCCGCGGGCTCGCAAAGCATATTCCCCATCGACAATGCCTGCAAAAAGGTAAAACATAAGCACCGGCCCAATAGTGTCGAATACAAAGATATCTCTGATTACAAACCCGACAAGCACGGCAACTGCAAAACTTCCGAATAGACTTTTCCTTTTAAGCGCTTCGAAAATAAAGAGGCCAAAGAGTGCGATCCGCGCGAGAAGCAGCGGCGCACCTCCGGAAACCAAGTCTTCCAAAATAAAATTGTGTGGCTTATCAAATTTGGTTTCTTGATAGTTAATCTCGAGCGTATGGGGATCATAATATTTGTTGTAAACCACGTTAAAATTATCCCATCCCCATCCTGTAATCGGGCGATCCAAAAAACCCTTCCACGCGGCTTTGATCGCAGCGAGTCGGGGAAGTAGGTCGGGGTTCGATTCCGAAAGCGAGAGCGAAATGTCTTTAAAGCGGCCGAGTCCGGGTACGTGCTCCCAAAAACTGTTCTGGCGAGTTAGCCAGAAAAAGGAGCCAAAGACCAAAAAAAGAAGAATCACACCAAAATATAATCGCCGGGATGAAAATAGTCCTACATTCTCCGGCGGACGGAATGTAAATATGATAAAAAGCGTAAAAAGAGCGGCGCCCAAACCAAGCAGATCTCCTCTGGTCTCGGTAAAAAAGAGCGCGACAACCGAGAGAAGAGTAAGTGCGCCGATACTTCCCCGTATAAAAAGCGTGCGAGTAATTTTTTCTACGAGATGCTTGCCCGCTTGTTTCAGTTGCGAACGTTTGAATGTCTCCAAAAATAAATAGAAGCCAACAAGAATATTAAATGCCAGATATCCAGCAAGAAACGTCGGATTGCCAAACGTCGAACCGGGCCGGTCAATGGGCTCGTTGAGAAGCAAATTGGGAATTCTCTTCTGGATAATTGCCAAAATACTTACGAAAGCGGCCGTAGCGAGAGACGCGTATAAAATTTTTTTCCACGGAATTTCCCTGTAGAGGGAAGAAATGACAAGAGCGAGCACCGCAAGATGTATAAGAGTGAAAACGCCGAGCATTCGTTCATAGGTAGACCAAAAACTTCGCGATGGATCAACACCAAAGAGCGAAGTAAGCAGCAAGATTCCCAAAAACGCAGCGCCGGCGATAAGTAGGGGCGTTCTTTTGGGCCGATAATTGACGTCTACGATAGCAAGTGCGAGCCATATTGCAAATAAAATCTCCACCGCAAATTGGAAAAAAAGCGTTTTGGGAAACGTATAAGGATATACACTTTGTTTTAGATAAAAAACGGGCGTACCAATAAGAATCGTAAAGAGTAAAATTGTGGCGGTGTTTAAAAGATATGTTCGTTTCATTGGCTTAATAATACACGATGAGTAGATAAACCAAAATCCCTCTCCAACGTAGTAGTCAGAGAGGGATCTGGTTTCAGAATAACAGTCTCAAGCTGTTACTCCTAGCAAACGAATGGATGAGCTACAAGCCTATGCCACTTGTCTGCGAGCCGATAGTAACTGGAACACTGATAGTCGGTTCCAAGGTAATACCACTTACCGCAGAACTCTCAGTACCGTCGGTATAGACAATACCCGTGAGAGCATTAATAGTAGCAGTCAAGCTTCCGCCAATATTGGCAGTCGCAGGATTGAGGGTCGTACCATTGTACTTCAAGATGAGTGTCTTTGTAGCGCCAGCAGAAACCGTAAGACCATTGATTGTCGCTCCCAAGATGAAACTCTTGGTGCAAGTTCCTGTGGTCGTACATACGGAGCTGGTAACGTTGCCAGTTCCAAGATTGGTAGCTGGAACATCGTTATCCACAAGCGTTACTCCATCAAGGAAGGTGGGGCTTGAAGCTGAGTATCCGCTAAAGGTTACGGTAACGCTGTTGAGAGTTGCCGCGCCAAAAGCATCAGCCGTGAAGATCAACCTTCCGAGTTCGGTAACACCACCGCGACCAAGGGCTCCAATCGGAGACGCTCCTGGCGTCGTGGCGAAGTTCAACTTCGTCCGCAAAAGAGTTTTTGTCGGAGCATTCGTGGTTGAGAGAGTTACCGTAGATGAGTTGTTCGAGGTATTGCCCAGTGCAACTACAGCGAGCGCGGTCGTGTTGTTCACAGAATCCGTTGATGTCGCGATCTTGAAGATGCTGGTAGTGTTGTCACTTGCCTGCGAAGACACAAAGGAGTTCGCATCGCCCTTCAAAGTCAGCACCAAAGAATTTAACTGCGGAACAATAACCGGCGTCGCGAAGTGGAACTGGTAGTAATACCCGTTCGGTCCGCTTGCAGTCGTGCTGGCGTTCAAACTTGTATTGGCGGACGTATTCGCCGATCCGGCAGTGCCGAGAAGGGTTCCGTCGGCCTTATACAAGCTCACATTGCCAAAACCGGACTTTGTAGATGTGACAGAAGCAACCTGTTGGAAGACGTTGAGGTCGGTGACCTTTACATCCTCAACATTAGAAGTTTCAGCGAATCTGAAAGTTGCGAGTGTGTTACCCGTAGCTCCCATGACCAAGAAATTAGAAGGCTGTGCATCCATAGTGACCGCAAGGGTCGGATTGCCAGCGAACGAGATTCCCTGACCGTTTGTAGAGCTGCAGCTGATAGACGAGAAGGAAATAAGTCCGCTCGCCGAACAGCCGGTGAGTACCGTTGCGGGCGACTGAACTCCGGTTGATCCGGAAATCGTATCCGCAAAGATATCAACGTAGGTCGTCTGTCCTGAGGGCACATTGAACGGGGTGCCTGAGAACGAGTAGACGGTTCCCGAAGCCACGCTTCCTTGCGTACTTCCAAATTGCATGGAACCGACCATCACTCTCATGTTGTTCAAGCTGCCGCTATTCGATTGAACGCTCAAGTTGTTAACCTTAACTCCTTCGGCTGAAGAAGCTGAGAACGCGTAGGAACCGATCTTTCGATTCGAAGCGCCGCCGGAAAGGGTTACTGTTCCGATTGAGCTGTTCTTCGCCACTGTCAAGCTGGTCGCGGCGAGCGAAAGTGCGCTGCCGTTGACCGATCCGCTTGAGGCGACCGATGCCGAAGTCAAACCTTGCAAGTTGCTGGTGTTGCCAGTCAAAATGCCGGTTACGTTTGAAAACGCAGCCGTTGATTTAACATCAACAATCAGAGACAAAACGCGAGTCGTGTTCGCCGGAACTATGTAGTTGATCGGCGAAGAGCTGTTGCCGAAACAATTCCGATAGCTCGAGCTCGTGTTGGAGAATGCCGTGTCAGTACAAGTCACGCTCGTTGAAAGCGTATTGATCGTTGTACCAACTTGGCCACCCGCATCGTCAACTAAGGTTAAGTTGCCGAAAGCGCTGTCCATCGATCCATTTGTAAGACCGGTGATATTGAGTCCGACTCCCAACCACTTTACCTTCACTGCCTCGCCAGCGGCGTAGATAGTGAATTTCGCAAGTGTAACGCCCGATTGTCCCGGAGCAAGGTTGCCGGTCGGGGTATTCGAGGCCTGCGAAACCGTAATGGTTCCGGAAAGAATCGTTACATCCGTGCCAACGCCGCCGACAACGGTCGGAGAAATCGGAACGTTGTATTGCGTGTCAATGGCGTAGATGTCGTAAGAGTTCAAGATCTCAAATCGGAGATCGTAGCTCGGAGAGCCGGCAATGTCAGCCCAGATTTGGATATTGTTCGAACCGGTGTTCAAGATAGCCGGATTCGAAGTCATATCAAAGTAGGCAATACCTGACGGATCAACTTGCGGCAATGTGTTTCCAATCTGAGTTCCGTTCAAAGTCAATTTCACGTTCCGGATGTCGGTCTTTGTGGCCGATCCGATGACGCGGAAGTTGAGCGATGAAAGTTTCACTCTGTTGTTTCCAACGGTGAAATTCCATGCTCCAACCAAGTTATTGTTGGTTCCCGCTGTTACGCTCGATCCAATTGAAGATGAAGCGGTAACGAGAGTCGCTAAGCTCGGGTTGGAAACGGAAGTTACCGTGAACGTATTACCGTTCAATGGGAAGTTTCCTTGTGCCGTAACTAAGGCATTGTTAGCATCCCATGCTGTTATGTTGGAAGCTGACATTACGCCGAAGCCGACGGTGTTACCCGCAGAAAGGCCGGTTGCCACGTCAATGGCGAGCCATACCTTCTGGGTCTGTCCTGCCGCAACATTCAACATCAAGCCAGAGAAATCAATGACTCCCTGATTGATGGAATTATATTGCGCAATAACTCTGCCGTTCTGAACCAAGTATGCTCCGGAAACGGAGCTGTCGGAGAGAACGCCAATTTTATTGAATTTAAGTTCGGAGACGGTTATGCCGCTCGAATTTCCGGCAGTCAAGTTGATTGCCAAAACCGGTGTGCGGGCAGCCGCTGAAGCCGCGCTCGAGATGAGCGAGCCGGCATTCGGAGTATCCGATGCCAAGCCAACTACTAATCCGGAGGTCGGAACAACCACCGAAACTACACAGTTGCCAAATGCATCCCGTGCGTATCCGGCTGGGGTTGTTGCCTGTACTCCAGCTAAATTGAGACACATATCCCCAGAAGCTGGAGGAGGAGTTACTGCAAACATTGCGTTAACAGCAGCTCGTGTTTTCGGACCAAAGTAGCCAGCCGTCGGCGTAATGCCGTGGGCTGCCTGCCAAACTGCTACTGCAGCCTGGGTCTTTGCACCGAAATACATTGACTCGTTGCCAGGGGATCCGGCTCCGGTCGCTGAAACTTGCGCTCCATGCGAGTTCAAGAACTCTTGGAGAGATTTAACATCGCTTCCAGTGCTTCCCACGGTGAGGTCATGGGTAAAACTGAAGGACATCGAGCCGCCCTGCGAAGTTCCGAGCTGTGCTTGGAGTTGTGCGATCTGCGCGAGTAAGCTCTGGATCTGCGCGTTGAGATCAGTAGCTTGCGCATTCGCAACTGGGAAAAGAAGTAACGCTCCCGACGCCCACACTGCGGTGGTCGCCGTAAGCGAGATTGAAACTAATTTTTTGCTGAATGTACTCATGTATTAATTTTTAATTTTCGACTTTAATCATATTGTTTATCGACCGTATATCTTTGAGGTCGTCGACCTTTCTCAAAATTTCTGAAAAATTACATACCGCTTCGACCCACCGCCAACCAAGTGAGGATTGGTGACAGAGGAGCGATATATAATCTTTTT
>CAYQKB010000012.1:0-25311 GCA_964418085.1 uncultured Candidatus Saccharibacteria bacterium
CGCGATCAAAGCGATCTGTAAAATTATTTTGTGATAACGACTATGCATATTGGTAATATTAATGTAATTATAAAAGCGATCGCGGCTTCTAACGGGATCCATTTGTAGAATTATAGTCATTGGCAATCTCATGTCAAGATTGCTGATTTCCATTTTTCCGAACCCGCTTCGCCTCGAGAAATTAATTCGCTCATAACAAGAAAAGGCCGCCCTGTCGCAGACTCCGGGCGCCCGGCCTTTTCTTTATTCGCTCGGTAATTTCTACTTCGCCTCTCGCTTATGGTTTGGAAAAATGGAAATTGCGCCGGTAGGAAAAATTCGTGTCGCTGGACATTTTATTTTTTTGGTGATATAAAATAAATCCGTATATTAACAACTTAACAAAGGGATCACTTATGTCATCTGTTTCATTATCCAATTTTTCCGTCAACGGTTTTCAGAAGCTGAACAAAAAGATTTACGGCAAAGTAAATCGGCGCCACTACTCGAAGCCACAAATGGTTTCGCGTATGCACCGCTATGTTACCCGCGTTCTCAAGGCGGCACGCAGGGGAAACCATACGAACATCCCCTATTGCCTTTCGATGGCGTTTTCGTGGACATGCGCTCTTGCAAATGAGCTCGACATCAATCTTGAACTCGAAACCTGGAGAAGATTTCCGGGTATCTGTTCGCACTGCATGTGCGGCCCCTGCGCCTGCGGCGAGGCAGATCCTCCCCGATCGCCACAGGCTGTGCGAGATACTTCGCCCCAGAATCTCCGGGACTTTCAGGCTATGTTCGCGCAGATCTATCCAAAAAACATCCTCAAGGACGAAGCGATACATCTCGCGGAAGAACTTGGGGAAGTTGATGAGGCAGTCGAACACTTCATGGGAACTAATGCCGCGGAAATGTTTGGGGACATTGTTCCGGAACTCGCAGACACGTTTGCGCACATCTGCGGCGTCGCCAACTGTGTGGATATCACCTTGGCCTTCGAGATGGAATCTAATTTTCCTGATGGATGCTGCCATGGATGCAGAAAACCCGAGTGCATCTGCGGTTACGTAATCGCAAAAGCTCCGGGCAGCTTCAGTGCCCAGTGAAAATTAATTGAACCAAAATGGCCCCGACAAAAATCGGGGCCGTTCTTTTTATAAAATTCAAACCCCGCCGGCGATTGCTCGCGGGCGGGGGTTTCTTGAATGCCGTTAGGCTTTTATGAGTTCTCGTCTTAAATAACACCAATAAACTTGACTCCGGAATCCGCAGGTGTCAGACAGGCGAAGGAAATTGATTATCTCTAAGAGCAGTTTTCCACCTGCTTGAAACATTGACGACTCCATCTCGATGAGTTTATTTTTTTCGAGTTTGAGCGTTTGCACGATGCTTGAATAAACCCTCGCTTTAGATAGAGACTCCGTAGCTGAGGCGAGGGCTGCCTCCGCAGCTCGAAGTTTTGGTTTCCTTTCTTTAAATTGGTCAATCAATACATTCCTTCTTACCCGCAAATTTTGGGGCAGGTATTCAGTTGGCACCACATAGTGCGTTGTGCCATCGGGCGCATAGAGTAAAGGGACTGGGCATTGTTGATAGATCCTTTTGTTGTCGCAAAGTTCCCTTGGGCATGCCATGCTAGGCCAAATATCCACAAAGAAAAAATTCCCCCTGTCTTCGAGAAATGTTCGGATCCAGTTATTTGGATATTCTCTTTCCAAAAACCTTTGCAAAGCTTGGATATTTTCTTGATGAGTCGGCATAGAGCCTCCTATTTCTTCTCGGAAAAAGCGTTCCGAAGTTCGCAGCTCCTGAATTGTCAAAAAGCTGTACTATTAATTACATAAAATACAATTTTATGCAATCTTTTTCTGAACCCGCCCGGCGAAATGTCCATTTTCCTGAACCATAAGCGAAGGTGAAGTTGAAATCTATGAGCGAGTAGAGAAAATGCCGGGTGCCCGGGAGCTTCGACCAGGGCGGCGTTTTCTCGTTAGGAGCGATTTAGATTTCTCGAGCCGGAGCGGGTTCAGGAAAATGGACATGAGCAGCTTTGCTATACTTATCCTATGGAGACAACCGTGAGCTTGAAAAAAGCGGCATACTGGGTGGACATCGTGAATCCGCAAAAAAAACATTTGGACTGGCTGAAACGCGAGTTCAATATTCATCCGGTTATTTTGGAGGAGTTGCGGCAGCCGTCGGCGCGACCAAAGACAGAAGTCTATGACGATTATATTTATTTCATTTATTATTTTCCTGATTACGATAAGGAAGAAGAAACTTCAAAGCGGGTTGAGATTGATTTTTTAATCACCCATAACCACGTCATCACTGTTCACTATGAAAAAATAGAAGCACTCGAGGGTTTTGAAATTGAGAAGGGCGAGTATCCTCTGCAACTTCTCTATCGGATTATTCAGGCGCTTTTGCAATTTCAGGAACGGCAATTGCAACACATTCGGCAAAAAGTTGAACAGATCGGGAGGGAAATTTTTAAAGACAAAGAGAAAGAAGTATTGCGACGCATTTCGCGCCTCAAGCGGGATATTTCGGAATACAGAATTATTGTCCGTCACCAGGGGCCGATTTTGGAATCACTCGCCCATCGAGCACTCCCGCTTATCGGTACGAGTGATGATGTCCCCTACTTGAACGATCTTGTCGGCGATCAGCTCAAGATTGTGAACCAACTAGACGACTATCGTGAAACAATTTCAGACTTCGAAGACACAAATAATCAACTGATGAATTTGAAAATTAATGACATTATGAAAACATTTACCATTTTGTCGTTTCTCACTTTTCCGTTCGTTCTTCTCGCGGCGCTTTTTGGAATGAATGTGAAGGGCGTTCCCCTCACGGGCGTTGAGGGAGGATTTTGGATTGTGTTCGGCACAATGGCGGTGACGATGGTCGCGCTTATTGCCTTTTTCAAACGGAAGGGGTGGTTTTAGGAGGAATGGAAAATGAAAAGTGCAAAATGAAAAGTGACAGTTGAAAGTTAAAACTAACTTTGTATTTTACACTGTCATTTTCCATTTTGAGATTTACACTTTACACTTAAACAATGTCTTCATTGCGACTCTACAACACGCTTACACGCGAGAAAGAAGTTCTTGATCTCGAAAGAACCGTTAATTTGTATACCTGTGGGCCGACGGTGTACGACCACGCCCATATCGGCAACTTGCGGAGCTATATTTTTGCGGACGTTTTGCGCCGCACGCTTATACTTAATGGACACAAGGTGAAATGGGTTATGAATATCACCGATGTGGATGATAAGACGATTAAGAGAACCATTGATGAATTTGGGCCGAAAGCAACGCCAAAACAATTGCGCGAGTATACGGAAAGGTACACGAAGGCGTTTATGGAGGATTTGAAAAAGCTTAATATTCCAATTGATGAACCGGATATAACATTCATAAAAGTTTCGGATAAAATCGAGGAGATAAAAAAATTTATGAAAGAGTTGATGGACCGCGGGTTTGCGTATAAGACGGAAGACGGAGTTTATTTTAGTATCAAGAAATATCAGGAGAAATTTGGAGATTACGGCGCGCTGGTTGGGGAAAATTTTCTAAAAGGCAAAAAAACCGGAACGCGCGTGAAGATAGATGAATACGAAAAAGAAAATATTAGCGACTTCGCCTTATGGAAAGGACACACAGCATCCGACGGAGAAATCTTTTGGCCCGACGCGGAGTTGGGCAATGGCCGGCCGGGATGGCATATTGAATGTTCTGTTATTAATCATGAGGCATTTGGCGGCAAGACTACGGATATTCACACGGGCGGAGTGGACCTGATATTCCCCCATCACACGAACGAAATTGCGCAGTCGCAAGCACTTTTGGGAAAAAATAAGTTTGTAAAATATTGGGCTCATAATGAACATCTTTTGATAAACGGCGAGAAGATGGCGAAGTCGAAAAAAAATATTTTTACACTAGAAAAAGAAGTTTCCGATACTGGATCTGTATTCCGCTATCTCACGCTTCAAGTTCACTACCAAGCAAAAATGAATTTTACGACGGAATCATTGCGAGGAGCTTATTCAGTCATAAATAATCTTCGGAGAGCAATTTTTCCATATAACGATAATGTTTCAATTATTGAGGAGTACGATAAGGAATTTAGAGAGGCTCTAAATGACAATTTAAATACAGCTAAGGCAATCGCGGTTATAAATAATTTAATAAACGAGAGAAAAATTCCACCACCAACTCGAGCTAAGAACGTGTTTAGATTCTTAGACCTATTAGGCTTGCTGATAGAACCTCCCAAGACTGAAATGCCTGCCAATGTTCAGAAATTGATAAATGAACGAGAGAAATACAGAGCCAGTAAACAGTTTATCCAGTCCGACCGCTTGAGAAAAGAAATTAATGATTTAGGATATGAACTGGAAGATACGAAAGAAGGACCGAAAGTATGGCCACTAAAAAATCCCAACTAAGAATCCCGCCCCAAAATCTGGACGCCGAGCAGGCAGTGCTTGGCAGTCTCCTTATCGACAAAAACGCTATCTTTAAAGTTGCGGATATTTTGGCGCCCAGAGATTTTTATTCTCCTGGTCATGAAAAAATTTATGAGGCAATTTTATATCTCTACGAAAAGCGGCAGCCGATAGATATCCTAACCCTCACCAATTATCTTAAAGAGCATGAGCTCTTAAAAGACATCGGCGGATCGGGATACCTCGCAGAAATTACAAACCAGGTGACCACTGCGTCGCATGTTTCGCACTATACGGATATCGTCAAAGAAAAAAAGATTAAGCGCGATCTCATAAAGGCATCTGCGGAAATCACCGAACAGGTTTTCGATCAGACGGGAGAAATCGAAGATCTACTCGACAACGTTGAACAGAAAATACTTTCGATCTCACAGAAGTCCCTGCCGCAGAACTTCATGCATGTTAAAGAGGAATTGAAAAACGCGTATGATCGCATTGAGAAGCTTCATCAAGGCGGCGGCCGCATCCGCGGCGTCCCGACCGGCTTCCCTGAACTAGATAATATTCTTTCCGGTTTTCAGAAGTCCGATCTCGTGATTCTGGGCGCCCGGCCGTCACTCGGAAAAACCTCTCTCGCGCTCGACATCGCCAGACACGCGGCCATTGAAGGCAAGGTGCCGGTCGGCGTTTTTTCACTCGAAATGTCCCGCGAGCAGGTTACCGACCGCATCATCGCTGCGGAGTCGCGCGTGCCGCTCTGGAAAATTCTTACGGGGCGCATCAGCGACGACGTTGAATTCCAGATGATCCAGGGCGCACTCGACCGGCTTTCCGGCGTCCCGATTTTTATAGACGACTCCCCGACGCTGAACATCATGCAAATGCGCTCTATGGCGCGGCGGCTTCAGATCGAACACGGCCTTGGACTGCTTGTCGTTGATTACCTTCAGCTCATTCGTCCGCGAACGAATTCTGACAATATGGTTGCGCAGGTTACGGAAATATCCCGAGGACTCAAAGCACTTGCCCGCGAGCTTAAAGTCCCCGTCCTTGCGCTCTCACAGCTCTCACGCGCCGTTGACCAGCGCGACAACAAAGTCCCCCGACTTTCCGACTTGCGTGAATCAGGCTCGATAGAACAGGATGCGGACGTGGTGCTCTTCATATACCGAAAAGACCGAGACTTCCTCGAAACCCCGCCGGAGGAACAAAATCTTGCACAGATAAATATTGCGAAACACAGAAACGGCCCACTGGGAAGTGTAAATTTGCGGTTCGATCCCGAACGGGTTTCGTTTGTAAGTCTTGAGAAAAGATTTGAAGGCGGATCAGAATCCTAAATTTTCAATTATCAATTATGCAATTTTCAATAAATTCTCAATGAATAATTTTCGGAACACTAAGAATTGTTTATTGAAACATTTCTTCCGTTTGGAAAATTCAATGAAAATTGAAAATTAGAAATTGAAAATTATTTATCCTATGAAGCTTCCCGATGCAATCAAAAATCTATCTGACCAACTAAGCGAGTTGCCATCCATCGGCCCACGACAGGCAATTCGTCTCGCATTTTATTTGGTGAGCCGCGGAGTAAACGAAATACACACTCTTGCTTCTGCCGTTCAAAGCCTTGAGGGCGTGAAAATATGCAGCCAGTGTTTCTTTGTGCACCAAAATTCCGGACCACTTTGCGATACCTGTAAAAATCCCGCACGAAGACGGGATATCATTATGATCGTCGAAAAGGAAACGGATGTGATCTCGGTTGAAAACACCGGAAAATTCGTCGGACGATATTTTATTTTGGGACCGATACCAAAGACGGGAGTCTTCGAGGATTGGCAAAAATTACGAATCCAGAGTCTGAAAGGAATTATTGGGAAAGAAACCGCCCATTCGACGGATTCGACTGGCTCACCGCAAGCAAGCTCAGGGCAGGGGCGGGTCGAAGAAATAATCTTGGGCTTCAATCCGACCTCACTCGGAGATTTTCACGCTTCTCTTCTTTCAAAAGAGCTGGGGCCGCTTGCCAAAAAAATAAGCCGGCTTGGCAGGGGCTTGCCCACGGGCGGCGAGATTGAGTTTGCAGACGACGAAACACTCGGAGGGGCGCTGGAGCATAGGAATTAGAAAATAGATAATAGAAAATATAAATTGAGGAATAAAACAAATAAAAAGGGTGGATAACTCGCGTTACCCACCCGTTCTTTCGGCGGAAAACTCACACCGCCGTTCAACCAGCCCCTCAGGGCTTTTCGCCAACCTCGACCAGCACGGAATCCGGCCTTCGGAGGAAGATGGAAAAATCAAAAAGGACTAAGAGTTAGTCTATTTGAGATTTTTTTATTTGTCAAGAGCAACCCTGTGAATATTGATTATCCCTTTTATTTCCAATGCTTTTACCGGTTCACAACTCCTTATCCGTGTCGAACAACGATAACATCTCCGTTTTCGACAACATATTCCTTTCCTTCCAAACGGATCAATCCTTTTTGCTTCGCCTGCCCCCAGCTACCAGCCTCGAGAAGCTTCTGCCAATTCACAACTTCCGCGCGAATAAACTTCGCTTCAAAGTCCGTGTGTATCGCGCCGGATGCTTGGGGAGCTTTTGATTCCTTCGCAATCGTCCACGCACGAGTTTCGTCTTCGCCTGTCGTAAAAAAGCTGATAAGATTTAAAATTTCATACGCTTTTGTGATAAGTAATGGGATCGAATCGTCAGAAGAAAGATTTGCAACAACATAATCCGCGCCCATGTCTTTTATTTTTTTGAGAAGCTCCGGACTCGCATTTTCTTTTTTCCCGTTCAAAAGGTACAGCTGACGCTTTGCGGTAAGAAGATTCAGCTCTTTCAGTTTTATATTCCCCTCAATCATCTGCATAATACTCGGAGAGCTTACGGGCAGATTGCCGGCGTCCAAATGATCCTTGAGTGATTTCAGATCATCGCGAGTCTTTACCGCCTCCTTTCCCCCATTCCGAGCTTCCCCGTCCGCTTTATCGAGACGCTTTGTCACGGATTCAAGATCTTTCAAGATTAATTCCGTATTTATGATTTCCATATCCCGCGCCGGATCAACGGAGTTTTCGACGTGAATAATTTCCGGATTCTCAAAAATGCGGAGCACTACCACTATTGCCTGCGTTTCCTTGATATTCGCCAGAAATTGATTTCCGAGTCCCTCGCCCTTGTTCGCGCCTTTTACAAGCCCGGCGATGTCGTAAAATTCCACAACAGCCGGAACTTTCTTTTTTGATTTTGAAAGTGTCGCGAGTTTATCGAGCCGCTCGTCGGGAACGGTGACAACGCCAACATTCGGATCTATTGTCGCGAATGGATAGTTCGCAATGTGTACCTCCTGCCGCGTGAGCGCTTTAAACAGCGTTGACTTGCCGACATTCGGAAGGCCGACGATGCCGATAGACAATTTCATATTATTGGAGTGTACAAGAAAATTCCGCACTTGGAAAGGAATTGGGGTTTACAAAAGTTAATCCTCTGTGGCATAGTAGACCTGCTGTTAATTTGACAAATTAATATTGCAGTCAACCAGCCAAACAAAAACGTCCGAAACGAAAGGAAAAAATATGAATATGGAAATTACTGCGGGTACAAAGGGACGCCCGACCTCGGAGACAGACTTAATGCTACGGCTTGCAAGCACAACACTACACCTTGGCATTGCCTCTGTGCGAGGAGATCTGGAATTACCCGGGAAGGTTGCGACATATCTCCTTAAAAACGACAACGGAGCTACGTCGGATGATCTTGCGGTTCTTTTTAAGACCTCAACCGCCACCGTATACAGATGGATCAAATCCGTCGAGGATCAGATTCGTACAGATGAACTCTTTGCGCAACTAGTTGAGCTGGTACGGGAGCATCGCAAGGATGAGAAATTTGTTGCCAAAATATTGGATGGTATCAATTGCCCAAACATTCTTTTTGCCATTCCTCTTGCGCTCCAGAAACAAGCCGTCGAGGGCATTGTCGGCATATCACTCCCGATGCAGGAAGTCTTCAGAGTATTGCGCCGCGTGGCGAACATGGAAAGCACTATCCTTATTCTCGGCGAGAGTGGTACCGGAAAAGAACTGATCGCGCGGGCGATCCATACTGAAGGCAATCGGAAAGACAAACCCTTCGTACCGGTGAATTGCGCTGCGCTACCCGAACATCTACTGGAGTCCGAACTCTTTGGACACCGCAAGGGCGCTTTCTCCGGAGCAATGGAAAACAAAAAGGGTCTTTTCGAAGAAGCGGATGGCGGCACGATTTTCTTGGACGAAATCGGCTCTCTACCGCTTCAACTTCAGGGGAAACTGCTCCGCGTACTTCAGGACAAGCACATACGCCGGGTGGGCGACAATTCGTTTATTTATGTGAATGTTCGCATGCTGACGGCGACCAACGAGTCCCTTAAGAAAAAGGTCCAAGAAAAAGCCTTCCGGGAAGATCTGTACTATCGCCTGAACGTTATCCCGTTTCAATTGCCCACACTTCGCGAACGACGTGAAGATATTCCATTCATCGCAGCATATTGTCTCGAGCATAGCATCAGGGCACGAACAGGGCGCAACTGCCACCTTAAGGAAGATGCCATGCCGGCACTCATGGCATACGATTGGCCGGGAAATGTGCGTGAGCTAGAAAATGTACTCGAACGCGCTTCCGCTCTCGCCGAAGGGTATGCGATCGGATATTCCGACCTGCCAGTTGAAATTCAGAAATGTGCGCCGCCAAAAGAGGCGCTTGCGGAAACTGGCGCTGCTGCATAATGCAGAGGCAGACAAAAAATTAAAGCAGTCAATCTCACGGCCGCCGACTCTCGAAGTCGCGGCCTTTTTGTTTTATAAAAAAATTAAAACGCCCGCCGGAAATTTTCCCGGTGGGCGTTAGATTGATTGAGAACTCTTTTTTACGTTCACTGGAGCTTTCCGCAGCTTTCGCACTGATGGCGGGTTTACTGTTTTTCGGTGGCGGCTTGAACGGCCGGCCGCGGCGGAGGAAGCTTCATATACTGCACATACTCCCCGACGAACTGCCGAGCTTTTGCCTGGACCTCCGGCGACTGGTGTGCGGGATGAGCGAGATACCGCCATGCGAATAATTCCCGGTAGCAACTGGATAAAAAGGTGTTTTTTATGAGTGCCGCAAGATCGCACTGATCTACGGCGAATGAGGGCATGGTGTGAGCTCTATCACCCGATCGCGTATGAATGAGCCGGCAGATCTTCTCCAGAAACTTTTCTTCGTCCCATTTTCCTACCCTATTGCTGAAGGTTTCGGAGATGAGATCGATGACCTTAACGAGATCGCCGGTATCCATCTCTCCGTACGCGCCTCGCATCAATATCCGTAGGAGCTTGGTTTTTTGGCGGCTCGTGAGGAGCTCCCAATACGGCAGGATTCCCTCGAAGGCCGCGGAGCCCCGGAAAGACTTGCGGCGGATCATGCGCTGGGCGTATTCGCGCGCGGCGAGTTTCTGGACACACACATCGGGTGGGTTTTCGAGGACGCGGGTAAGTTTGGTTTGATGGAGGTCTCGGAGCCATGCCGCCAGAGCCAGGTCTTGATATATTTTCTCGACGAGCACGAGGAGCCAGAGCAGAATTTGCTTGAGCATAGATTTTCTTTCGTTTCGGAGGTTTTCGGTTTTTGCGCGACTGTTTCCAACAAAAGGAAGCGCCGCGATACTGGCTTATTGATACCGCGAATAGTTTTTCCCGTCAACCGCGAACGCGAGATTTATTTTCTTTGATATGTTCCGACAAGTTCTGTTTCCGCGATGAGATGTTTTTGGATTTCTTTTTCGAGGTCGGCGAGTTTTGCGCCTTCGGGGAGATTGAGCATCGAGTCGAGAGCGAAGAGTTTGAAATGATAATGATGCGTGCCGCTCGGCCCGCCTTCGCTTGGCTTCGGCGAGGCAGGTGGGCATGGGCCGCCGTAACCGATTTTGCCGAAACCGGTATTCCCCTCCACGCTGCCGGGCGGCGTGCTTTCTTCTTTTATAAACGTGATTTGAGGATTGATATTCCAGACCGTCCAATGCGTGAACGTGCCGCTTGGCCCGCCTTCGCTTGGCTTCGGCGAGGCAAGCGCATCGGGGTCGTCCATAATGAGCGCCAGCGATTTGGCTTCGGGCGGGACATTCGCAACCTCGAGCGCGGGATTTATGTCTCCGCCGCCTGCGGTGAGTTTATCGAATCCGTCGCAGGTAAATTTCTGCGGAATCGGTCCGTTATTTTTGAATGAGGGGCTTGTGAGGAGCATGGATGTGGTGGATGACGTATTGGTTGATGGTTTTATTTCGGACGGGGTTACTTGATCGTGTATATACAGAAATAACCCTATTAATAGTATACCAATTGATGGAACAGCGGCGGCTATCGCGACCTGTCTTCTTATTCCATTGCTACTCCTTTCCATTTTCGGCTGTATTTTTTTCGTCTTTAACGTCCGCGTTAATAAACTCTTCGTACCGACGACCCAATTCCGTAAGTGCGATCTGGCTCCTCGGCTTTGTAACACCCGGATACCGCCACGCGCTGATTATTTTACGAAATACTTTTGTGTCTTGCACCATCGTCCAGAGTTCGTAGGGATGTTTTGTGCTGCCAGCGGTCTGCATCATGGCGACGGTCTTGGGCGCAATCCCCTCCTCAATCCGTTTCGGCGAATTGATAATACGGAGTACGCGCGATTCGGACAAACCATAGAAACGCATTTTAAACTTCGCGTGCGACGTCCACTGCAAAGTTTTGGGTTTAATGAGAGGCATTTGGTTAATTATATAATTTGATGGAAATAAAAGAAGCTTGGAGTTTTCACTACACATAATATCCTTACATACTTGAGAATGTAGGGATGTTGTTAAGTTTTGATAAAGAAAAACCCGCCGGAGTTGCCGCCGGCGGGGTGAATTAAGGTTTACTGATCTTCGTCAAGAATATTCTCGACGATTCGTGCCAGAGGATGCTCTCTTTCTTTTTTAGAAGTTTCCTTGGCCATAACCCAATGATCCGTGCCTTCACCTCGCTCAAGAGCGTCGAGGATCGCTTGAGCGGCTTCCTCGATTGACAGCATGACCGGCGGGCGGTGCTTGGAGTTGCGGTGAAACGGCGTGTCCACCGGACCAAGCTTCACAAGATCGAGCTTGATGTTTTTATCGCGAATTACCGGATCAATCCGCGCATACCGCACGATTTCATCTCCGGCAGCGATTGCAGCCGCGTAATCTGCGGCGTGGAGGAACGGTGGTGGCAGTTCTCCATTTTGCGTGAGCCGCGTGATGGCGGAACTTACGAAGACAATCCGTGTATCCATACGCAGACAGGGAGCGACAAACTTCAATAGTTTAACACGAGCCTCAACATGCAATTTCCATTGAATACCGAATAAATCTTTTATCGGCATGTCTATTATGGGCAGCGAGATTGCTTTTTCAAAACCGTCCGCGGGGCAATGTCCCACCGCGACGACGATACCTTCCGTATCATCACAAAGCGCAGGATCAAAATTTTCTAGCTGGGTTACGTCATTGGAATATGACCTGATGGTCAATGCTTTGTGTCGAGTTTCAACAACCTGTGCTTGTTCGCAGTTTTTCGAGAAACATTCAATCGCCCGAATCTGCGATTTCAAAAGCATTTCCACCACTTTTCCACCAATCGATCCGGCCGCGCCAAAAACGGCGATTTTCTTTCCGCTAAACCAACTCATATGTTATCTTTCTTTTCGGATTATTCAGTTCTCAATGCTTCTCATATCCAAGCCAAAAACGCTCCAGCTTGGGAAGCTGGCATATTAAAGCATAATAAAGTATTTATCTGCAACCTAGACGACTTCAAAATTCGTTCAGCGCCTTGCCGTACGCGCAGTATTCGCATTCGGGATTAGCCACCGGGATTTCGTCTTGATCCAGGGCTTCGCGGGCGGCGATGACGGTTTTTTCCACCCACGAGCTGTCGCCTTCGAGCGGCTCGACGATGAGGTCGAAGGAGAGTGCCGCGAGGGGCTTGTGCGGCCCGGAGAATCCTTCGGTCTTATTTACTTTGGCGAAGACAAAATAGCCGATGGGCGAAACGTCGAGGCCGTTTTGCTTCAAAAGCCACTGGTATATTTCCATCTGACGCCGGTAGGAATCGTAGATTTTATGCTCTTTCGCGCCCGTGGCTTTATAGTCCACCACGGAGATTGTGCCATCGGCGTTTTCCCACAAATCATCCACGGCGCCATAGACCAGAAAATCCGTTGGCTTGTGTTCAAACTGGACGCCCGTGAAATTGTGCCGCCACTTGTTTATGTTCGGGGTATTGAATGGAACGGCATTTATATTATTTTTTTTCATCACCGGATGCGGCGTTCCCTTTTCGCGGTGGACATCGAACTCCTGTTTCAAAAGATAATCAACGGCGTTGTTGATTGTGTACGGCGCCGGAGGCGGACGCTTAATTTTATATTTCATGTCAAGCCAAAAGCACCTGGGGCATTCGGTGAGAAGTTCGAGCTTGGAACGGGAAATCTTTGTCATTAGAAAATTTATTTAATTTATCAACTTTTTAAACTGTTCAACCATTGGAACCTGCTCCGGCTCTCCGCCGTACTGTCGCGCAGTATAGTATGCAGCCCAATCACCAAGGACGATCGTCGAGAAGATTTTTGCAAGTCGAGGCAGTGTTTCCATCTGAATTTCAACGACAAGCAATCCCCGCTTTTTATAAAGCGAGCGAAGCACGTCCATCCTTTTTTGTATCCGTTTGTCGTCATCGTTGTCCCGAAGCAGGATGCAACAAAAACTCTTGGACAGAACTTTTGTATTTGGCTTTATATCAAAGCCAGTCATTTCATTATGGTTCAATTCCGGAAAAACATTATAAAAGGCAGGAATTTTTCCCGTTTCATTGAATTTAATTTTCCAAATCTTGGCGATTGCCAGATTTCTGCTCGAGGAATATATGGCCGGCACTTTGCCCCGCAGTTTTTTCGCCAGCGCTTTGCCGGTTTTTTCGAAATGTTCAGGACGAAGCATTTTCTCGAGCAGACGCGTTTCCGTAAGTCCTGCAGTTTTATCCATCAAGGCGAGCATGGCACGAATACTCCAGCCAAGAGTCATGCGAGGTTGAGTGTTTATGCGCGGAAGCGCTATTAACGGGATTGTATTTTTCCTTGCGTGCCGAAGCAATTTTCCGCCGGATGAAATCACCGCTATGGGATATCCCTTTTTCTCTGCGAGCTTTAAGCTGTCGAGCGTTTCTTCCGTGTTTCCCGAATATGAACTTATGATGATAAGTCTTTTTTGCAGCTCTTCCGGCGGCAGAGGCGGCAGACCATAATTTGACCAGATAATAAGCTCGCACTCGGGGAGCCAGCACTGCATGATATCCGCCGCGAGGTGCGACCCGCCCATTCCGGCCACGATATACTTTTTGAGTCCTTTTTTTATTTTGCTCTTGTTTACGATTTCCGGTTCGTATTCAAACTGCTTCTCAAAATTTTTTATGTCGTTGTAGATCATGCTATTAAGTGTAAAGTGTAAAAATCAAAATGGAAAGAGAAATTGACACTGTGACTTTTTAGTGATATTAAGGTTTTAGTGGCGCGGAACTTGCTTTGCAATATCCCAATGCGTCATCAGCTTGAAAACTTAAAATTCGATATTCTTATGAAAACTCTTAAAAGAATCTGCGTCGGTCTAATCTGCATGGTCGTACTCGGAGTTGTTTTGTTCATTGGGGCTGTTGTGTGGGGACAACAATTAAAGGAGGCTGTTTTCCGCAAATTAGTTTCCGAACATCTGCACTATTCCTGGGTTATTGATGGAAATGTTGTTTACCACGTCGATAGCGTCCAAATCGTTTCAGTGGCATGGTCAACGGGCGCCTCTATGGCCTACATGGTCACGGCGAGGTCAAAAAATTCTGATGAGTCGCAGACCTTTCGCATCGATGTGCCGAGCGAAAACATTCGCTGGGTTCCCCTCTCCCCTAAAGCGCTTGGGGAGAAATCTATCCTTGCACTTAGCAAATTCGTTAACAAGAAAAATAAGCCATAGTCGCGAGGAGCCGGCAAGACCTTCCAACTCGCCCTGGGCAACCTAGGGCGAGTTTTTTATTTTCTTTTCTTTTGCGCGGACACATCATGCCCTCCGAACTGTTCTCGGAGGGCAGAAACCACTTTACCAGTGAAGGTGGGACTCTTTTCTGACGCGATACGGAATTTTAATGCTTCTTCGATTATTTTTGCTTTTACTTTTTCTTCTTTCGCGGTTTTCACTGTCCATGCGCCTTCGCCGGTGTGATGCACAGAGCCCGACACACCTTTCAAATCCTCGCCGTGAACTTCGAGCGCCCGCTTGAGCCACGAAATGAGCCGCGACTCGATCACCGTTCCGCGAGAATACACATTCGTCACGTCTTCGAGATTGAGCTTATACTTCGATTTCTTGAGCACTTCATATCCTTCGCCGATTGCCTGCATCATGCCGTACTCGATGCCGTTGTGAACCATTTTTACGAA
Organism: uncultured Candidatus Saccharibacteria bacterium; assembly: GCA_964418085.1. Taxonomy (GTDB): domain Bacteria; phylum Patescibacteriota; class Minisyncoccia; order UBA6257; family 2-01-FULL-56-20; genus JBBTYG01. The sequence continues at coordinate 14,964 of CAYQKB010000012.1, forward strand.
GTGGCCTGCACCTGCGGAGCCCATATACCCAAATCCGCCGGGCACCGTGAGGTCTTTCCAAAGATCGAGAAGCGCTTCATATGTTTTTTTATCTCCGCCGACCATGATCGAGGCGCCGTTCCGTGCTCCCGATGGACCGCCGGAGACGCCGGCATCCAAAAATCGGATGCCGTGCTTTGCGAGCAGCTTCGACCGGCGAATTGAATCTTTATAAAACGAATTTGCGGCGTCAACTACGATGTCGCCTTTTTTGAGGTATTGAAGTACGCCATTTTTGCCGAAGAGTATTTCTTCGGTCGCGTTCCCCGCCGGAAGCATTGTCCAGACGATTCGTGGTACAGAAAGACGCGATGAAATTTCTGCAAGCGAATAGATTCCCTCAATATCCTCTTTTTCAATTTCCTGGGTTTTTTCCGGCGAGCGATTATAGGCAAGCACGCGCCATCCTTTTTCCGAAAGCTGCCGGGCAATCCCTGCGCCCATTTTGCCGAGGCCGATGACTGCGATTTCTTTTTGAATTTGTTTTTTTACCGGCGATTGCAACGCTTCAGATATTTTTGCTTCGGCAACCCTCGTGATTTCATCAGTATCGGGCGCGTATGTTTCGAGCGGAACCAAATTTTTATTCCACGCAGCGGCGATCGGGTCGGTGTATCTCCACATCGCATTTATTTCATCGGTGCTAATGAAGAGCGTCTGATTCCCGGCGATGCAATCCAAAAGAAGCTTTTCGTATTCCTCGGTGTACTGCGATACGACTGATTTCTCTCGCAACAGGAAATTAAGCTTGCGCTCTTCGGTGTCCATGCCATAGCCGGGTTTTTTTGACCAGAATGCAACATCAATTTCTTCTTTCGGCTCAATGCCTATGATGATTTTATTTTTGTGATGTGGTCCGTCCTTGGGGCATAGGCACGGCATCGGATGTTTGAAATGAATAATAATATCTTTTTTCGGCTCACCCAATCGCTTACCCGACTCGAGCGTAATTACTGTCCCCTGCCAGCGCGGCGATGCAAGACGGGCATGAACTTTGAAGTATGTTTCGATGTGTGAACCATTTTTTACGCCGTTGATTTTCTTATACCCTTCATACTGAGCACGAAATGTCGTTTTCTTTATTTCACTCTGGGTTGGAGCCTCGAGCTGGGCAATCAGCTCCGCCCGTTTTGACCGTATCGAATCAGGATTGAAATTTTTTGGATGCTCCATTGTTGCCAGAGCAAGCATTTGGAGAAGGTGGTTTTGACCTACATCGCGGAGCGCGCCGACGCCGTCATAAAACGCTCCCCGGTCTTCAACACCGATTTTTTCGTAGAGTCGCACTTCAATTTTTTCGATCGAGGTATTGTCCCAGTTCCGTTCGAACAAATTATTCGCAAAGCGGAATGTGAGGATGTTCTGGAGCATCTCTTTTGCGAGATAGTGATCAATCCGATAAATTTGTTCTTCTTTGAAAAGTTTTCCGAGGAGCGAGTCGAGTGCCCGAGCGGAAGACAAATCTTTTCCGAAGGGCTTTTCAACGATCACGCGCGTCCAGCCTGCCTCCTTCGCCGAAGCGGCTACGAAGGCCGAGTCATCCGGGCCACCGCCCTCCTTCGCCGAGGCTTCCGCCGACGTTGAAACTTTGGCGGACAAGTCGACGGGCGAGCAGGAATTCGTAAGCCCCGAATGCGCCAAGTTCTTAAGTATCACCTCATAGAGCTCGGGAGGGACAGCCAAATAGAAAAGTTTGTTCGTGCATACTCCCCACTCGTCGTCAATGCGCTTAAGCGCTTTTGCGAGCGCGATATAGTCTTCTTTTTTATCCAATTGTCCGCGTTCGTAGGAAAACAGTTTTAAAAATTCTCTGGCAGCCGATTTTTCCTGATTTGTTTTCAGGCGATGACTTAATTTTTCTTCAAGATACTCACGGAACGAGGCATCCGAAAGTTCTCGTCGCGAAAAACCAACGGCTCGGAACTTATCGGGAAGCGCTTTCTTTTGTGAAATATGAAGCAGAGCGGGAAGAATTTTTTTGCCAATAAGGTCTCCCGTTGCTCCAAATACAACAAGTATTGTCGGCGTATTTACATGTTCAGCTCTTGGAATGTTTTTATTCATGTCTACCATTTGATTACTGTCTAATTTCAAATCCTGAATAACCAACGAGTTCGTCGGAAAATGTTGAGTCTGCTTTAAAAACTTTTGCGTCGTCCGGGCCGGTGTAGCACCACTCAAGAAGCGCCTGCAAATCTTCTTCCTCTCCTTCCGCCTCTATACGCACGGACCCGTCGGACTGATTAGCAACAAAGCCCGTGAGCCCGAGCTCCAGAGCTTCTTTTTGGGTCTGACTTCTAAAATTAACCCCTTGAACGTCTCCAGTTACGTTAATTATTATGTTTTTCATCCCGTTAGAAGCAGATCGCGATCAACTCGGTCTGCAAAATTATTTTATTATCATGACTATGAATATTAGCTACATTGTATTGTTTAGTGAAACGATCGCGGCTTCTAACGGGATTCATTTTTTAATATGATCCATGCTGTATTCAAGACTGCCTCCGACTTTTTTCCCGGGATTGAATATATCCTGTGGATCAAATATTTTTTTCACCTGCTTGAAAAGCGCAGTTATCTCCGGACCATACATTTTTTCGAGATACGGCGTGCGGATCAGGCCGTCGTTGTGCTCTGCGGTAATCGAGCCCTTGTAGCCGAGGACAAGATTGTATACCTCCTCGGAAATTTTCGGTATGAGCGCGCGGATTTCGGGTTTTTTCAGATCCATGAGCGGGATGATGTGAAAATTCCCGTTCCCCGGATGCCCCGCAATCGTATACATAATCGAATTTTTGTACACGTCGAGAATTTTATTGAGTTTCGGCAGAAACTCCGGCAGATATTCGGGCTTTACAATAATGTCGTCAATAAACGGCGCAGCCTCCATCCCGCCCGAATGGCTGTGAAGCAGATTGAAACTTTGTCTGCGTATCGTCCAATATTTTTCCGCTTCTAGGTCGCTTTTTATAATTCGCGCTTGTACGCCGAATTTTTTCATTGATTCAAAAAATGCTACTGTTTCGGCTTTCAATTTTTCCGCGTCGTTCGAGGTAAACTCGGTGAGCAGTATCATCTTCGGAAACCCACCCCGCAGAACCATAAGCGCTTCGGGAATAAACTGGAAAATCAGTTTAATGAAATTGCCACCCATTGATTTTATGATTCCGGGAAGAAACCTCATTGCGACCGAGAGCGTTTTGTCGTCATACGACTCCAGGCTTTCCGGCTTACATTTCAGCGTCTCCTCGATGAGATCGGCAAGCGGCGTCAGGTCGCGGAGAAATACCACAACGAGCGATGAATACCGCTTCAGCCTCACTAGGCCAAGCCGGGCTTCCGTTACGAGACCGAGCGTCCCCTGCGAACCAACAATGAGCTTCGTAAGATCAAAGGTCTTCCCATCCCAGACATTCCAGAGAAAATATCCCGAAGAGTTTTTTGACACCGCGGGCTTTGCCGCCTCAATCACCTCATAGTTTTTTTCAATGAGTGAGAATAGTTTTTTATATATTGCTCCTTCAAAACTGTTTTTCCGCATTTTTGTGCGGAGCTCTGCGGTAGAGAGCGGATGAATATCGTATTCCTCTCCATCGCTCAATATTACTTTCAATTCCCGGACATAGTCTTCTGTTTTTCCGTATGCGAGTGTCTTTTCTCCGCCGGAATTGTTTGATATCATGCCGCCCAATGCGCATAAATCTTTCGATGCCGGGTACGCAGGATAGAAAAGCCCGCGCTGGGTCAGCTGCTTCTCAAAATCTCTGAAATAAACGCCGGGCTCCACAATCGCATAATCCGATCCGATTTCCTTGACGTGATTAAAATGTTTTGTGAAGTCAATTATGATCGAGTCGTTCAGGGGACCGCCGGTCATATCCGTTCCTGCGGAACGCGCTGTAATCGTGACCCGGTCAGCTTTATTCTTTTTCTTTGCGCTCGCGGCAGCAAACGCCACAAGCTGTTTTATATCCTCCGCGTTTTTGGGACACGCGACAATGCGGGGCATGACGCTGAATATTGAGTAGTCGCGACTATAGTGATCGAGAGTTTTTTCATCCGAAAGTATCTCTCCGCGAAAAAATTTTTTGATCTCGTCCTCAATCATACGTAATCTACTGATTATACCATGTCGTAGAAATGAAAACTCTTTTTGACCCTACCCAGAAAAACCAAAAACCCCGCTTTCGGGGTTTCTAGACTGCGTATAAAAACAAATCAAATACTATTTTGTCATCCCGTGGCACGAACAAGACTTCTCGAGTCCAAAGAGGATAACCGCACAAGGCCAAACGATACTTGCCAATGCCGGAGTTATAATCTGGAGATTTTGGAGGAGGAACGCAAGACCAAAAACAGCAATCATCCAACCGCCAAGTCCCTTATGCCAAAGACCATTACATGTTTTTCCTTCCATTTTTTTATTATATATACGCTATATTGCGACCTTTGATATAGTATAGCATTTTGAACCTGCGAAAATGTTTGATTGCATTACTTTCTTATAATTTCGAGCTCTGCATTCCTGGTCATCTTGACGAGCATTGACGGTTTGGATGAAACCCGCCCGCCATCCACATAGAAATCCACGAGGTTTCCAAAGTATTTTTCCGCTTTTCCGATTGTTTCTGCGGGCATTGCCCCTTCGATATTTGCGCTTGGCGCAACAAGGGGGCCAACCCTTTTCAAAAGCTGTTGGAGCGCCTTCTTCGCCGGAAGACGAAACGCAATCGCCTTTTTCCCTCTGTGGAGATATCGAAATTTCTTTGACGGACACGGAAGAATTACACTCACCCTTCCCGGCCAGACTTTTTTCAATATTTTTCGCTGGGGCACGGACAACGTCACTCCGAATTTTTTTAGATCGGCGATTGATGCAATAAGTACAATCATGGGCTTTTTAGGATTTCTTTTGCGCAGGGCATATATTCTCTCCACTACATTTTTTTTAAGGGCGCTACCCACAACACCGTAAATAGTATCGGTTGGAATTACACCAACTCCACCTTGACGCAATATTTTTATTATTTTCTTATTATATCTTTTCGTAATAATCATAAAATCCTACTTGACCTGGCTACATTAATTTGTAAAAATGTACCTGCGCAATATTCTACCATGAAAATAAAACCAAATTATATTCTTATAGTTATTTCTGTTTTGGTGCTCGCGATGCTGGTACTTTCAATTAGCACAAAACTTCAGGGAGTTAAAAATTCTGTTACCAATACGGGCACGCTATCTACTTCCGAAAACCAATCTACTACCACGCCCGCAAATTTGAATCCGGCCAGCAAGCCACCGATTGCTGTGGCAAAATCAGCCCCATCAACAACTCCAGCAGTCTCCATTCTCTCTCCAGCTGCCTCAGTCAAGTGGGTTATCGGCCAAAATAATGTTATTACGTGGAGCCAAGAGACGAAATTCACTGGAGGGATTTATCTTGTAGCGGCGAGTACTGGAGCAACTGTCGGCTGGATCAATACTTCAATCGGCCCTCACCAAACATCCTACACGTGGAATACACGAGACGTATTTCTTTCCCGCACTAATCCGGCAAAGAAGGATATAGCAGTCGGTGTGTACAGAATAAAAATAGTTTTTGACGGCGGAGCGGTGTCCGAAATTTCCGGTCCCGTATTTTCGATAATTTATCCCAGCGAAGTAACAATTCCGAATTACGATGTCCATATAAAAGATTTTAAGTTTAGCACCTCTAATTTAAGCATTAAAAAAGGAGATACTATCAATTTTATAAACGACGACCAAGTGGACCAGAAAATTTTACTTTCCGGCTTTCCACCTATCGTAGTTCAGTCAGAAACATCGCATGCTTTCGATACGTCAATTTTTCGCTCAGGCAACTCATATGAATTTTATTCCGACATCTATCCTACGCTCATTCTAAAAATAATCGTCCAATAAAAAAGAAATCGAGCGCCCTTTTGAGAGCGCTCTGATTTTTGTTGCCATATTGAACCCTTTACGGATGACGGTGATGGCGACCGTACCCTCCCGAGTAACTCGAGTACGTTAGGTAATAACTCCTCGAGTAATAGCTATACCCCGACGGATACGAGTAGCCGTATCCGTACCCCAGACTAAAGCCGGGATAGAGATAGATTCCCAAGCCAGCCCCGCGTTTTTTTTGGGGAATTGCCCGAGGCACTATCTCCTGTCGAGGGACGAATTGTTCTTTCGCCCCTGGCCATTGATTGACTGGGAGCGGGCGAACGTTTGGGTTACTCCATTGCTTTTGCTCGTACGTGTTGGTTGACGCTGGGGCGTTCGTGACGAACTTGGCAGTGTACACCGACACGCCACTCTTCATTGCCGCTGCAACAGTGTTAGTTGGTGCCGCTGTCGTGATAGCAACAGCGAGAATGAGTCCCAGGATTAATCCGACAATTTGTTTTGTGTTCATAAACTATTTTCTATTGTAAATCCGAATCATTTTGCCTCACGCCATGTGAAACTTTCTCGATTCGGGCTGGCTAAATGATGCCATATATAAATTAAAAAGTCAAGTTATGCGAAGCGCCGCGAAATCCTTATTTTACGTTATAAAAATTGAAAATATGGTTCTGTGGTGAAAGCAAAAGCCGCGTTGCATAGACATACAAACGCGGCTTCTTTTTGTTTTGGGTTATTAAACCCTTTCATCCGGGGACAAGTCCCTCGGCATGAATTACTTCTGTCAGACAGAGGGTGTGATGACTTGGATGCCATCCAATTGGCTTGGCTGGAGTCCCTCTCGCTTCAACGATCTGTTTCCAGGTTTCCTCGTTGTCAACCACGCCCCACATGTTTCCCTCTGGAAAAAATTCCCACCAATGGACGTTGCAGGCGCAGACAAAACAGTGCGGAGGGAATTGTTTTCCGATTGTTTCAGGTCGAAATGGCTTGCGATGCGATGATTCTCTGATTTCCTTGCATCTACAGGGGCCGACGTAAGGCGCGGGAGCATCAGAAGGAGTCGCCAACTGCGCTTCCCCTAGATTCCCTGGGATTACTTCCCCATATTCTCCTTCGCTAAAGACGAGGATCGGGCTGACGATTTCACTTATTCCTGCCAGTTTTTCGCTCATGATTCGTTTCTTTCTTGGGTTCTGGGTTATTCAGTTTTTTGTTCGGCGCTTCTTAATTGAAACACCAAACCACCACGGAGAATGGTACAGATTTTTTTATGCGAAAGCAAGCGCACGCGGGAACTACTCAAGAAAGTTTTTACTGCGGAGTTTTTTGTGATACCGTATAGCGAAACGGTGCGCTTCGTCGCGGACGCGAATAAGAATTTCTTTTTTGATTCCCTCCGGAATTCTACCGATGAGAAAATTATTTTTCCGTTCCGGGCCTTTTGCGAGCCCGACGACTGGAATGTCGAGTTTAAACTTTCTCAAAACATTCCGCGCCATACTCACCTGCCCTAATCCTCCATCAATACGAATGAGTTGCGGAAGCGGCCACTTATTTTCGAGCCTTCGCTCAAGAACTTCTTTGAGCATGCCGACATCGTTTGGCTCGTTTGCGCCTCGGATTCTGAATTTTCGATACTCCGCTTTGTTCGGTTTATTATTTTCAAACACAACCATCGATCCCACAGCCGATGTTCCCGAAATATTCGAAATATCATAGCCCTCGATGCGAACCGATGTTCCAACGCCTTCAAGTTTCGGCTCGAGATCGTCGTTTTTCAAAAACGCGACATCCCGTATGTGCTGGAGGGCGAATATCTGCCACTTTATCTTTTCCGCTTCCTCGAATTGGAGTTTTTTGCTCGCGCTGCTCATATCTTTTTCAAGTGCAGTGAGAATTTTTTTCTTCTTTCCCTCGAAAAAACGTTTTATGTTTCTGATATTTCTGAGATACGCGTCCCGCTCAATTGCGCCGATGCATGTGCCGGGGCAAAGGCCGATCTGGCACTCAAGGCATTCCCGCTTCAATGTTCCCACCTGCTCGGGCAGATGCGTGCTCCACGGGAAAATCCGCCGGACAATCTTGAGCGCTTCACGCAAACTGCTTCCGGACGTAAACGGCCCAAAGGCGCTGCTCTTTGGATTGTCTTTTCCACGAACGAGAAGCACGCGCGGAAACCTCTCATCCGTTATTTCCACATAAAGAAAACTTTTATCGTCTTTTTCAAGAACATTGTATGTCGGTTGATATTCTTTTATGAGCTGCGACTCAAGAATGAGGGCTTCGAGAGCGGTGTCCGTTTGGCGGATCTCGATCGAATGAATAGTTTTAACAAGCTGTTCAATCCGCGAATCGTGCCTGCCCTCCGAAGTTTTAACGAAGGAGGGCGGACGCCCGCCTTCGCCCGGCTTCGGACGGGCAAGCAGAAAATAGCTCGAAACCCGCCGCTTTAGGTTTCCGGCTTTGCCGACGTAGATAATCGTTCCCGAGGCGTTTTTCATAAGATAGACGCCTGGGGTTTCGGGAAATTTTTTGTATAAGGCATCATTCATGGCAATCAAAATATACGTTGTTTCCTGAAATTTGACAAAATTTTAGCTATATGCTAACCTACTTTTGCCGCTGAGGATTAAGTTCCAAATTCGGCCGCCGATCTAGTTCGCTCGCTTCAAAATCGGTGTTAAGGAATATAGCGAGAATATAAATAAACGTCCCCGTGGTGCGCTTGCGTACTGCGGGGATTTCTTTTTTTAATTCGCTGCAATCTCTGCAATCTTCTCGAACTCCTTCGCATCCAAGCTCGCGCCGCCGACGAGCGCTCCATCAATCTCTGCATGCGACAAAAAGTCTGCGGCATTTTTGCTATTCACTGATCCGCCATAGATAACGCGAGCGCCCGTTTTCATTTTTATGAACTGTGCCATTTCGGCCGAATCTTCCGGTTTATCGGGAATTCCTGTCCCAATTGCCCAGATTGGCTCGTACGCGACGACCACACATTTAACATCCTCCTTATTTATTCCCGCAAGGTCTTTTTCGAGTTGCTCCGCTATAAACTTTTTCGCTTCTTCGATACCCGTCTTTCTTATTACTTTCGATTCGCCCACGCAGAGAATAACTTTCAAGCCATCACGAACGGAAGCTATTATTTTTTTGTTTATCATTTCGTCCGTTTCGCCAAGCCAATGCCGCCGCTCGGAGTGGCCGATAATTACATATTCGGCGCCCTGCTCCTTGAGTATTGAAGGAGAGACTTCTCCCGTGAAGGCACCGCTTTCTTCCCAAAAGACATCCTGCGCTCCAAGCTTCGCCTTAATACTTTTCTTTACTTCGGCAAAATATGGAAACGGCGGGCAGATAACAACCTCAACATTCTTCGGCGCGGAAAAACTTTTCCACTCCACAAGATTCGGCGTATTCAGCTTCCAGTTGGCGACGATGAGTTTCATGGGATTAATTATAGCAGAAAGAAGATATTTCTATGATGGTCATTATCTTTCACCAATTTCTAGCGTGGAATAATATGCCAAACGTTAAGTTTCCCATTAGTTTGCAATCGGCTTGTTTTAATAAATGAACCTAGATTAGGAAACTTAGATAAAAAATCTTTGTGTAATCCCAGTTTTTCAGAAGAAATTCCATTCTTATTGCTCATTAAAAGATAACTTATACGGATAATTCCATTTATGATGTCGACAAGTTGTAGTTCGTCAAAAATTGTTTTGTCCGCGAAAACGATTGCTGCGTCTTTTATTGGGTACGATTTGGCATCTGGTAATTCATTCGGCCGCGTGATCATTTTATTGACCCTTTGTGTGAATATTTTTTCTTGGAGTGGGTTCATTGAAATGCGATCAAATATAATTCGTGACCGAGAAAGTTTCCCATAAATATCTTTTTCATAAGGCATCCATGGATAAGAAAGAAGTTGACCAGCAAGGTTCGCCTGTGATATTTTATTTTTAATATTTTGCCATTCTATTCCTGATGCAACTATAGCCCGAAAAACTGCTGTTGAATCTATAAAAGCTTCCAAAGCTTTTTCAATAAATTGTTTTTCTTTTGATGGGAAATTTTTGCCATCAGAAAAGTGTGTAGTGTGCAAGAATCCAAGCTTTTTGCGCAATTCACCAAGTTTCAAAGATAGGTCACAGTCTATCGGCAAAAAGAGTGCTCCCCACATAAAATATTCTTTGCCGTTATAAGGAAGTGTTGTTTCGTCAAAAAAAACTTTACAAAGCTGAAAATGGTTTGTTGAATACGACATTGATTTTATCTTACAGGGGAATCTCACGACCTTGAGTCTAATTTCCTACACGTAGCGCCAACGGGAATCGAACCCGTGTTTGGTGGATGAGAACCACCTGTCCTAGCCACTAGACGATGGCGCCAT
>CAYQKB010000013.1:0-24751 GCA_964418085.1 uncultured Candidatus Saccharibacteria bacterium
TGCGAACGGGAAAAGAGAAAAAATTCACACTGCCTACAACGTGCCCGGTGTGCGGACATGCCGTTTCGCGGCAGCAGCTTTTGGGCGAGGGAAAAAGGGGAGCTGCAATCGTGTGTACAAATCGCCACTGTCCCGCGAAAAATCTTCGCGCGATTGGGCACCTTGTGAACGCGTTTGAAATTTATACTATCGGGCCAAAGATCATAGAACGCCTCAAGGACGAGGGGCTTATAACGGACGCGAGCGATATTTTTAAACTTGAGAAGGGCGACATTGCTTCTTTGGAGCGTTTCGGCGAGAAGAGCGCGGAGAATATTACGCGTTCCATTGAAGAGCACAAAAAAATTCCGTTCGCGAAATTTATTTATGCGCTCGGGATTCCCCATGTGGGCGAGGAGACCGCGATTGATCTTGCGGAGCATTTCGGCAGTCTGGAAAAACTTATGCACGCGTCTTTCGAAGACATAGACTTTATTCCAAATATTGGCGAAGCCGTGGCGAAAAGCATTCACGAATATTTTGCGGACACGTATAACCGCGGGTATGTGAAGCGGTTGCTTTCGGCTGGAGTCGAAATTATTCTCGGCACGCCGAAGAAAAAATCAGGGCCGCTTCTTGGGAAAAAGGTAGTTGTTACCGGCACGCTCGAAACGCTCTCGCGCGAGGAGGCGAAAGAGGCCGTCCGCGCCGCCGGGGGCGATTGGGTTTCGTCTATTTCTAAAAATACGGATTATGTCGTCGTCGGAGCCGAGCCGGGATCGAAAGCGGAAAAAGCGCAGAAGCTTGGCGCGAAGATTTTAAACGAGAAAGAGTTTTTGAAGCTGATCAAGTAAATGGATAAAGCGATTATTTTTGATTGGGGCCGGACGCTCTATAACTCCGAAACTAAAAAAGAATTTCCGGAGGCGGAAAAGGTTTTGAGGTATTGCAAAGAACGCGGGTACCGGCTGGCGGTGGTGTCGCTTGTGAACGCGCAGGCGAATGCCACACTTAAGGAGAGAACCGACTCTGTAGAAAACTCTCCGCTCCGAAAATATTTTGAAATTGCGCTTATAACCGATAAGAACAAGGATGATATTCTGGATGCAGTGGTTAAGCATTTAGGTTTGCCCCGCGAGTCCGTATACATCGTGGACGATCGCGTGATTCGCGGCATTCGCTATGGGAATGCCCATGGCCATCCGACCATTTGGTTTCAAAACGGAAAATTTGCGAATGAATTGCCGGATGAGGCGACTGGCCAGCCGACGCATATAATTCATTCCCTACATGAGCTCTTTGGCATATTATAGTTTTACTTTTAGATAATTTCTAGTATATTAAGTAAGCGAAATGCGGCTGTAGCTCAACGGTAGAGCGCTGCCCTGTCACGGCAGAGGTCGTGGGATCATCACCCATCAGCCGCGCAAAAATAACCGCAGATCGGCTCAAAAGGCGCATCTTGTTATTAGATGTGTGTTATGGTAGTATTGAACTATGAAAACTCTTAAATGTGATCTCTGTGAGGCGACAGCACAAGGCGAGACTTTTGAAGAATGGATGAAAGCGCTTATGCCTCACTATATGAAAGTACACGCAGACGTAATGAATGATCCGAAAAACGGGAAAGAGGAGCAGCAGAAGTGGATGACCAAGAATAAGGCACGATTTGAAGCGGCCTAGAACAGTTTTTTAGATTAGGAATAAAAAATAGTTTATTCCCCTCTTCCCGGAGCGGGCTTTTCATGTTTACTCGAAATAATTTTTTTAAATGGATAGTGTATACGTAATGCATTAATCCACTGTCGCGTGGAATACACTATTAAATATGAAAAAAGGAGGATCGTTTTTCGCATCGCTTTTTGTTTCAGTGGTTATGGTTGGAGTAACGGTTGCGCCCGCGTTTGCGCAGCTTGGCGGAGTAGTTCCACCGGTTGAAGTAACTCCAGAACCAGTTACGCAGCCGGCGAGTCAGATCGTTGCGCCTATTGTTATGCCTTCCGATACAACGCCTCCGCTTATTTCCGGCGTTCTCGAAGCATCGTTGCTTCCCACCGAAGCCACGATCGTTTGGCGAGGCGTTATCTTTTTATCTCCACTTTTTTGATACCAAGATATAAGTTTTATGTAATTGTTTTCTATATGTGTCGGCATACATACTATAAAGGTTTAATTCGCTCGTATCCTGGTTTTACGACTGCATGCGCTTCGCCAATGCCAAAACCTATTTTTTATTTTTATTCTGCATTATCTGTGGGTCATTTTTGATTGCCGCAAGCGCCTCCGCGCATGTTTTGAGCTACGGAGCGATCAGAACCGAGCTTGTCGCTCAGGGAAATCAGATCAAGCTTACAACAGAAGTACCGCAAAATATTTCATACGCATCGTACTATGGGAACACGAGCGAATTTGAACTCATACAAAATCAATTCTCGAGTTCGTTTGTGATATCGCAGGGTGGCGAGCCATGTCCATTTACGCTCGGATCTTATGACAATACGAGCACTCTCGACCAATCCGTTTTTTCCGGTACATTTGTCTGCGCTGCGCCGGTTGGCATAGACAATTTGAAAATTCACGTTGCAGTTTTTAAAGAAAGTTTTCTGACGTTCGATCACTTTGTATCTATTTCAATAGGGAGTAACGAGTGGCAGCTCGTATTTAATGCCAACAAGCAGGATTATCCGGCTGACGTTCCCGCTCAGTATCTCGGAACGATTTTCGATCGCTTCCTTGTTGTCCTCAAGGAATTTACATGGCTGGGGATAGAGCACATCTGGACGGGATACGATCATATTTTATTTTTGCTTTCGGTCATACTGCTGGTCCGGTCACTCAAGAAAATATTTGTCTTGGTCACTTCGTTTACCGTCGCTCACTCCATCACACTTATTTTGGCGAGCTTTCATGTGGTAAACATTTCTTCGTGGATAGTGGAGTCTTGTATCGCTCTCTCCATTGCATACATGGCGTATCGGAATATACGAATTTTGCGCGCGGAGCAAGCGGCCGTTCCGCTCTCCGAGCGCTGGGTTATGACGTTCGGTTTCGGCCTCGTTCACGGCCTTGGCTTCGCGAGCGCTCTTGCGGCAACCAATCTTCCTGCCATACTTCTTGTTCCTTCGGTTATAGTTTTTAACGTTGGCATCGAGATTGGGCAATTGAGTATTCTCGCCATAATTATTCCTCTGCTTTTTCAAGTTGATAAACTGCCACAGCGAAATAAAATTCTCAAAGTGTTTTCAATACTCGTTTTCGTCTTGGCGCTCTATTGGTTTTTTCAGCGGTTTTTGCAGTTTTAGGATTTCGCTCAATTCGGATACGCTTGTCCATTCGACGATTGTGATTGTGAAGAAGGAAGAATATACTGAGGAGGAGGTGTGGGGGTAAAAGGTCGTCCCAGTCCAGCACGACTACAATTGAAAATAACATGGGTTCATTTTTTATCGATAAAAAAATGATATCCGAGATGGAGACATGGCAGTGGCTTAGTTCATAGAACTGTAGCAAAAAATATGATTGGCAGATCGCAGTAGGGCGTATAAAAATTTTGATTGATTTCTAGTTGTGTCTAAAAACATTCTTAACGGCGCCGCCGAAAAACTCCGCCGTGTAATCTTTGCCTTTCATCAAAAGCTGATAGAGAGTTGATTTTCTTTTCGGATCATAGAGTGCTGCCCATTTGTTTGCTTTGCCGGCAATCATATCTCGGAAGAGTAATGCGGAGACGATGGAATACGTCATTCCGTTTCCGGAAAAGGCGGTTCCTAGAAACTGCCCCGGGGCATATTCTCCGATGAGCGGTAGGCCGTCCGACGGCTCGAGAATGGTTCCGGACCAATTGCTAATAATCTTATATTCTGTTTTTGGTAAAAGCGATTTCAAATAATTTTCGAGAACCGCAAAACTATTTTTTTCATTCATTGGCAGCTCGGCGCGGTGATCTTCGCCTCCCAGTATCAACCGGTCATGATCTTTTTCGCTGTCTACCCGAAAATAATGGTATGGATTTTTTGTATCCATATACAGGCCTTCTTTCAGTGTTCCCGTGGGAATTTCAGCTTGTACTACGTAGGTTTTGTAATACCCTTTTTTAAAGTGGGTTTGTTTTGGGTTATTGAATGGTTTTCCTGTTGCCACAATTACGTGTTTTGCTTTTATTACCGCTTTGGCCGTTAGCACCTCGAGCGTTTTTCCGGAGCGAATCTCAAAAACTTCGCTTTTTTCAAATATTTTTACTCCGGCCGTTCGGGCTTCCTTCGTAAGAGCAAACAAAAATTTTAGCGGATGGAATTTCGCCTGGTTGGGCGTTTCAAGATATCCATAGTTTTCAAAGCCGAGTTTATTTTCTTTATGCAGAATGGTTTCAAATCCCAATGTATCGGCCGTTTCTTTTTCATTCTCCAGATGTTCAAAATCCCGTTCGGTGTGGGCATAGGTATACGTGGAGCATCTCTCGAATTCACAATCTATTTCTTCTTTGCTCGAAATTGTTTCTATTTCCCGGATTGCTTCTTTTCCCGACTCCCATATCAGCTTCGCATTGTCCGGGCCGAAAAGCTTCACGAGTTCAGTGAGGGGGGTGTCTATTATCTGCGTAATGAAGGCGGTGGTATATGCAGTGCTTCCGGAGCCGATGCGGTCAGACTCAAGCAGGATTACTTCTCTGCCGGCCTTGGTTAACAAATAGCCGGTTACGACGCCGGTGATGCCTCCGCCGATGATTACTACTTCAGTGTCCTCATCTTTTTCTAAAGAGGGATACGCATATTTGTTTTTTTCATGTTGCCACGGGGGCTGTTCCGAGATATTCATCTATACAAAGACGGAGCGCTTTCGCGATTATTACAAATGCGCTCTATTTTTTTAGCATTTTTTAAGATACTCGGTGTGATATGATTGCGTATATGGAGATGGTTTCATTATTTCTTATGTATATATTTTGATGACTGCACTTATTTTTTTGTCACTGTTGGTTGACATCATCTTTCTTTGCGGGTTTTTGTATTTGCTCGTGCGGCCGGTTATACATGGCGCAATTTATTTTCCATCCGGGGATACGAGCATCGCGGCGATGCTTAGGATGGCGAATATGAAGCCAGGAGAGAGGGTGGCTGATGTCGGATCGGGGGATGGCAGGGTGCTTATCGCTTTTGCAACGGCGGGCATGGAGGCAATTGGCTACGAGATCAACCCATTTCTTGTTTTGTATTCACGGAGAGCAATCAAAAAGGCGGGAGTTTCCGAGAAAGCGCACGTATATTGGAAAAATTTTTGGAAAGAGGACCTCTCGACGTTTGATGTGATTGTTATTTATGGTTTTCCGCGCATTATGGAACGATTTCGCCAGAAACTTGAGAAGGAGGCGTCTTCCGGTACAAAGATTATTTCGAATATGTATCATATGTACGGTTGGAATCCGGTTTCTTCGGATAGCACTCTTTTTTGTTACATAAAAAGATAATTTTTATCAGATTTAAAATACTATTTTGTTGTTTATGCCGCAGATTTTTATTTTTTACGATTTTCGGGAGCATCCCATGCCCCTCACAAAAATTTTTAGCGGGGTTTATCCACAGTTTTGTATTGCAGAGTGATTTTTCTTCTGTATAATTATTTTGCGGATACTTCATCTCCGATTCATGAATTAGTTTTAAACTATTTTTGTTTCGACCGCAGAGTCGAAGTTTTGCCTGGGCACAGAAAAAATTTATTCGGCGATACGCGAAAAGCAATCTCCATTTTTGAAATGAAATGTAAATATTATTGTTCCGGATGCGATGAGTATTATTTCAGGCGGTATACGGATATAAACGAGAAGCATGACAAGTGCGGGAAATTTTCGAGTATTATCTGGGGTTTTGCCGACTCAGCGCAAAGCGAAGAGGTGGCGGAAGGGGAGGAGAGGAATTCCGCATAAGTATTGACAAATATATTTAGACATGGTATAAACTCTATACCATGAATGTACAAACAATGCTTGTTGGATTTGCAGGGATGACGCTCGTTGTCGGCGCGGGCTCTTTTGTTGCAGCCGATTTGACTCACGGTACAAACTCGGTTGTCGCCTCGGCGAACCTTCATCAGCTGGCCACGGCACTTGATGTATATTATGCCGTCCACCAGACGTATCCGCAGACGAGCGGCGGCGAAGCGCTTGTAAACACTCTTTTTGATGAGAACTACATTCGCAATAAGCCGATCAATCCGTCTCAATTTGCTTATGAACCGTTACATGGCGGGCAGGACTATTCTTTGAAGCTCGCCGAGGCGGATGCCGGAGTTGCCGGTGGGAGCACAAACGGCGGAGATTAGACCCCATCTCAAAAATAGCGTATTACAGACATCCGCGCCTGTTCCGGTTATTTCCGGCTCCGAACTGCGATTTCCTCCTCGGAATACCTCGGTATTCCTCGTCGGAAGATCGCAGTTCTCGCTCGGAACTACCTCAGAACAGTCTGCGGCCTATTTTTGAGATGGGTTCTAAGATTTTAAATCTATAATTACGATGTTTGAGCCGTGCCCGAATTGAGCGCGGCTTTTTATATCCACAGATATCTCTCAGGGGATAGAGTCTAATGTTGTATAATAAACATAGTCGAAAAAATAAAATTTTAAACATGATACAGCAACAGATAGTTGATTATGCAAAAGCACAACTCGGCGCGGGACTGAGTGAAGAGGTTATAAAAGGCGCCCTGCTTCAGGCGGGATGGGTTTCGGCGGATGTAGACGATTCCATAAAAAGCGTTACGCAAAAAAAACAACCGGAGCCGGCACGGGCAACTACGGTTGCGTCAGTTTCTCCCATAGCAGCTTCTATGCCCAGTATGGTGGCGAAACCGCAGGTCTCTCCCCAGTCTATAAATGTGCGGGATCTTTTTGGTACAGCAGGAAAGGGAAGTGCTTCTTTCCCGACGCAAGGGACTCGTAGTCCGATTTCCGAAATACAACCGATGAAGAAAACAGAAACTCTCGCTGTTAAAGAAATGGCTATCGGTGCTTCCGCTCTAAAACCATCTCGTTTCGGCAGATCGAAAATTGTTTTGATCGTGCTCACCGTAGTTGCAATAGTTTCGGCCGGTGCCGCCGTTTATTTTTATATGAACAACAAATCATTAAGTGAGCAAGTGACTAAACTTACTGCGGATTCTAGTTCAAATTCTATGGCGAGTTCGCAAGTTTCCGCGCTGACTTCTCAGCTTGCCGATGTCACCAAGGCAAAAGCAGCATCGGATAGTCAGGCTGCGGTTCTCACCAAAAATTCCGACGAGCTCCAAACAGAACTTTCGTTCTTTGTTGCGCCGCCGCTTCCTGCGGGAGCGACATCTTCGCCGGCCTTAGCTTTTTCTTTGTCCGGCATGCTTGCGGTCCAGAGCAATACGCTTTATTCAGTTACCGCTTCAAGCGGGCTTATGGTTTCGATTAAAAATTCGAAGGATGCGAAGGTTGATGCGGCCTTGAAGCCGCTTGTAGGGAAGTCGGTTGAAATTTCAGGTACTCATCCGCGGATGTCTAGGGACGTGACTGTTACTTCGGTAAATGGAGCTTCGGTTCAATAAAATTTATAGACTCTTTCTTTGATCTGGATTTATGAACGGATGTTTCTATCCGCTGTTTTCAAGTTTTTCGTATAGCTGTCCCAGGCCGAGAATATCCGCTTCGTGAAAATGTTTGCCGATAAGCTGGAAGCCGACGGGGAGCTCTTTGTTTTTCGGGTACTCGTATTTTTTTATTGGAATTGATATTCCGGGGAGCCCTGCGAGGTTTATCGGAATAGTGAAAATATCGCTCAAATACATTGAGATTGGGTCATTCGTTTTTTCTCCAATTTTGAATGCTGTTGTCGGCGCGACGGGTGTAAATATCATATCCACCTCTTTGAATGCTTCATCAAAATCTTGTTTCACGAGCGTTCGCACACGCTGGGCCTTTTCATAATAGGCGTCGTAGTATCCGGAGGAGAGAACGAATGTTCCCAACATGATACGCCGCTTTACTTCATGGCCGAAAAGGCCGCGTTGTTTGAAATAAATGTCCCGCAAATTTTTTATTTCCAATTTCTCACTTCTCGCGTAGCGTATGCCGTCGAGTCGGGCAAGATTTGAGCTCACTTCCGCGGGCATGATGATGTAATAGCAGGAGAGAGCGTATTTTGTGTGGGGAAGCGATATTTTTTTGAATTTCAGCCCAAGTTTTTTTATTTTTTCTATTGCCGTTTCAACTCCCTGCAGTACTTTTGTATTGAGGCCGTCAATAAAATATTCTTCCGGGATGCCTATCGTCATATTTTTGATTTTTGCGGCATCGGGAGTCACCAGATTATTTCCGTAGTCAATATCGGTGCTTGTTGCGTCGAGAGGGTCCAGCCCCAGTATCGCCTTGAAGAGAATAGCCGCATCTTCAACGGTTTTTGTAAGCGGTCCAATCTGATCCAGGCTTGATGTCATGGCAATAAGCCCCGACCGAGATACCGCGCCGTAGGTTGGCTTTAGTCCCACAACGCCGCAAAACGACGCTGGTTGGCGAATTGACCCGCCGGTGTCTGAACCGAGCGCCGCGAGCGAAAGATTCGCTGCCACGGCCGAGGCGGAGCCGCCGGATGATCCGCCGGGGACGCGAGTTGTGTCGTGCGGATTTTTAGTTGTCATATATGCCGAATTTTCGGTGGAGGAGCCCATCGCGGCATCATCCATATTTGTTTTTCCAAGAAATATTGCGTGTTCGGTTTTTAATTTTTCGATTACACTCGCGTCATAGCTTGCAATGTATGTTTCAAGTACATGTGACGCCGCAGTGGCAGGAAGATTTTTTATCAGAATATTGTCTTTTACCGCCAGAGGCACGCCGGCGAGCGGGCCGATTTTTTCTCCTTCGCCGATCGCAAAATCGAGCGCCTCCGCTTCTTTTATGGCGTTCTCTTCGTTCAAACTCAAGTACGCGCCGATTTCTTTGTCGGCTTTTTTAATATGCGCGAAATATTCTTTCGTTATTTCCGTTGCGGAAAACTTTTTATTCACGAGTCCGTCGTGAAATTTTTTAATCGTCAGGGTTTCGATCATTTTTCAAATACCGGCGGGACTTTAAGGAAGCCGTCTTTGGATTCGGGAAATGCTTCGGCACCCGCTCCGCGGTTGGTTTCTTTCACTTCATCTTCCCGGAAGACATTTTTGAGACGGGTACCTCCAGTCATGGGCTCAATGCGCGACGTGTCGAGCGTTTTAAGCTCCTCGAAGTGGGCGAGAATTTTCGAGAGGTCGCTTAACAGCTTATCTTCTTCTTCCGGCGTTAGTTCTAAGTGGGCGAGCTTTGCCAGGTGCTTGATTGTTTCTTTTGTGATTGCCCCCATTTTACAAATATATTCTAGCCGCGTTTTCGACTCTTTTTTCGATTCTGCTAGGCGCGACGAGGAAGGCGTAGTCACTGACTACTCTCTCGAGAAGCAACGAAGCGGAGCGAAAAAAGAGTGAAAACCCGGTGGGACATACCCAATTTCGAATATTCCTGCGTTGCTCCGTCTTTGCGTACTTATAGTACGCTATCGTTGTCGTGCCTTGGCCTATTCGAAATTGGTTTATGTCGCGGCTGAAGATATTTGTAAAGTGGGGGCTGGAGGCCATAGGTTTAATTCTAGAATTGTATCAGCAAATGCTATCAGCGGGCAACTATTAACGTTGGGGATTTCAAAAAAAGGAAAAGCCGCCGGGTTTTGCCGGGCGGTCTTTTTTGAATTTGTTTTCACGGTTTTTTAAAAACGAGGCAGGTGATGAGGTGCGCGCCTTTCTCGCAGCGGTCGCTTTCTTCGACGCGGCACTGCCATCTGAACTGCACGATTCCGTCTTGTGCACATCGCGCGGCAAAGGGAAGCGAAAAGATAACTCCGTTGCTTCTCGGAGCCTTGAATGAGGGATCGAATCCTTCAAACAGGAAGTATTTGCCGCACACGCACCAGATGGTGAGTGTGGAGTTTTCCGGCAGAGCAGTTTCTCCGGTGTTCAGTCCGCACAGCACGCGCGGGATTGCGTTCGGATCCTTCGGCCCGTTTTCCATGATGGCCATGTGGCCATTATTGGTGCCGCAGTACATCCACTCTAGTTTTGCTGTGTTCATATTAAGCGTTTGGTTTGAGCATGCTTCTCGGTATGCATATGATTCCCGGGTAGCCGTCGTGCATGACGATAGTCCGGATCTTATGGTTATTTTTGTGATGGTCTTTGTGCTGGCGAGTTATCGTACCCTTGCTGCCCGGGGGATATTCGCGGCCGTCGCCTGTTTTCACGGGCTCCGAGAGTCTGACCTTGATTCCAAAACGAAATGAAATTTTGTTTTTTTTCATGGTTTTCGATTTTTCAGTTTTCAAAGGGCTTTTTGTTTTACACCCGTAAAACAAAAACGGCTCTCGGTTTCAAGAGCTCGTTTTGGGTATCGTTCGTTTATTCTTTAACAATACGCAAGGCCAACTCTCGAAGCTGAGGTTGTAAACCAAATAAAGCTATAAAAGAAGTTGAATGGCTGATTGAAGTTCATATGCGGTAATGGTAGTTCGGGATTGGCGTGGTGTCAAATACCGCTCGTGTCATTTTCTTGAACCCGTTCCAGTCTTTGAAAATACTATTCACTCCGGTTGATTTTTTGAATACATTTGACGGCTCCCATTTGCCTCCGATAAGAATCGGAGTTTTCCGGCCATCAAATGTATAATCAAAAAATCTGCCCTGCGTCCATATATTTTCTAAAGACTTCCACTTATGGTTCAAAGAAAGTGACATTTCGCACTGAGGGTAAATTGTGGTTCAAAAGAGAGGCCATCCGTTTTTCGGATGGCCTGCTTTGTGGGTTGTGGGGTTTTACATTTCCCCGTATTTAGCCTGTTCGGCCTGGCGCTCTTCTTTTGGAATTGCTCCATCGAATGGATGGGTGTTGCCTCCACCAAAGGCTTTTGCGAGTGCAACGCCGTCGTGGTGTTCCGAGTTCGGAAAGGCATCACATAGCCTCTCGGCTGCCACTCTTCCGCCTTGCGCTGCTTCGCCCGGTTGAAGCGTGCGTATCAGTGCAGGTGGAGTCGCGGGGGTTTGTTGCTGACGCTTAGATTCCCTTTTTTTGCGGAGATGTTTTTTAGATCGGAAGACGCTGAAGACTATAGTTCTTTTCATAGGCTGGTTTTTAGTTGTGAATGAACCGACCGGATTGGTTTTCTTTTTTTCGCATCGCACGAAAAAAAGCCAGCTCTTCCGGTGAAGAGCTGGCTTGTATCTGCGGACTAGGGGTTAGTGACTAGGGGCTAGGGTTTAGTGCAGACACAAGCGAATTCTCCACCGTTGGTTGAGGGCTAAGAAGAAGCTGCAAAAGAAGATTTAAGTTATTTATCCTATTCATCTTATGGGTTGAGTATATAAAAGTGTTTATTGAAGGTCAAGTTTATAAAAGTGTGAATAAAGTGATCTTTTAAAAAAGTGATGCCTTCAAGCTTGGGGCCTGAAGGCATCGTGATTTTGTCGGCGCTTTTATGCGAGTCCGAATTGATTTTCGATGAATCGCCGATGCGTCGTTACGATCGGTTTTGGAAGGTTGTTCAACTTGAAAAATCGGATTTTGTCTGTTTCCTGGAATCCTTCTCCTAGCCAGCAGTCGAGCCAGAGCGAGACTGGGCGACCATATGGGTGTGCTCCTGTTTCTTCTTGCCACTCCGTTGTTTTTTTCGGTGGCCAGAAAGTGATATTAGCAATGCAATCAATTTGGACACTGATCTTGATTTCTCGTTTTGCTATCCGATCAACAGTAGGTTGGAGGCTTTTAACTCCCCATCCGAGCTCATCCGAAGTGCGGTCAGCGCCGTCCGCTTGGCTGATATAGCCGCCGGGCAAGTGCCAGAACTTATGCTCGGCCCAATATTCCGCTCCGCCATCGAATTGAGTGAGAAGAATTTCCCTGTTGAGATAGTGGGCATCATTCCTTTTTATGATGAGGAGTTCTACCGCGGGGTAGGGGCACACGCCGTGCGTGGCGCGCATGCTCGCTTCGGTCGGCCAGCGGCAGTTGTCCTGCCGGACCTTCCCGAGGAGGCGAATGAGTTCGGCTTCTTCGTCGAGGGTGAATGAGGTGCCGGCGATGCCCTTGATAACTTTCGTTTCTATTGTTTCGTTCATAGCTTTCGTTTTCAGCGTTATTAAAGCAGGTAAAACCTCGTGGCCACACGGCCAGAAGAACCTACTAGGTTTTCAAATTAGCGGCTAAACTATAACATTATTCTAGCTATTTTGTCAACTTATGAACGATGTTCTTGAACTGCCTGCCTCTGTCTTCGTAGTTTTTAAACATGTTGAAACTGGCGGAACCTGGGGAGAAGATTATGCGGCTTATAGCGTATGGCTTATAGCTTATGGCATTTTGATAAGCGAGTTTTACAGCTTCTTTCAAATTTTTAGCAAGTTTAATTTTTACCTGATACCTGATACCTAATACTTGATACTTTTTGATTGCTTTCGAGATTTTGTTTTTATTTTCGCCGATGAGGATGACGAGTTTTGTATTTGAACTTTTAAGTGCTTGGGCGAGGGGAGCGTAGTCGAGATTTTTATCCTGACCACCGGCGATGAGAATGACATGGGGACTTTCGACGCGAGGACTTTTAACTTTTACCTTTCGACTTTGGAATGCGTTGATAGCTGCAGCACTGGTGTGCGGGTTTGTGGAGGCGGAGTCATTGTAGAAGACTACCGCGGACTGACGCGGACCTGACGCTGACTTACGCTGACTAATACTGCGCACAAATTCGAGCCGATGCTCGTTTCCTTTGAACTGTTTTAGGGTTTTGATGATTGTTTGTGTCGGAATGCCGAGATGTTTTGCTACGGTTGCCGCCATCGCGGCATTTCTAAAGTTATGCTCGCCTTTTATTTTTAAATCTTTTGACTCGAATAGTTTAACCTTTTTTTCGTCAACGCCGATTTTTTTGCCTTTGCTTTTTCCGGTGATGCGGCGGCTCATGTCATTTCTCGCCATGAAAAAGATTGTGTCCGATTTTTTTTGGTACTTTGCGATGGTTGTTTTCGCGGCGTAATATTCGTCGAGATTTTTATGGCTGTCCTGGTGATCGGGGAAGATGTCGGTCGCGACCGCGATATGCGGCGAAGCTTCAAGGTCTTGAAGTTGAAAGCTGGAGAGTTCGAGGATGACGTACGAACGCGAGGACTTGTGACCCGAGGACTGAAGACGCGGCAGAATGTCGAGTGCCGGAGTTCCTATGTTACCTGCGAGCAAAACTTTTTTACCCGCGTTTTTTAGGATGTTGTAGAGAATTGTTGCCGTTGTGCCTTTGCCCTTTGTGCCGGTGATGCCGATGACAGTCGGCGAATGGCTTATGGCGAATGGCGAATGGTTTATGGCGCCGAAGAATAGTTTGGTGGCGCTTGAAAAGAGTGTTCCTGCTTTTCGCGCGCGTTTCAACTCCGGCAGATTCCAGGGAATACCCGGAGAACGGAAGACGATGTCGAAGTCCGCAATATGTTGGAGGAAATTTTTCCCAAGCCGCGGGTGGGTACCCCTTGGGATTTTCGTTTTTTTATTACTGTCCAGAATCCACAATTCATCGCCTTGAAGCGAGCGTGTCCTTTTCAAAAATTTAAAAACCGATTGCCCTTCTTTTCCAAAACCAAGAATTGCAAGTTTCATTAGAGCGTGCTCTCATAATGTCATTTTAGGGGTTTTTTGACAATCCGGTTTCAAAGCATATAATAATGATTCGATGAGCCATGAATAGAATTAGAATCGCGGGGAGGAGTAACAGTTGCTCGACAGCCCCATAAGCTGTAGGTAGCGGGTGCAATTCCCGCCCCCGCAACAAGCTTCATTTTTCTTCTTTTGAGAGGACGGGTCGTTTCGCGGTCGGAACGCCCTCGCTCTCGCCGCCTACGCGGCTCCGAGATGCTCTCAAAGGAAGAAAATCTCTGCCTGGGAAATACTGATGGTGGGAATTGCACAAAAAAGGAGTTGCAGGAGGAAATGAGTTCAACACTATTTTTATCTATATTTTGCTTTTGTGATAAAATCTAATCGTGAAAAACCTTAAACTCAAATCAGACAAATACCGCAAATCGCGAGGCGGTTATTCTCGATTTCTGGACATTTATTGCGATCATTGCGGAAAGAAGGTTCTCGTATATCAGAAAGACGGCCCGGGCGAACTAAAAAGGTTATATCTCGATAGAATTTCTTCCTACAAACCGATTAGGTCAAACGCTTCTCTGAAGTGTCCGCATTGCGGCCGCGAGCTTGGCATGTTTTATGTGTATCCCAAAGAAAAACGCGAAGCATTTCGTTTATTCGCCGGAGCGATACGGAAGAAGATTACCAAAAGATAAAAAGAGCCCCGACCAGTTGACCCGGCCGGGGTTTGAAATACACATGTCTACTTCGGTTTGTATCCGTAGCAGAGATTTACGATTTGAGGTATGAGGCGATACCTCCTCTTTCCCCATTTCTTTTTCAAAGCGCGCTCTAACTCCGCTATCATTTTTCTTTTATCTTTTGCGGAAAGTAGCGTGTATGCACTTAGCGTTTTTACTCGCCCCACGCGTTCCGCGACGGAATACCGACGGAACTTCTTAATTGTAAGGGTTTGTATATCTTTGAATCCGCCCGATTTAAGAATGTTCGTGAAGAACTCTGCCGTTCCTCGTGCTCGTTCTCTCTCGGGGTATTCGATACCACAATCTCTTAAGAGAGGTGCTTCTTCGTTGTATTCTTCTTCCTTCTCCGTAGTCGGATAGCGGTATTGGAAAATGAAGATGAGACCGTCGGGTTTTAGAACCCGTCGTATTTCGGTCACTGCACGCCTGCTTGCAAACCAGTGAAATGCACTTCCGATCACAACGGCGTCGAAGGTATTTCCCTCGAAGGGAAGGCTTTCCGCCCTGCCATGGACGTAGGTAATTGGTAGATGCTTTGCTCGTGCGAGATTTGACGCTTCGCGTAGCATGCGGCGATCAGTGTCGCAACCAATCACGCTGGTGTTTTTTCGTACGAGAGGCTCTGTGGACTTTCCGGAACCGCACGCAAGATCAAGAATTACAGCACCACCCTTGTTCTTCATCAGAGAGAAGAGTTCGGCAAAAATCTCCCTTGGATGGGATTTTCGATATTGCTGATAGTTTGTCACCACCTCTCCGAATTGTTCACCTCGTTTCTTTTTCGGGACTTCCTTTTTGATCTTTTTTGCGAGCCATGCACGAACCTGTTCAAGGTCTTTTGGATAGTGATACTCCGGCGGATGAGATGCCCGAACTCCGAAGATGTGCCCGGAATAGAGCTGGAAAGATTCTTTCCATGATTCGGTTTGTATGAGTATGCCAACGAACTCGCGATTCAAGATGTGCG
The DNA here is from genome assembly GCA_964418085.1 of uncultured Candidatus Saccharibacteria bacterium. Classification (GTDB taxonomy): domain Bacteria; phylum Patescibacteriota; class Minisyncoccia; order UBA6257; family 2-01-FULL-56-20; genus JBBTYG01. The sequence goes on from CAYQKB010000013.1 coordinate 15,355, forward strand.
GAGGCTCAATGAATAGGTCGCCTTCTTCATCGAGAATAACCCGCGATCCTTCGAGCTTTGCTGCTTTTTTCCTTATTTTCCGTTGGGTCGTCGTGGAATAAAGAGTCACGACAACTTCGTCTTGAGTTGCTGTCGAGAGCTTCTCGATGTGTTCCGGCGGTACAGGTGCGTGGCCGTACACAAAGAGAAAACGTTCATCCAACATCCCTTGAATCGGATGCAAACACTCGGCACTGCTTATCCGAGACATATTCCCGATGACAGCTACCGAAGTATCTCCACGAAACAACGCGAGGATTTTTTTGAACTCCGTTACGTAATTTACCGTGACGATGATTGATTTCACTCCGGCCTTTTTGAGCCACTCTACCGTGCGGCAGAGTAGGGGCTTTCCTAGAACCGGTACGAGGCTTTTGTTTCCATGCTTTCGTGCGAGAGCTCCGAGGCGAGTACCCCTTCCTCCAGCAACTATTACTGCTTGTCGTATCATAACCACCTTTTGTTTTTTAATCCGAATACCTTGGCCACTATAGCGCAAAGTTCAAATCCATTCGTCTTTTCAAAGAGCGAAGAAAAACTAGATAGCATCTAAATCTTTCTTCGATCTGAAAATCAAAGTACACAAGGGATTACGCCTAGAGTATGGATTTGATCCATCAGTGTCAAGCGGTTTTATTTGCCTTCAGATAGTGCTTCCTGAATCGCAAGCCGAATCTTTTCAATTACCTTTTTATCTTCTTCTCTTGCCGATGCAGGAGCATAGTGGCCTCCCCAGTGCTCATCGGCAAAAGCTAATCCTTTCCACCTTCTCTCTTCTTTATAGCGCGGGATAAAATGAACGTGTAGATGGGGGATGACATTGCCTAATTGCGCATAATTCCATCCGTCGGGTTTCCAAAGACCTGTGAGCGCGGCTTGATATTGTTTTATGATTTCAAGGAGTTCAAGATATTCCTCTCGTGTGAGTTCGGCAAGAGTTTCTTTATATGCATTCAAATAACAAATTGCACGTCCGAGATACGATTGATTGGGATGTACCATGAGCGTCCAGTATTTGAATTTCTTGATGTCAGCGGAGTGGTCGGTGAAGTATTTCATATGGGAATTATACTATGGGTAGATGAAAAACCCGAATTGCAGACTGGCAGTGTTTTTGTTTTATCGCCAACTTCGGACTGTATTAAACTTGGATTCGTCTGTATTATTCATAATATGGGTTCTAGTGTCATTCAACCCCCGCAACATCGTTCCAGTTTTTACTTTTTGGGAAACGCGGCTCAACTCGCAGCGGCGAATTGCTCGTTGCTTCTCGGTGTCAAACCTCCGATCACAATCGGAGACCGATCTTTTTGACACCTCCGAAAGTTTCCCGAAAAGAGAAACATTCCACTTGGAAAATAATGTGCAGGAATTGCCGGAGTGGTCTCTGATGGCACAGAGCAGGGCATCAAAAGTTGACATGTTTGTTTAAAAATGCTATTTAGATAAATGAGTGGAGAACCTGCATGTGCAGAATTTCAAAGCTCGAAACGTAGAACGTACATTGAAAGGATCAATATGAATATCAGCGGCACTCCGAAAGTTCAGGAGCTTAAGCAACACCTCTCCGCCCTCACCTTCGCGCAGGTTACAAACGTCGTCGTGAAGGACGAAGACGTGATCGCGTTCACCGATAAACGCGGGACTACCATCTGGGACGACGATCCCTGGTTTCACGACATGAAGCGCGAGTATAGCCCTCGCGAATGGAAGCGGGTCGAAAAAAGCTGCACATTTTTTTTCGGCTTTGCCCAGGGAGCTTCGGGAGCTATTCACTTCCAATCAAAGGGACAGGTGGATTGTGAAGATCTCTCGGGCATGGGGGTTTTTACCCATCAAAACCGGTCTCTTTCTCCGCGGGTAGGAGCGTGGGTTGTCGGACATGTTATACAGTCCAAGCGTGGGCCCCATTTCTTTCAATGGGCGCAGTGTGAGGAGGAAGAAATGATTTTCGCGGATTATCTTCTCGGCAGGAAGAAATTTCCCGCGAGGCCGTCTTCCGAGGATTTGAGCCGGCTGTGCATCTCGAGGCACATTTCCCGAGGCGAGTCGGGCACGAATCACCTTCTCAACATGGCGATGATTCTCCTCCGCCGGGATTTTGACTACTACCTCGACATGCGGAAACGGCACGGCGGAGAGTGCGCGGATTCGCAGGTCTATGGGGTCTCTGAAAAGTATGACCCGGAACTCTGGGAAGCGTATAAAAGTAAGGCGCTCGATCAGCGGATTTACTCCCGGCTCATTCCGGAGCCCGCACCGCGGCCGATCGTTGATCGGATGAACAGCGCGGAAGGGTCCGCAGTCCCGCTCTCGACACCTTTTGCCGGACTCGAGGCGTGAACCCAGTGGCAGAAAAACATAATGGCCTCACCCACGAAAAGGGTGGGGCTGTTTTTATTTTTATTTGTGAGGTTGGACGAAGTGCAGGCGAAGTTACGAGCGATTATGGTAAAATTGTAGGCGTCTCAAACGCAGCAGTAATTTGTTACCGGTTGTGCAATTTTCCAAAAGACCTCGATATTCGGGGTCTTTTGATTTTCTAACCTGGCTTGTAATCATATTCGTTTGTTTGCGTCTTTTTATAGAGAAAGGTCGCCTTTGTAATTTCGTTACATAATTTTTTTGATGGCAAAATATGGGGCAGTAGCGCAAAAAAAGGTGCGGAAGGTAATGCGCGAGTATAAAAAAGGAAAACTTAAGATGGGCCGGAGCGGCAAGGTTGTAAAAAGTCGAAAACAAGCCGTAGCAATCGGCCTGTCGGAAGCGAGAAAGGCAGGCGCAAAGGTGCCTCGCCGAACTCGTGCGAAAACAGCGCGGAGAATGTAGCACTTCGCATACATATTCAAAAGGTCGAACAGCGATAGCGATATTTATAATTCCATCTTCATGCTTGTTACAATTGCGGTTATTCTCCTTATACTGTGGATTTTGGGTATAGTTGGCGTGTACACCATCGGTTGGTTTGTACACATTCTTCTCATAACGGCTATCATCATGTTTCTTATCAGAATTATTAAGGGGGAAAATCCGGTGAAGTAGATATAGAAAGGGCTGCGAAAAAAACGGCGCACCGATTTGGATCGGAACACCTTTGAATGTTTTTTTAGATTCGGTTTTATGCCGTCGGGAGCGGAGAGGGTTTGGGTTCAGGCGATAGTGTTGTGGGCGCCGAAGAAACTTCGAGCAGAATTTGCCAGAGCAACTCGTCGAATTTGGGCTCGGATGTTTCGGGCCCGCCATACTGCGGCCCGAAGCTGCTTTATGTATACGACTTTGCGCGGAGTCTGTAAAATTGTCCGAGTTTTTATTTTTTGCTATATTCGAACCTATGGTATAATGATATGAAAACTGATCACTGAATTATGGCAAAATCTTTTGAAAAAATTAAGGCAATGAGTTTGAGGCGTGAAGGAGTGAGTATAAAAAGTATTGCCCGAATTTTATCTGTCTCGAAAGGATCTGCAAGTTTGTGGTGTAAGGATGTTAAGCTTTCATCAGAACAGATTGAAAATTTGCATAAGAGTATGGTTATTGGTGGTTACAAGGGAAGGATGCTTGGCGCCCAACTTCAAAAGGATCGAAGAATGAATAAGATTGAGGCTTATCGATCTCTCGGAGCTATGGAAATGAAAAATTTAAGTGAGCGAGAGGTTTTGCTGCTTGGTTTGGGACTTTTTCTCGGAGAGGGGACGAAAGGCAAAAACCAATTCATATTTTCGAATTCAAATCCAGAAATCATAAAATTAATTTTGTTATGGTTGCGAAAAAACTTTCGTGTTTCAAGTGAAGATATTTTCTGCAGAATTTTCATTAATGTCGTCCATTCTTCTAGAATACATGAGATACAAAAACGTTGGGCGGAAATAACGGGTCTTCCTCTTAATAACTTCAAGCCGCCGGTTTTCATCAAAGCGAAAAACAAAAAAATTTATGAAAATCATAATTCTCATCTTGGCACGTTAGCTGTTCGTGTCAGAAAGAGTTCAGAATTGCATTATAGGATACTTGGCTTGTGTCATGGTTTGGTGTATAAATTAATTTAATACACGCCTGTATAGCTTAGTGGTAAAGCGGTGCTTTCATAAGGCACGGATGGAGGTTCGATTCCTCCTACAGGCACGGCGGGTTATAATTACAACTTCATGAACATAGTTATTGAAACCGAAAATTTGGTAAAGAAATTTAACGGCGCTCGCGCCGTTGACGATCTTTCCATTAAAATTAATGAGGGGCAGATCACCGGCCTTTTGGGACCCAACGGCGCGGGGAAGACGACGACGATCCAGATGCTTCTCGACTTGATTACGCCGACTTCCGGCACGATCAAAATTTTCGGGAAAGATATGAAGCATCACCGGGAGGAAATTTTGGGCAGGATTAATTTTTCTTCGCCGTACGTTGCGCTTCCGGGGAATTTGAAAGTGATCGAAAACCTTGCAACATTCGCGCGGCTCTACGGCGTCCGTGATATTAAAGGGAAGATCAACGAGCTCGCCGATTTTTTCGAGATCAGGAATATGCTTGGTAAAATGACTTCGAATCTCTCGACGGGACAGCTCACACGGCTTAACCTTACAAAAGCGCTTTTGAACGATCCGGAGCTTTTACTCCTCGACGAGCCGACGGCGTCGCTCGATCCCGACATCGCGGACAAGACGCGCGTGATGCTTAAGCGTATCCAGAGCGAGCGAAAGGTGAGTATTTTGTACACATCGCATAATATGGAAGAGGTGGAGGAGCTTTGTGACCGCGTGATTTTCATCGCGAACGGAAAATTCAAAGATGACGGTACGCCGGCGGAGCTTGTGAAGAAGTATGGGCATAAGGATTTGAATGACGTGTTCCTCACCATCGCCCGCGATGGCGAACTAAAGACTAATAACTAAAAACTTATAACTTTTATGAAATGGCATAGAATACGAGCATTGCTCATACGACATTTATATTTATACAAGCGGAGCGTTCCGCGGCTTATGGATATTTTTTATTGGCCGGTTATGGAGCTACTCCTGTGGGGATTTTTGAGTTTGTATATCAATAAATTAAATTTGGGCGGGTTTAACGCGATTACGATACTTTTGGGCGCGGTGATATTTTGGGATTTGCTCGGGCAGTCGCAGCGCGCGGTGTCGGTGGCTTTTTTGGAAGACGTGTGGGAGCGGAATTTTTTAAATGTGTTTGTGACACCGCTTCGGGTAAGTGAATTTTTGGCGTCAACCGTGATACTCGCGTTCGTGCGGATTTTGATGGTTGGCGGAGTGATGGCGATTCTCGCCTTTCTCTTTTATAAATTTAATTTGTTTGTTTTCGGGTTTTATCTCATACCGTTTGTCATCAACCTTCTTATATTTGGCGCCGCGCTCGGATTTTTCACAACGGGAATTATTCTACGCTATGGAACGTCGGCACAGGTGCTTGCATTCGGCTTCATACTTTTACTTCAGCCATTTAGCGCGGTGTTTTATCCGGTCTCCGCGCTTCCCGGGTTTGTGCAGCCGATTGCATACGTGCTTCCCTCGACGTATGTTTTCGAAGGTATGCGCGCCGTTATTGCTACAGGAGCGTTTCCTTTAAAATTTATGGCGCTCGCACTCCTTACAAACGCGATTTATCTCGTTCTAATTTTGTGGTTTTTCTATAAAATGTTCGCGATTGTTAAAGACAAGGGGAGGCTGATGAAGCTGGATTAAGTTTGTAAAAATAGTGATTTGCTGTGTTGCGGAGCCTCTGTGTCTCGGTCGGCGTATTTTAAATACGCCTTCCTCGCCACTTTCTCCGCGCCTTGCAACTCATCGATTTTTACAAACTTAAGATTAGTCGTCGTTTTTTTTGCTACAAAATTTGCTCGTCGCCTTTCCCGCGCCTTGTAGCTGGCGTTTTAGCGCGAGATCATACCTTGTTCATGATTGTGATCTGCTTCGTTGCGGCCATTGCGACTGGTGTCTCATCGATTTTCATTCAGTTTAATTTGCCATACTTGAAGTAGCTCACAATTTTGGTCTGGCAATCATGGTCGCGTGAATGCCCGCCTCAAACCCGGCGCGCACGGATTTATCTTCTCCGAGATCTGCGTGCGCCTTTTTATCCCGTTAGAAATAATATATCAACCGTATTCTTTGCCATATAACTTATCGCAGAAGATAATCCGTCAGAGGCCTAATGTGACTCGTATAAATTTCTAACGGGATTTATTTTGTATTCGTGCTTTCACTCTGTTAGAATCAAGCAAACGATGAATCTTGAAGAGATACAGAAAGCGTTTGCAGCGGAACTTGAAACTGCAACGACTGCCGAGAAAATTGATGAGGTCCGCGTCGCGTTTTTGGGGCGGAGTGGCAAACTTACCGAGGTTTTGCGGTCTCTCAAAGACTTGTCACTCGAGGAGAAGCGAACGCTTGGCCCAAAAGTACAGGAATTGAAGCGCATGTTTGAGATGTCGCTCGACGCGAAGGCGGCTACGGCAACTAGTGGAGAAGGTTTTTCCAAAATCGATCTTTCGAAGCCCGGGAAGAAATTTGAGCGCGGGCATGTGCATCCGCTTACCATTGTGGACAGGGATATCCGCCGTATTTTTACACAGATGAATTTTTCCGTTGTCGAGGGGCCGGAAATAGAAACCCAATATTATAATTTTGACGCATTAAACATTCCGCCCGATCATCCGGCACGCGATATGTGGGATACGTTTTGGCTGTGCCAAAACGGGGTCAAGGGTCAAGGGTCAAGGGTCAAGGACGAAAGAAAATTACTTCGGACACACACCAGTCCGGTACAGGTGCGGTATATGGAGTCACATAAGCCGCCGTTTCAGATCATCGTTCCGGGGCGCGTGTTCCGATATGAAGCGACCGATGCATCGCATGAGGTTAATTTTTATCAGCTTGAGGGGCTCATGGTTGGGAAGGATGTGACGTTTGCCAATTTCAAATTTGTCGTCGAGGAGTTTTTCAAACGCTTTTTTGGCGGACAGAAAATAAAATTTCGCTATCGGCCGAGTTATTTCCCGTTTACCGAGCCGAGTGTAGAGGTGGATATACAAGTTGCAAATGGCAAATGGCAAATAGCAAATAGCAAAGAACAGATTGTGAATGGTAAAAGCGATAAGCTATCAGCTATTAGCCATAAGCCACGGTGGCTTGAGGTGATGGGTGGGGGGATGGTGAATCCGCGCGTGTTTGAATATGCGCATTACAATCCGCGAGATCTGCAGGGCTTTGCGTTTGGCATCGGTATTGACCGGCTTGCGATGATCAAATACAACATTCCCGATATCCGGCTTTTTTATTCCGGTGATCTTAGGTTTATACGTCAGTTTTAAGTTTATAAGTTACGCTTCACTTAAATTTTAAAGTTTATGAGTACCGGATTAGAAAATTTAAAAATTTATAAAATGGCAGAAGAGCTTGAACTTTCAGTTTTCTTTTTGACTAAATCTTTTCCGGGCGACGAGAAATATCGAAGTGTTGATCAGTTGAGGCGTTCGTCTTCTTCGGTTACTAATAATATTGCTGAGTTTTATAACAAACGTTCCACAAAAGAGAAAATTAGGATTTTGCATGATATTGTTAAAAGCGAAGCTGAAGAGACAAAGAGAAATCTTGCAATATGTATAAAAAAAGATTTTCATAAGGATGAAGGCATTGTAGATAAGTATACGGAACTCATAAAAGCGGTGAGTGGCTATGTTAGGTTTCTCAAAAACTTATAAACTTATCGCTTATGAACTTATAAACTAAAATGAAATTTTCTTACGCGCTTATAAAGCGATTGGTACCCAGGGTTCCCATAAAGCAGAAGCTTGTTGAAGCACTCAATTCACATTCATTTGAGGCAGAGGATCTGGAGGGCGATGCATTTGAAGTTGGTATATCGCCTAATAGATATTCTGACGCGGGTTCGCACATCGGTATCGCGCGCGAAGCGTCGGCAATCTTGAATCTTCCGCTCAAAAATCCGGTGAAGACTATCATCAACCTGCCGACGGAGACGGGATTTATTGATGTGAGTGTTGAAGACAAGCGCTTCGCTCCCCGATATGCGGCGCGATGCTTCGATATCTCGAAAGTGGGACAGTCGCCGAAGTGGATGCAGGATGTGCTCCGTTCGTGCGGCATGAAGCCGATCAACGGTATTGTGGACATCATGAACTTTGTGATGCTCGAGACAGGCCAGCCATTACATGCTTTCGATCTGGATACAATCGAAAGCTTGAAAGTTAAAAGCGGAAAGTTAAAAGTGGAAAGTTATGGAAAGAAAATTATTGTCCGGTCTGCCAAACAGGGAGAGAAAATTGAAACGCTCGACGGGCAGAACGTCGTTCTCGATGCGGACATGTTTGTGATTGCGGACCTGAAGCACGCGCTCGCGATTGCCGGTGTGAAGGGTGGAAAAGATTCGGGCGTGACGAGTGCGACCACAAAAATAATTGTCGAGGCGGCGAATTTCGACTCGACTTCCGTGTTCAAGACGAGCCGGAAGCTGAAGCTTGTGACGGATGCAGCATCGCGCTTTTCACACGGCATCAGCCCAGAACTTGTCGAACAAGGACTTGATCGGGCGACAGAACTCATTACAAATTTTGGCGCCGAGCTCGTCGATTCCTTCGATGCTTATCCGCGGCCGGCAGGCGACGAGGTTATCGAGCTTAGCGTCGAAGACTATGAACGCCTTATCGGCACTTCGATAAAGCCCGAAAAGGCGCGGAACTATTTTGAGCTTCTTGGGTTTGAAGTCGAGCCGAAAAATAAAAAAGGAGCCGGATTTTTGGTGCGCATTCCGGCGTGGCGGAATGATATCGAGAACACCGAAGACCTCATCGAAGAGGCCGCGCGCCTTGAGGGATATGGGAAGATCCGTCCTGTTCCGCCGCTTGTTTCCATTCAGCCCGCGGTGGAGGAAGATGCGATTGTGTTTAAGGATAAGGTACGAAACGTACTTACCGCACTTCAGCTTTCCGAGGTTTACAACGGAAGCTTTATCGGAAGAGCGGATGCCGAGGGGGTAGCGGCATCGGCATTTTTGAAACGCACGGCACTTGCCGATCTCGTGGAACTCGAGAATCCGATCTCGGAAGAGAAAACATATCTGCGGCCGAGCCTGCTTCCTGGACTTTTGAAAAATGTGGAGGACAATTCGCGTTTTTTCGACTCGATAAAAATTTTTGAGATCGGGAATGTATTCAGAAAAGAAAAGGAGCGCGCGCGCGAAGAATTGTTTTTGGGCGTCGCTTATGCGGCAAAAAACAATGCCCAATTGATTTTTGAGCTTAAGGGTCTTGTATCGCATCTTCTCGGGGGATTGGGAATTTCGGATTTTTCGGTGGCGGACCGTGACGGCGCAATCATTATTGAATCCG
>CAYQKB010000014.1:0-24739 GCA_964418085.1 uncultured Candidatus Saccharibacteria bacterium
TAAAATCCGCCGGCGAAAAGCCGACGACCGGCGACCTCCTTGCGAACGCGAACGTGATCAAGCGCACGCTCGACTCGTTTGGCATCCCTGTTGAGATGGGCGAAATAAATATCGGCCCGGCGGTCACGCGCTACACGCTCAAACCCGCAGAAGGAGTAAAGCTCTCACGAATAGAAGCGCTTCACAAAGATTTGTCGCTCCAGCTCGCTGCACACCCCATCCGCATTGAAGCCCCGATACCGGGCAGATCATTGGTCGGCATCGAAGTCCCGAACAAAGCGGCGGCGCTGGTGCGCTTGGGATCACTCATGAATTATCCGGAATTTGAAAAAGCCGGCCCCCTGGGATTTGTTCTCGGGCGTGACGTAAGCGGAGAGCCAATCTTTGCGAACATCGAAAAAATGCCTCACCTCCTCATCGCCGGAGCGACGGGCTCAGGAAAATCCATACTCGTTCACACGCTTCTCTTGTCCCTCTTATATAAAAACTCTCCGGCGACGCTAAAGCTCGTACTCATTGACCCGAAGCGTGTTGAGCTTTCCATCTACGCGCGCATTCCGCACCTCGTAAGCCCTGTAGTGACGGAAAACAAAAAAGCGGTTGGCGTGTTCAGGTGGGCAATCGGCGAAATGGACAGACGATACGAACTTTTGGAACAGGCCGGCAGTCGCGACGTTAGAAGCTATAACGACAACAAGAAAAACGAATCGTTGCCTTATATAGTCATCGTGATTGATGAGCTCGCCGACCTCATGGCCACGTTCCGCCGGGAAGTAGAGGGGTCAATCGTCCGCCTCGCGCAGATGGCGCGCGCAACCGGCATCCATCTCGTGCTCTCAACCCAGCGGCCGTCGGTTGACGTCATCACCGGACTGATTAAAGCAAACATCACGAGCCGCATCGCGCTCCAGGTAGCAAGCAACACCGACTCAAGGACGATTCTGGACACCGCCGGCGCGGAAAAACTCTTAGGCCGGGGAGATTTACTCTACATCACATCGGATCTTTCGAAGCCAAAGCGTATCCAGAGCCCGTACGTCACCGAAGAAGAAATAAACAAAGTTGCCGACTACATCCGCGAAAACAACGAATCGGTGCATGAAGCGGAGATAAGCTTTGATGTCCAGCAAAACGGAGCCGAGGGAGAACAAAAAGACGAAAGTGTCTTCGATGAATACCTTGAAGATGGGGAAGATGAATTGTATGATGAAGCAGTGAAGGTAGTTTCGGAAGCAAAGAAAGCGTCCGCATCTCTCCTTCAGCGACGTCTCAAAGTCGGATACGCACGGGCGGCACGACTTCTTGATATAATGGAAGCGAAGGGGCTTATCGGCCCGGGAGACGGCGCAAAGCCCCGCGAATTTCTCGGGCAAGTCGGCGAAGATGGCACTGTGTATTAAATTTTTACATTCGTATATTCGTAATTCATTCGTAAATTTGTAACCCAATGGAAAGATATTATTTCGGACAATTTTTAGAAAGTGAGCTTAAAGAAAAAGGGATTTCCCTAAAAAAACTATCCGAAATTTCCGGCATATCGTTGAAAAATCTCGAAGCGCTAAGAGAGGACGAGTATGGCGCCCTTCCCCCGTCCCCATACGTCTACGGATATATAAAAAAACTGGGTTTCATATTCGGATTCAACTCCGATGAATGGCTCCAAAGAATCAGAGCAAGTAATCGCGAGGGGCACCCGCCAGCCGAAGATAAATTTCCGGCAAAACCAGTTAGAAAACATATATTACCGAGAGGAAGCTTTGTAACGCTTCTCATAATTGCCGGGCTGGTCCTTATATTTGGCATTGAATCGCCAAAAATATTCGGGCGGCCAGTTGTTGTACTGCAATATCCCGAACAAAATCCCGCAGTTGCAACAAGTAAAGACATCACGCTCACGGGAACCGTTAAAAACGGAAGTGAGCTTTTTATAAACGGCGAATCGGTGGATATAGGGTCAAGTGGTGCATGGGGAAAAACAATCGCCCTCGAAGCAGGAATGAATCCGGTGGAAATCAAAGCGGAAAAGTTCCTCGGAGGGGAAACAAAAATTGTGGAACAGATTATTTATAACGCAACCGCAACGTCATTGAGCACCAGCACAAATCCCGGTGGAATATAAGTTAAACCATATCTGGTAAAATCTATAAATCCTGAATTTCGAGTCCTGTATTTATTCTGTCATTCCCGCGAAGGCGGGAATCCAGATTATCTCAAACATGCTCTTAATACCAAAATATGCTACTATTAAAAAATTATGGTAAATAAAAAAACGAAAGAAGAAGATAAAAAAGAGCTCGACGACCTGCTCTCCACGCTCCGGGAAAAATACGGCGAGGGAGCGATCATGAAGCTCGGCGAAAGTAAAAAAGTTGATGTCGCGGTAATTCCAACCGGCTCTTTCTCGCTCGACCTCGCTTTGGGCGTTGGCGGATTGCCGCGCGGGAGAATTGTAGAGATCTATGGTCCTGAATCAAGCGGCAAAACCACACTCGCCCTAAACGTCGTTGCTCAAGCGCAAAAACAGGGCGGCAAAACCGCCTTCATTGATGCCGAACACGCAATGGACCCTGAATACGCCTCAAGACTTGGCGTAAAAATAAATGATCTCTTGATATCGCAGCCCGACAACGGCGAAGAGGCTTTGAATATCTTGGAGAGCTTGGTTCGGTCCGAAATGATTTCCGTCGTGGTAGTAGACTCCGTCGCCGCGCTTACACCCAAAGCCGAAATCGAAGGCGAAATGGGTGCCCAGCACGTCGGCCGCCAAGCAAGAATGATGGCACAGGCACTCCGCAAACTCACCGCCATCGCCGCCCGGTCAAACACGCTCGTTATTTTTATAAACCAGCTCCGCATGAAGATCGGCATTATGTTTGGAAATCCCGAAACCACCCCCGGCGGCATGGCGCTCAAATTCGCTGCCTCGGTGAGGATTGATGTGCGCCGAATCGCACAGGTAAAGAAGGGTGAAGACGTTGTCGGCAACCGCGTGAAAGCAAAAGTTGTCAAAAATAAAGTTGCCCCGCCTTTCAAACTCGCCGAATTCGACATCATGTTCGGCGAAGGAATTTCCTATGAAGCGGATGTTTTGAACACCGCAATAAAATACGGCGTCGTCAAAAAATCCGGCGCAAGCTATTCCTTTGGAAATGAAAAGCTCGGCACCGGCTTCGACAACGTCAGAAACAAACTCAAAGAAGACAAAAAACTCTTGGGAGAAATCAAAAAAGAAACGCTCGTGGCAGTGAAAAACCCCGAAACCGCCCTGAAGCCAGGAGCGGAAGAGAAAGAAGAGAGCTAATTTAACAGTTTTTTCTATTACTTTCAAAAACGGTTTTCTATCATCCCCATCTCGCCTCTGTCATTGCGAGTGCATCCGAAGCAATCGCAGACTACAGCAATTTCCCAAATTGTTCCAAAATACTCCCCCGCAACTTCTTTGCATTCCCATGTTTCAGCAATCCCAAATACGATTGAATCGCTTCCGGCTTCGGAAACGCGTGAAGCCGGTTAAACATCCGCCGCTTCGTCGCCGTCCGCAATACTCGATGATCAGGAAAATGCACCCAGCCGAGAAAATCAACACCCGATGCTAGCGTCTGTATAAAAACTTTATCGGGGTGTAAAACGAGCCGTAATCGTTTTGCCAAAAATGTTTCGATGCGCGGTAATAAATTTTCAAGCCGCACCTTTTCATCAGACATAAAAACAAAATCATCCGCATAGCGGATATAATGTGAAGCCCTTAGCGTATGCTTCACAAACTGATCAAACTCATTCATATACACATTGACCAGTAGCTGTGATATTAAATTTCCGAGCGGCAAACCAATGCCAGGTTTTCCTTCGGTGTGAAAACTATCAATCACCCGCCCCAAGAGCCATAGAATTTCTCCGTCCTCAATATGACGCGCAAGAATCTTTTTCAAAATTTCGTGGTCTATATTCGCAAAAAATTTTTTAATGTCGCATTTAAGCACCCAGCATGTTCGTGTATTGTTCCGGCTTACCTTCCGGCCAAAAGCCCGAAACCGATCAAGCGCTCGGTGCGTTCCTTTATTCACTCTGCAAGAGTATGAATCATGGATAAATATTTCATCAAAATATGAATTAAGTTCTTGGTAAAGAAGATGGTGCAATAAGCGATCTCGCACGGTTGCTTTATGAATGTTTCTGGGCTTTGGATCGGAAATGTTAAATGAACGATAACTCCCGTGGACATACGTTTTATCCAGTATATCCTGCTGAAGGTTCGAAGTATTATCCAAAAGTTTAGCTTGAAATAAAGCAACGTCGTTTTTCTTTTTCTTACCGCGCAAGAATGCCTCCCATGCGCGAAGCAGGTTTTTGAGAGTTATGATATTGTTATATCGTCCTGTAAATTTTTTCATGCCAAATAATTTTTTTCCAAATAAGAGAGAGAGAGAGAGACGATTCTCACCTCGCCATCGGTGCTTGTAAAAGCGAAAGCGGCATATTCGTTATGGTTTAGCACAATAAATGATTTTCCAAAAATTCATCGCCGCGCTTTGGGTGGAAAGATCGAATACTATTTTCTCGAATTGCTTGAATCTATATTTATTTCCCTATATCTTCCGCCGGAGCAAAAGATAACAAAACTGAACATCGCAATTGCAAAACTAGACGGCATAAAGTTTTTTCTCCAGCTTGCCTGGGAAAATAAATGCGTGTCGCATGAAAGGTATTCTACATTAGGAGCGCAGCTGCAGGAAATTGGCCGGATGCTTGGCGGCTGGAAAAAAGGGCTTGAAAAGAAAACTCCCGCAAGATAGCAGGAGAAACAATCTAGTTTCGGGCAACCACTCGATGTCGGTTGTCGGCATTCCAGACGTTGTCGTTCTCGAAGCGGTTCAGGTTCACCTTGAGCCTGCCATCGTCGTTGACGTTCACGTTGGCAACGAAGAATTGTACGGTGCACCGTCTGCGCCACTGCCGTTCGAAATTTACGAACAGCTGAATTTTATCTGGGACGTAGCCCCCATCTCAAAATATATTCGGGTCGCGTTGCAAGAGATTTTCTTGTTCCGCTAGGCGCGATGAGGAAGCTGTGGTTTACCCCACTGCAACCGAGTCGCAACGCAGCGGGGCGAGAAAATCTCCGCAACCCTTCGGGATATAACCAATATCGCGGCCGAATATATTTTGAGATGGGGGCTCTAGTCCGCAAGCGCACCGCACCAACTGAAACTATTTTTTGTTTTGAAAAAGCGCACCCACTCTTTTAGAAGCCCTGGCCGATAAAATTCCCGAATGCGTATTTCAACAACCTTGACTTAAAGCCGTAACCGTAAAATTTCACAAAGTTGCATTCTAAATATATAAAAAGGCCCCGAGGACTTCAAGAGTCCAAGGGGCCAAGTTTCCAAACATTTTCAGTTTCCAAGTTTCAGTTGCGGGGCAACCACCCGACGTCGGTAGTCGGCACCCCAGACGTAGTCGTCCCCGAAGCGGTACAGGTTCACCCTGAGCCTGCCATCGTCGCGGACGCTCACGCGGGCAACGAAGAAATGGCCGTCATTCTTCAGAAGGAAGAATGTCCCGTAGCCATCGGTTCGCAACCAGTTTCTACGCTTCTCGCAGAATGTGACCACTTGGTCTTCTGTGGAAACGAGGAGATCGAGGTCGGTCGAGAGCGAGCCGAACATCTCGGTGAATTTGGCGTTCTCCGCCATTTCATACACCTCGACGTCCGTCTCCGGAGTAGCTGTCTCCTGTTTCTTGAGTTTCTCAAAAGCAGGATCGAGGTATCCAGTAAACAGGGCTTTCGACTCCGCGATGGTTCGCGTACCCGCACAGGCAGGGATGGTAACTTTCTTACCGCCGGAGATGAGGCGAAGAATCTGCGGAGATTGAGCCGCAGAGCTAGCCGCCTCTTCTGCGGGTGGCGAGAGAACGCTCTCTAATTGGCGCGTCAGGAATTTTGGATTTTCAATCCATCCCTGTTTAACGTCCGCTGTCGGGAGAGGTGCCGCCCGCAGAAGTTGAGCTTGAAACTCGCGATCCTGCTTGATTGCTTTCGCAATCAATTCTTGAAGTTGTGATTCGGTATATGTGGCTTGTTCAGTTTTCACTGCTTATTCCTTTTTGTTTGTTGTTGTGCCGTTGCGCTGCTTCGCACACGCGAGATAGCTTTTCGGCGTTTTGTACTGCTCTTGAAACACATTTTTTCGCATCCCAAAAGCAGTACAAAGTCAACAAAAGATATGTCAATGAACGCCTAAATCATAACAAATCCACAGAAAATGTCAAATCCGCCGTAATATCCCAATAGCTTGGAATCACTTCAGGAAAAAATTAGCATGAAAATAAAAAGTAACCGTGCAACGCCAAAAGGAAACGCGGTTTTTCTTTTGAAAAACTAACGTACTGTCCTATTGTCCGATCGGACAATAGGACAGTAAAATTCCGGAAACACAGCTTCGGAAGTGCAATCTTTTTGCTTTGTTTAAGCTAAATCGTGAGCGGAAACTTTGATTAAAATCGATGAGGTACTAGGCACGGGGAAAGCGATGAGGAAGGCGTATTAAGAAATACGCCGACCGAAACGTAGGGGCCCCGTAACACCGTAACTCGCGATTTTAATTAAAGTCTAGCCGCAGCTTCGACAAACCCAGCGTAGGACGTACTAAATATCAAATAATCCCCCATCCACCCATACACAAACCGCACACCGGAGGAAAAATCTGTGACGCGCACCGGCTGATTCCCCACCATTGCATCATAAAACGCGCCCCTATTTTCAGTCGGCACTAAAAACAAATTTGGAATTTTTGCGGACGTCTCAAGCTTCGAAACCTCGGACTTTAAAGACAATGAGTTTTCTCCTGGTTTCAAAGCTAAAATATACCCGGGCCAAAAATCACTTTCATCGCGGTAAGCAAACACAGTCACATCCGGACTGAAATGATCATTTAAAAAGTTTCCATCCACAATAAACCCGTCTGTAGCAGAAAAAATTTGGTTTAGAGATACACCCTTGCCATCCGCACCCTTAAATTCTATTTCAACAAATCGTGCCGCGAGATCAGCGCCGGCAAGTGCGGATCGAAAGCTCTGGTCATAGAGAGCGATGTCCGGCGAAGTACCGGCCGCCTCATCAAGTACAAGAGAAAGCTTCCCATCAATCGGCTTTTTAAATGCCGATGTGTGGACAAAAACAACTGTCGAGGTTTGGTTGTCTGCCGCAATACTGCCCGTGTTCCGTGCAACGGAAAAAATTTTCGCAAAAAAGCCGGAGTAGAATAAGTATGCGGCTGCGGCAAGAAAGCAGATCCCAATACCAAAAAAAATAAGCGCGGATCGCACTTTCCTAGAAACAAAAATGGAAATGCCGCCTACTCCGGAAGCAAACTTTGGCGCCTTGAGAGTTTGAGATTGTGGCAAACCGCCCCCGCTATTCTTCATGGAAGAAATATCGGACGTAAACGTTCGCACTTTAACCTCCTGCTCACCAGAAAAACCAGCAGGTTCAGGATTTACTCCCTCAAATACATTCATTCCTTATATCTTACCACGCCTGTAAATTAGGTTTGTCGAGCAAATATAAAAAAGTATCCACTATATGTTTTGAGAAAACTCTCAGAGGAATTTCGAGATTGATGAGCATGTCTAGACAAAGAAGTAATGCTTTTTGGGGTCATCCGGAGCGTGGCGACGCGAGGCAGAGGAATTTTTCAGTCAGAAAAATATCCGACACCAAAAAGCATTACTTCTTGGCACAATTTACGAAACTTCTAAGCCCCGCCAAGTTGTTTAATCGACAAACCAATCCTCCCATCCTCATCTGCCCGTATAATTTTCGCTTTCACAAAATCGCCCTCCTTGACCACATCCCGTACCTGCTTCACAAATCCTTCCTTAAGCTCCGACACGTGGATCATGCCGTCCTTTCCACCGCCCAAATCCATGATGGCACCGAAGTCCATGATCCGCACAATAGTTCCTTCGACAATTTCGCCGACTTTGAATTCGTGCGTAATCGCCCGTATGTCCGCAAGCGCCGCCTCGACGGTTTCCTCCTTGTCGGAAAAAATGAACACATCGCCATTTTCTTCCACATCTATACTCGTAAGTGAATGTTTTGCGATAAGTCCGTTGATGACCTTGCCGCCAGGACCGATAAGCGCGCCGATTTTTTCCGGATTGATCTTAAGCGTTCTGATTTTGGGCGCGAAAGAAGAAATCTTCGGGCGCGGTGCGGAAAGAAGCGTGCTCATAAACTTCAAAATCTCGAGACGCGCATCTCTCGCCTGGGCAAGCCCTGCCTGAAGCATCCCGAGTGTCACGCCGTTCACCTTCACATCCATCTGAAGAGCATTCACGCCGTCCACGGTGCCGGCAACTTTGAAATCCATGTCCCCATGATGATCTTCTGGTCCCTGGATGTCGGTTAAAACTTTATAATCCGGCTGTCCTTTGTCATTAGTCCCATGTCCCTGGTCAATCATAAGCCCCATCGCGATTCCCGCCGCCGCCTTTTTAAGCGGCACGCCGGCATCCATTAAGGAGAGTACCGATGCACACACGGTTGCCATAGAAGATGATCCATTCGAAGAAAGAATTTCGGAAACAACTCTGATGGTATAAGGGAATATATCTTTTGGGGGAAGCAGAGGCTCAACCGCTTTGCGAGCAAGGTTCCCATGCCCGATCTCACGCCTTCCCGGCCCGCGCGAAGAACCCGTTTCGCCCACGGAGAATTTCGGGAAATTGTAGTGGAGCAAAAAGCGTCGCTTCTCATTCGTTTCCATCGTTTCGATGAGCTGCTCGGCAGACGTCGGCGCGAGAGTCGTTACGCCTAGTGCCTGTGTATTGCCGCGTACAAAAAGCGCAGACCCGTGCGTCCTCGGAAAAAGAGCAACTTCGCCGTCAAGCGCGCGGAGCTGGTTCAACCTACGCCCGTCCGGCCGCTTTTCTTTTTCTAAAACATTTTTATGCACCAATTTATTTATCTCGTCTTCAAAAAGGAAGTCGGCGGCTTTCCCGTCAAACTCCTCGAATGTTTCTTTGAGATGTTTGAACATTCCGTCCTTGAGGTCGCCGAGCACGCTCAAGTGGTCAATTGATGTATGCTGATAAAGAACCGGCTCAAGCTTCCCGGATAAAAATTCGGAAATCGCGGAAACGAGCGCCGGATCCGGCTCTAAAATCTTTATATCCACTTTCGGCTTGCCGATTTCTTTTATAATTTTCTTTTGAAATTCAACAAGGCGATTTATTTCTTTCTGCGCGTCGCCGAATCCTTCAATGATCCGATTCTCGCTGGCATCATCCCCGGCAAGCTCAATCATATTGATCCGGTCGGTAAGCCCGGCAACGAACGCGTCAAACGTATATCCTTTTTTCACTTCAGAATTTGTCGGATTGATTAAAAATTTCCCGCTAATCTCTGCAACACCCACTCCGGCAACGGGCCCATTCCACGGAACGTCCGATATCCCCAGTGCCAAAGACGCACCCATGAGTCCCACAAACTCCGGCTCATTTTCTTCGTCAATTTCAAGCACAGTCACAACCACATGCACATCACGTCGAAGCCGTTCATCAAAAAGCGGCCGCACTGCGCGGTCAACCACTCTTCCGGCAAGTATTGCATCATCCGATGGCCGTCCCTCCCTCCGGATAAATCTACTCCCGATAATTTTCCCCGCAGCATAAAACCGCTCTTCATAGTCAACCTTAAGCGGCAGATAATCGAGCGGAACATCGCGCTTCGACATCACAACGGTAGTAAGAACTACGGTATCACCGTACCGCGCGAGAACCGCTGCATTCGCCCGCCCGGCAAGATCAGAAATTTCATAGGAAAGCGTCTTGCCTCCTACCTCTATTGAAAATTGTTTTTTTTGAAATGCCATAATATACGAGGTCTGTGGGAGAAGCTCTCGTATGCCGCACAATGGAGATATGTTCGGGCGAAAGCCAGCGCTTTCAATCAAACATATCACCGTGTGCGTAGAACCAAGAGCTCAGTCAGACTTCCAAAAGCATATCGAAAATCCTGTAAAAAAGCAACTTGTTGTACGGAAAGCGTTGACAGAAAAGGGGTTTGAAATAAAATTGCGAGATTCAAGGCGCGGGGAAAGCGGCGAGGAAGGCGTATTTAAAATACGTCGACGAGTCGCAGGGGCCCCGGAACGCAGAAGCTCACGATTTTAATTAAAATTCCTAGCCCCCATCTCAAAAGTAGGCCAGCGGTTGTCGCGAGAGATTTTCGAGATGAAAACAAGGATCTTCCGACAAAGGATACGGTCGTATCCTGCGAAGGAAATCGTTGTTTTCAGCCGAAAATAACCGCGAGAACTGCGGCTCTTCATTACTACCTACTTTTGAGATGGGGACTTAGCGCCGAATTATCGCCCGCGGAATGTCCTCAATATTTATAAATCTGTCCGCCGCTTCCTGAATCTTCGCGGATGCGCTCCGCTTGAACGCTGCAACCTCCACAAGGCGCCCTGCGCCCCACTTTAAATAATCCACAAGCGGTATAAAATCTCCGTCGCCTGTCACAATAATAATAACGTCTAAAAATGATGACATGCGGATAGCGTCAACCGCCATGCCGACATCCCAATCAGCTTTCTTGAGCCCATCGCCAAAAATCTGTAAATCTTTCATGCGAAGCTCAAGCCCGGCTTTTGTTAATGCATCAAAAAATGATGCTTCGGAGGAAAGTGCTCGCCCGGGGCGTTCGGCCCCCGACGGAGCTCCTCCAAAATCATTTACTCCGTTGTCCCATTCCCGCCGTTCGCGATCTTGCTCGCCTCGCTGATGCAAGGGCGAAGCGGGTCGCATGGCATTCCCTTTCGGAGGCTCCACCCCTTCACTTTTGACCACATAAGCCATCGCGCGAATAAGCTGCCGACCCGCCACGAGATGCCGGATAAGCTCGGGGTAGTTAACGCGGCCGTGATGTAAATTTTTTGCGGAATGATATAAATTTTGTGCGTCGACAAAAATGCCTACCCGCTGATTCGCAAAACTTTCGCTTGGTCTCATCCCGTTAGAGATAGGAAACGCATTCGTTTCCGTGATGTTCACGCAGGACTAATGCGTGTCGGTTTCTATTGATTTGTAAAATAATACTGTTGTTCATGGATGGGTTATCTCTAACGGGATCTCATATTAATTTTTTTACTTTATAAAAGCGTGCTCCGCGACTCGGAGTCTTGATATTAAAAATTTCTTACGGCTGGTAAAAACGAAAACTACTTCTTTAGGTCCAATTTCTTGATAAGTTTTTCGTACGACGTCGGCCTCGTTTTCTTCAAGTACGCAAGAAGTTTTCTCCGGTGGCTCACCATCTTCAAAAGCCCCCGTCGCGAATGATTGTCCTTCGGATTTCTCTTGAGGTGAGTGGTGAGCTCATCAATCTGCCGCGATGTCATGGCAATTTGAACCTGGGCTGAGCCCGTATCTTTGTCGCTCATACCGTGCTCGGTAACTATTTTTGATTTAACTCGCTTCGTAAGCATGAAGATATCATAATTTAAAACCCGAAAAAGAGCAAGGCCGAAGAAAATAAAGAGAGAATAAACAGGGCTGACGCGTTGCGCATCAGCCCTTTTTCTTTAGGAATCGCCGCACGGATTAAGAGACGACCCGCAGCCGTTCGCGCACCAACACACAGATATAAATGCGCAAACAATCTATTCGAGTCTTCCGCCCCTTTTCCGCTTGGGTTCAATCGGATGGGATCCGATTGTTTCCAGAATCGCAATGTAACATGTATAATGACCCGTGTCAAGAGTAAGAGACAGCGCTTCTCCTTGACGCTTATCTGTCGTCCTCGTATAGTCCATATAGTTTTTTTAAACGCCCCAGGGCGGGGGCACAACAAACGGAAACAATTCACCGAAAGGCAGATGCAGATGAAAACAAGACAAACCGCACTCTGTGCAGCAATAATGACAATCGCGATCCTCACGGGAACTGGATGCAAAAGCATCAAGCTCAAAACGACCCACCAAAAAGTGGTCACGGGCTTGTACGGAAACCAGCTTGATGTCCTCGCGACGAACTTCTCCCGAATCAAGGAGCGGGAAACAACGCAAGCACAGCTCGAAGAATTGGGCTTTAAACTGGAGAATGTTCCCAACATGAAAGTCCTCGAAGGCGTCCCTGCTTTCGAAGAACTATTTGGCAAAGAAGGATTTCGCAACATTGACCTCATGAAGTCGGTCGAACTTCTTCACGAATTGGGTCTCTTCACCTTGTATCAAATCCCATACAAGGATGTTACAACCGTAACAGACCGAGTGTATATGAATCGCCAGAGGATCACTGTCCAGGGCCCGGACATGATGTTTATTATCATAGTCCGCGACGGACTTGTGGTATACCGCAAAAAGAATTTGATAGTGAACAACACAGTCGAGTTCAGAAAGCGATTTCTCGGCGGCCCCATCGACTTGATCAACGAAATCGCCGGCCCCATAAAAGCGGTGCGGTAAGCGCCGCGACAGCGAACAAAGCTCCCAAAAAAATGGGGGCTTTGCATTTTAGATTTTTCCGTGGAGCTGCGTGGTCAAGCAAAAAAAATTCAAGGCCGGTGCATTGCGCGCCGGCCTTTTTGTTCGGAAATAGTGCAACCTATGCCGGCGCCCCAACCTCGCACGGAAATAAAGCGAGGCCCGGGGAGCGGCATATCGAAAAACAAGGGTGGTTGTCGCCAATAGCGGCGAGCACTTCTTTGGTGAAAGGGGCCCACCGAAGATCACATGCCACGCGATCCGCTTTTCGAAAGCATAAAAGCGCATCTGCTTTGTCTTTGAAAAGCGCGGCGATGAGCGAAGTCTGCTCTCCCCACCAGCGGGTGTTGACCATTTCGATCCGGCGCTCCACGGCGGTCAGGGGCGAGGTCATCCCATACCTCTCCGGAGTAAAAGCGACCAGATTTTTACAGATTGCGATCATGTCGGCGCCCTTCAGCTTCCGGCCCACGGGGAAGTTACTCGACCCCGAAAGCGCAATTTTTTTCGCGAACGCACGGCCATCCGGCTCGGTTCCGACTTCGTAAACAGACGTTTGAGTTACTGCATAGAATGTATCGATCATATGACGAATCAATTTTTAAATAGCGGCACAATACCACTACGCTGCGAGTACTATGCCACAGGCCAAATCCAATTTCAATATCTCGCTCGACGCTCGCATCTGGGGTGGGCTATTTGATCCAGCCCCACCACTGGACAATGTTGCACAATGTCCTTTTTGCGACAGGAATGTGCAAGAGCCAGTAAATCAAGAGTTTTCCGGTATTTGGACTATTTCGTAAGGCCTCGTTTTATCTTGGAACGCTGTAATCAAAAAATTTCCGAAAACAATATCCCGGACGCAGGATTGGCATAAGATGAAAAAACAATACCGATCGTGTTTGGCGATAAAAAAACTGGAAAATTTCTTGCGTAGTTGTATGCGCTCCCTTGTAAGTAGTTCGCCCATATAAAAAGATTTTAAAATCGGTCTCAACCCGTAATCCTTGCACCACTCCTCCGCCCTCAAAGCGCGGCGGCAATTCCGCGTCTGCCAAGATACAAGTGTGCAAAAGGCATTGTTGTTCATTGCTACAGCAATAAAGAGAAATCGAACGGCGAGTATGTCTTTTCCTTTCCCAAGAAAAATCTGGCGAGCGAGCGATTTTGCTCTTCTATCACGGATTTCATCGGATAGGATTTGCCTTGCCATCGAACTTTTTGGTTTAGGCGGCTGAATACCGCTTCAACGACTTTTGCTTTTCCTTCCGCAGAAAGCCGATATTCATTTTTTCCCGCCCGTTCAAAATCTCCCCGCCTTCCCAATATACCATCGATAAAAAGAGGAATGATGCTCGAATCAACAAGCGGAACCCTGAATTCTTCCACGAGATCGAGTACGAGAGCGGGCTTGCCGTACCTTTCTGTATGATACAAACCAAGATATGGATCCAGCCCGACATACAAACAGGCGCGCTCTACTTCGTTGTACAGAATTCCGTAACCATAGTTCAGAGCGCTGTTAAATTTATCCCGTGCCTGCGGAATTCGCCCCGGAAACTTATGGAGTCGCCTGATGCAGCTCCAATATTTTTCGGCGATATACCCCTCTGTGCCAAGCAACTGTTCCCGAGTTTGGATTCCGGAGATATTTTCGTGCAAAGTTTGATGAAGTGCTTCTGCCTGAAAAACTTCTTTTGAGAAATCTGCGCCATATTTTGCGGCCAAATATTTTAAATATGCCACTTGGTTACCGCATTTCCCGCGCATAAAACTCTTTGCCAATTCCATGGCTTTCCGAGAATCCTGCGACGTTTCGAGCTGGGCACGCCTTACCGTGGCAATTCCTTTTGGCTCGCTCGCAAAAATCCTTCCAACCGGCTTTCCGAAAGACCCGAGGTAAACGATGTCTACGTCATGCTCGAGCGCCAGCCGGACAGCATGAGTTGAAATAGAGGAAGGACGCAAAATGACAATTTTATTGAGGCGGCGGATCGGGTATTCTTTTCTCTTCTTAGATTTGGGGAAACGGAGCGCAATCCGTTCACCGGTGCAGCCAATGAACGTGCCATATACATCTATGAGTAAATCTGTTCGCGTAAGCATAATTTCTATATTCTGTAACTCTAAAACAAATAGGTGTCAAGAACACGTTTTGCGACAGATGCGATATAATGAAATTAATGTCTGAAATCCAAAAACTTCTAAACGACTACTTCGCCTATCTCGAAATCGAAAAAAATCGCTCGCCGAAAACGCGCGAGAACTACGAACGCTACCTGAACGAATTCGTCCGCTTCAGCAAAATCAAAACGCCTAAAGACATCACAGAAAAAAGCGTACAGGATTTCCGGCTCGCTTTGGCACGCCGGCTTGTCCGCCAAAGTTTTAACGACGGTGGAAGCGTTAGCGGAGGCGGCCGCGAAGGCCAACCGATAAAAAAAATCACACAGAGCTACTACGTGATCGCCATCCGAAACTTTTTGAAATTTTTATCGAAGCGTGACATCGAAACGCTCTCGGCCGACAAAATCGAATTGCCAAAAATCCCCGAGCGGCAAATAGAAGTTTTAGAATACGACGATCTCGCACGCCTCCTCGCTGCGCCGAAAGAGCAAACACTCCGCGATCTCCGCGACAAAGCAATCCTCGAACTTTTTTTCTCTACCGGCCTCCGGCTCTCCGAACTCTGCTCGCTCTCGCGCTATACCGATTTCGCTCGCGGCGAGCTCTCCGTTCGCGGCAAGGGCGGCAAAGTGCGCGTCGTGTTTCTGTCCGACGGAGCTAAAGCCGCTATTAAAAAATATTTAGACAAGCGCGGCGATGCCTACGAAGCGCTATTCATCAGCATAGACAAATCGGGCAAAGCAATGGAAAAAATCACTCCCCGCTCGGTGCAAAGGATGGTTGAGCGCCGCGCAAAAGAAGCCGGCATTCCGAAAAAAATCCACGCCCACCAACTCCGCCACAGTTTCGCAACTGACCTACTAATAAACGGCGCCGACCTCCGCTCTGTCCAATCGCTTTTAGGCCATTCAAATATTTCGACCACGCAAATCTACACGCATCTCACCAACAAAGAACTCCGCGAAATCCATAAAGCGTTTCATGGAAAGCGTAGAGGATAAAAAAGTTGCACATCGCGGAATTTTTATATAATCTAAATTTGAAAGGATTAATATATGAAAATTAGACAGTTCTTTGCCCCGCTGGTACAACTATTCGCGCCACTTTTTAAATCGAAAGTGGCACTCGTAGTACTACTGATCACCGCCGCTCTTGCTGCAATACTTACATGGCTTGAACTGAAGTTCCGCTAGTTAGAACCGCGAAGCATCAGCGTTGCGAAAAAACCGTCCAGAATCCCCGGCGACCTAAAAAAGGCCGCCGGATTTTTATTATTCTTCACTCCAGCGCGGCCTACGTAGTTTTGAGATGAAATCCTGCCTGCTTCAAGATCGCGTTAAATTCCTCCTGCTCAAGCGTTTCTTTTTCTATGAGCGCCTGCGCGATTTTTTTGAGCACGCTCTTTTGGGTCGTCAAAACTTTCTGCGCGGTCTCGTATGCGTTGTGTATAAACGTCTGTACTTCCTTATCGATCGCCGCCGCAATTTTCTCGGAATAATTTTTCTCCGTCGTCATCTCACGGCCCAAAAATACCATCTCTTCGCTGCTTCCGAACGTGATGGGCCCGAGCGAACTCATGCCGTATTTCGTCACCAGTTTCCGCGCGAGCTCTGACGCTTGCTTCAAATCGCTCGACGCGCCGGTAGACACATCACCAAAGGTCAGCTTCTCCGATGCAAACCCCCCAAGGAGCGATGCCAAATCCGTCAAAAACTGATTGCGTGTCCGCAGGTGCCTATCCTCAATCGGAAGTTTCATGGTATATCCACCGGCAAATCCGCGGCTCACGATCGAAACCTTGTGCACTGGGTCTGCGCCTGGGAGCGCCGCAGCGACAAGCGCATGGCCACCCTCGTGGTATGCAGTAATCTCTTTTTCGTTTTTGGTAATCACGCGGCTCTTCCGCTCCGGTCCAAGCACTACCTTTTCAACTGCCTCAAACATATCTTGCTGTCCGATTACTTTTTCACCGCGGCGCGCCGCAAATATTGCGGCTTCGTTCATAAGATTTGCCAGGTCTGCACCCGAAAATCCCGGCGTCCTTGTCGCAACCTTTCGAATATCAACTTCCTTTCCCATCGCCTTTCCCTGCGCATGGATTTTAAGTATCTCCTCGCGGTCGTTTAAGTCAGGCAGGTCGAGAACAACGCGCCGATCGAATCGGCCCGGTCGCAAAAGCGCCGGATCTAAAACATCCGGCCTATTTGTGGCAGCAAGCACTATCACGCGCGTATCCCGCTCAAAGCCATCAAGCTCAACCAAAATCTGATTGAGTGTCTGCTCCCGCTCATCATTTCCTCCGCCCATCCCTGCGCCGCGTTGGCGCCCGACGGCATCTATCTCATCAATAAACAAAATAGCCGGCGATGCTTTTTTTGCCGTTAAAAATGCGTCTCGCGTGCGACTTGCGCCGACTCCGACAAACATTTCCACAAACTCGGAAGCCGAGATAAAGAAAAATGGCACCTCGCTCTCCCCCGCAACAGCCCGGGCAATCAAAGTTTTCCCCGTCCCCGGAGGACCCATAAGCAAAATACCCCGCGGTATCCGCGCTCCCAGATCCAAAAACTTTTTCGGGTTCTTCAGAAAATCAACAACTTCGGACAATTCCTCTTTCGCTTCTTTAAGCCCCGCAACATCTTTAAACGTGACGCGGTCTTTAAATGTCGAGAGCTTCAGATTGGATCGCCCGAAATTAAACGCCTGGTTCACGCCTCCCTTCGCCTGCTTGAACATCACAAAAAACATAAACCCGATGATAATAAGCGGAAGCAGCGTCGGGATTAAAATCCCCGCCCAAAATTCCCACGACGATTGTCCCTGAACTGCGATTTCTACACCGGCCAAAGCCGACGGTAAAACGCCGACATTTTTTAATGTCTCGGTAATTCCGGATTCCGTTTCTTTTTTCGAAATCGCACTCGTACCATCTGCAAGTTTTATAGCAAGATCGTCGCCGTTAACGGTAATATTGGACACCTCATGTGAATTGATCTTTGCCGCAAGCTGGCTCAAGCTCAATTCTACCGGCGCCTTCTGCGGCTCGATAAAAAACGAGAAGACGATCGATATCACCATCAGCGTCGCCACCGCCCACAAAAAATTTTTCAAAAAGTTTGACATAAATGGTATGTGAAAAATTAATTTAAAAACCTTATACAAGTTTAATCGAACTCATAGATGAGGTCAATAAAATCATAGACGGCTACGCATGGTTGATATTACAACGCCGCGTAAAAATTTCTTACAAGTTGAAAACCGCCTCGAAAGCTTGTAGATTAGGTAGGGGATAGAAAGAGTATGGTGCCCATAGTTTAGCGGTAAAACTTCGCTCTGTGGCAGCGACATCATGGGTTCAACTCCCATTGGGCACCCAAAAATGAAAATCTATTTTGTCAGGCATGGTGAAAGCGAGCAGAATAAACTCGAGGAAGAACGAGGCGTCGAGCATTGGCAGGGGTCGAGAGGCGGGCTTACGGCACAAGGAAAAATTCAGGCGGCAAAAGCCGCCGCAGAGCTGAAGAAAAAAGCCATTGATCTTGTTATTTCAAGTCCGTACGATCGGGCGCAAGAAACGGCAGAAATTATTTCCGACATAGTACAGAAACCACTCGAAACCAACACATTATTTATCGAAAGGAAAAATCCGACAGAAATCTGGGACCGATTTGAAGACGAACCCGGGGTAAAAGAAGTGGTTCTCCAAATCCAGAAAAATTTTCACAATAACGACTGGCACCACTCTGATGAAGAAAATGCGAGTGACATGAAAAATCGCGCCCAAAAAGCGCTCGACTATATAACATCACTTCCATATTCAAACATTGTTGTTGTGTCACACGGAACGTTTCTCAAAACGGTTTTTTCTTTGATCCTCCCCAAAGAATACACCCAGTGGAACAATTTTGATGCTCTTTTAAACTTCCCAATCGACAACGGCCAAATCATAGAATGCGCATACGCAAACAAAAAATGGAATTTTAATGGCGGCAAGCTCCCCGAAAAAATTCTCTCTTCTTAAATTATTAGACTTCCACAATGTTCGATCTCAAAAACCTCCGCGAAGAAAAGTATATCCACATAATTTTTGATATAAGCGTAATCCTGAAAGGGGTGCATGCGTTCATTGAAATAGTCGGGGGCATTTTTGTCCTCCTTGTCAGCAAAGAATTTGTTCAAAACGCCGTTACCTGGTTTACCCAAGGGGAATTAGCCGATGACCCCCAAGATTTTATTTCTAATTATTTTGTCGGCCTCGCCCAAAATTTTTCTGTCACCTCGCAACATTTTGTCGCTTTCTATCTTTTGAGCCACGGCATCATAAAAGGATTTTTGGTCCTGGCACTCCTCAAAGAAAAATTGTGGGCGTATCCGCTCGCAATCATTGTTTTCTCAATCTTCAGCATCTACCAAATTTTCCGCTTTACCCACACACACTCCGTGTGGCTCCTGCTTATAACACTCCTTGACTTCGCAGTTATCGGCCTCACCTGGCATGAATATAAGTATATGAAAGCGAGACCAGCGCGAGCGTAAAAAAAATAAAACAACTTGCGCATCGCGAGACATAAGTTTATATTTCAAGAACTGAACCTTAACAAAAGAACGAAAGGCATAGTATGGCATCAAGCAAAGAACTGGTGGAACTCTTCAATGGTGGGGCACTCGGCAGACTGCTCACTCAAACATTCGGCGGAGAATTGGGACACACGCCCCCAAACAAAGACGCGGACTTTATTGTCGTGTTTAAAAACCAAACCGACGTACCCGAACCGGCGGCAGTGAAAACTGCGGTCGAAGATTATTATCGCAAACTGGGCTACCCAATTAAAAGCGAGAGCTACAGCAACGGCTCTACGGGGTTTGCGATAGTCCTCGACGAAGTAATAGTTGCTATCACCATCACAACCCACTACCCATTTGACGGAGCGCACGCATGCATCAGAGCTACAAGTATTCTTTCCTAAAAAGTTATCCACAGCCCCCTATTTGACGAGGTACAGGAGGGGCGTATAGTAGAATGGTAATCAACCTTTAGGAAGATTACACCAATTTCAAAAAGAGCCCGCGCATCAAGCAACGGCTCTTTTTATTTCTAGTTAAAAAATAACAGCGCGTTTAAACGCGCTGTGTTGATAAATTGCAAATCACTAGTCGAAGGCCAGCGCCTTCTTGCAAAACTTGCATCGCTCTACTCGCTGGCTCCCGTCTCCACACATGAAGTCTATCCCGCCCGTAGATTCGAAACAGACCGTCGCCACGGGATGGTATCCCAAAAAGCATTGTGCAAATCTGGGAAGCCGGCTGATCACTGCTCGCCAAAGCCATCGTACAATCTCATATTTAATTTTCATAATTTACTCCTAGAGAGGAGAATACAAGAAACCAACTTCAAGTCAATCGCGGCAGACAACAACTAGCCCGTCGTCCCAAACCCTCCCCGCGAGGAATCTTTTATTTCAGAAACTTCTTCAAAATGCGCGCGTTCAATCGGGACGATAAGCCCCTGCGCCAAACGGTCGCCGCGCTTCACAGCAACGGGCGCATCGGAAAAATTATAGATGACAAGATAAAGCTCATCTTTCGGACCATGATAATCTTGGTCAATAACACCGACGCCGTTCCTCATCGCAAGATTTTTTTTGAAGAGCCCGCTCCGCGCAGCGAGAATAAGGGCGTGGCCATCGGGAACCTGAATTATAAAATTCGTGGGGAGTAGTTTACACTCATGCGGCGCAATCAGAGCATCTTCACGCGTATAGAGATCGAACGCCACCGCTCCTTCGGTTTTGTATTCCGGCAACGGCAATTCCCTATCAATTCTCACAATTTTTATGTTCATGTTTAGCAGACGGGAAACCCTTTAACATTAGAAGTTTGTTGTGTATTATATTAATTAATGAGTATAGATAATAACACAAAAAATAAAAGGCCTTCTTGGGATGAATACTTTATGAATATCGCCGAGCTGGTGGGAAGTCGGGGGACATGCTCGCGTGGAAGATCCGGCTGTGTAGTCGTGAAAGATAAGCGCATATTGGTAACCGGCTATGTTGGATCTCCCGTTGGCCTCCCTCACTGCGACGACGAAGGGCATGAGATGCATAAGGTCGTAAACGACGACGGAACGATGAGCGAGCATTGTATTCGAACCGCCCACGCCGAGCAGAACGCCATCGCCCAAGCGGCAAAAATCGGCATACCTCTCGAGGGTGCTACGCTGTATTGCCATATGACGCCCTGTTACACCTGTGCCAAGATTTTGATTAACGCAGGCATTAAAAAAATAATAAGCTCAAAAGACTATCACGCCAGTAAAAGACCCAAAGAGGTTTTCGAGCAGAGCGGCGTTAAGTTGCAAATTCTGGATCCAGAGATCGAAGATTATAAAAAAGATCGGTTCAATAGATAATATGAAAATCAAATTTAAAAAGTTGCACCCCGACGCAATCATTCCAAAAGGAAATTATGCGGGAGACGCTGGCGTAGACTTATTTACCATAGAGGAATTTGAGCTTGAACCCGGCGAGCGCAAAACCGTACCAATAGGCTTTGCAATTGAAATCCCAGATGGTCACGTCGGACTCATATGGGACAAAAGCGGCTTATCGCATAAATTTGGGATTAAAACCTTTGGCGGCGTAATCGACTCCGGGTATAGAGGAGAGATGCACGTGGGAATTATGAATTTGTCAGATAAATTCTTTAGTTTTCAAAAAGGGCACAAGATTGCACAGCTTTTAATCCAAAAAGTGGAAAAAACCGAATTCGAAGAAGTAGATAAACTTTCTGAGTCCGATAGAAACACTAAAGGATTTGGAAGCAGCGGGAAATAATCTAGAACCCATCTCAAAAGTAGGCCTGCGGCTGTCGCGAGGAATTTTCGAGACTAAAAACGACGCTGTTCCGACAAGGAATACCGATGTATTCCGCGAAGGAAATCGTTGTTTTCAGCCGAAAAGAACCGCGAGAACCGTGGTTCTTCCATAAAATCTATTTTTGAGATAGGTTCTGGTCTTGGCGCTCAAGCGCAGCAACGCGAGGTAGGGAATTTTCATAACTGGAAGACCATAAAAACTCGTGGTAGGCTTTTATATATGAAGGATAAAGCAATAGAAAAACTCATCGCATCCGAAGTTAAACGCGAAGGAGAAACACTCGACCTCATCGCATCGGAAAATTTTGTCTCGAGCGACGTACTCCAAGCGCTTGGCAGCGAACTCACCAATAAATATGCCGAAGGGTATCCCGGCAAGAGATATTATCGGGGCGCCGAAGTCGTCGACAAAGTGGAAACTCTTGCGCAAGAGCGCGCACTCGCGCTTTTCAAATTGAAAAACGAGGAATGGGCGGTAAACGTCCAACCGCTTTCCGGTTCGCCGGCAAATTTCGCGGTCTATTCCGCCCTGGTTCCGCCGGGAGAAAAAATCATGGGTATGGAATTGTCGCACGGCGGACACCTGACTCACGGACAAAAGGTTTCGATGACAGGGAAATTTTGGAATTCGGTGCTCTATCGCGTGAATAAAGAAACCGAACTGCTTGATTATGAAGAAGTAAAACAAATCGCTATCGCCGAAAAACCGAAGTTGATCGTTGCCGGCTTTACCGCGTACGCCCATATCATTGATTTCAAAAAATTCCGCGAGATCGCCGATGCCGCCGGCGCCTACCTCATGGTGGACATGTCGCACTTCGCTGGACTCGTCGCTGGCGGCGAGTACCCATCGCCCTTCAACTATGCCGACATTGTGACCACAACCACACACAAAACATTGCGCGGTCCCCGCTCGGCACTCATATTTTCCGAGATAGACGGGCGAGAGCTTCCGAAAAAAATTAATAAAACTATCATCCCGGGGCTTCAGGGCGGACCTCACTTCAACCAAATCGCCGCAGTGGCGGTGGCGCTCGGCGAAGCGGCAAAACCGGCGTTCAAAAAGTATGCGAAGCAAGTAGTGCGGAATGCGAAAGCGCTTTCGGACGAGCTCCAAAAATTCGGCTGGCGGATTGTAGAGGGCGGCACGGAAACGCATTTACTGCGAGTGGACGCGTGGGAAAATGGAAAAGGAATCGGCGGGAGAGAAGCGGCGGATAAGCTCGAGGCGTCAGGAATTATCGTAAATGAAAACACCATCCCGTTTGATACAAGGAAACCAATGGACCCCTCCGGTATCCGCCTCGGCACACCGGCGCTCACAAGCCGCGGCATGAAAGAAAAAGAAATGAAGCTCATCGCCAAACTTATTGACGACGCCCTCCGCGCCGGAGAGAACGTAAAGCCGGAAGTTAAAAAACTCTGCAAAAAGTTCCCTCTGTGGTACACCCGGTAGTGAAAACCCGATACGATTATATTCTATTATGTGTATGTCATAGAAAGTTTGAAAAACGGAGAATTATATATTGGCTCAACTAATAGTTTGGAACGAAGGCTTCGAGAACATAATCGTGGAGACAATTTTTCCACAAAATTCGACAAGCCGTGGAAAATTATTTATTGTGAAGCAGGG
The DNA here is from genome assembly GCA_964418085.1 of uncultured Candidatus Saccharibacteria bacterium. Lineage (GTDB taxonomy): Bacteria > Patescibacteriota > Minisyncoccia > UBA6257 > 2-01-FULL-56-20 > JBBTYG01. Next base: position 23,132 of record CAYQKB010000014.1, read on the forward strand.
CTAATTGAAGGGGACGCTCGACGGAGAGAAAAATATTTCAAGACCAGTCAGGGACGGCGCCTTCTAAAACGGCGACTTAAGGAATATTTCTATGATAAAAAATAATCGGGTTTCTACTACCGGGTAAATGATACCTATAGACGGTAAAAAAATAGCCGCTGAAGTTTTAGAGAGGCTCAAAACATTTCCGAAACCCAAAAAATTTTTGGGAGCGGTGCTTATTGGAAGTGACCCTGCATCCGTTGGTTTCTTGAAGCAAAAGGCGAAAGTTGCGGAAACTCTCGGAATCGAATTTCGCTTATACAAGCTCCCTGCGGACATAACTACAGACGCGGTGCGCGACGAGATCGGACGCTACGCACGGGCCACAACCTGCGGCGGTTTTATTGTTCAGCTCCCGCTCCCCGAGCAAATAAATAAGCACTACGCCTTAAACGCGATTCCCAAGGAGAAAGACGCCGACCTCTTGAACGAATCATCGCTCGGAGCTTTTTATACGGGGCGGAGCAAAATCGTGCCCCCATCCGTAGGCACGGTCGAAGAGATCCTGAAACAAGCTTCGCTAAACCTCCGCGAATGTTCCGTTGTGCTTATGGGAAGAGGATTTCTTACGGGTAAACCGATCGGCTTCTGGCTCCAAAACCAGGTTGCCGAGCTCACGATCATAGATGAACACTCAAAAAATCTCCGCACGAAATTGAAAGATGCCGACATCGTGATAAGCGGCGCAGGAGTTCCGGAACTTTTTGACAGGGACAATTTGAAAGATGGGGCGCTGGTGATTGACTTCGGTTGGAACGAGCTCGGCGGAAAAATTGTCGGCGACTTCGATCCGCTGAAGTCAAAAACCGAAAGTCCAAAATCAAAAGTTTCTTTCACTCCAACTCCTGGCGGCACCGGCCCTATACTCGTTGCAAAATTGTTTGAAAATTTTTACGCGCTGAATAAATAAAGGGTTTGAAACGAAGCACAAAACCTGGTGGGCACTGTAGGGATTGAACCTACGACCCCCTCGGCCTGTCCCATTAGATTTTTTGTGGACGGTGCAGGGATTGAACCTGCGGCCCCCTCGGTGTAAACGAGGTGCTCTGCCACTGAGCTAACCGTCCATGCTGGCCAAATCTAACGGGATGAATAAACGAGATGCTCCCCGCCCGAACGACTGACATAGTTCAGTCGGGCAGGTACCACTGAGCTAAGCGCGAATATCCACCCACGTCCCCCCGGCAGGAATCGAACCCGCATCAAAGCCTTAGAAGAGCTCTGCTCTATCCATTGAGCTACGAGGGGCTATTCGCGATTGATTCTAAACCAAAAGTAATATAATTTAAAGATGCCTCATTACTCCGCGAGCGGGCTTGTCCGCCGGAGCCTTGGCGAAGGCGGGCCGTAGTATACCGGTAGTACGTCTGCTTCTTGTCCCGTTAGAAAAGTAACGGAGAGTAGTATAGTGGTAGTACACGTGCTTTGGGAGCACGTAGTCCGGGTTCGATTCCCGGCTCTCCGACAAATAAGTTTTCTAACGGGATGAAGGAGCAGATAGACCGGGTTCGATTCCCGGCGGCCCGACCAGAAACAAAAACACCTCCGTCTTGGAAGTGTTTTTGT
>CAYQKB010000015.1:0-24236 GCA_964418085.1 uncultured Candidatus Saccharibacteria bacterium
CCGACAACAATATTATACGTGGTAGTTAATTTTATTTCGTCGCTGGAAGTGGCGTTAATGAGTTTTACATTCGCCCCTCCCAAGAAAAACTTTATTTTCCGAATTATTTCATCGAACGGAGGCAGTCCGACTTGGGTATGAGATAAATCCTCGTAACCAGCTTTTAACTCGGCGATCAGAGTTTCATACTGCTTGGTACTTTCTGTTTGCAAAATACGATATATATCTTCCTTGAAACGTTCGATAAGGGTAACTATATAATTGTGATCTCGCGTGTTTACGCTTACATGACAGAGAAACGCATAACTTTTTGCGGGGTTCTCAATTTTTTTTGCGGTAGCCGCAATCAAAAAGGTCAATAAAGCGGTTTTCAATCCCTTTGGGATGCTTGCAGTAGGTTCGGGTTGATGAGTTGCTTTCAATTCCTCCACCTCCTCAATGGGGACTTTCCTTAAAAGTTTTCTTTCCGGATCGCCGAAAAACTCGTAACCGCCGACATATCCCACTCCGGGTTCACTCAAAACGGTGAATGAGGGTCTGTAGCGGTGTTCCGGATTTTGCAAAAATAAAGCTTGCGGAGTTGCGGTAACTTGAACATAAGTATTTACTCTGAAAAAATTCCGCAGGTTGCTTATAACTTCGTTAATTTTACTGACTTGTTCACCTTTTTTGCTGGTGTAGGTGTTTAAACTTGCCTGATCCGCCTCGTCATCAATAATTAATGCCGAAACCCCGCGCGCGCCGGCAACGCGAAAAGCTTCAAGCAGACTTCCCAGCTTGCTTCCGTTTTTTGAACAAACAATGACGAACGGAGGATTGCGCAGTTGCCTTTCAAAACGTTTCGGGTCTTTCCAGTCGTTCTTCCCAAGAACTCGCAATCCCTGCAAAGCTTGTTGCATACGCTCAAGTGTTTGATCATAGAGAAGGTCGATATCGGAAGTCAGTATTAAAATACATTGAAATCCGTTGTCGGCCGCCATCCCTGCGGCAATTTGAATGATACTGGTTTTGCCGCTTTGGATTAAACCATATAAAAGTCCGTCGCTCGGTTGTTCCGGAGGGCCTGCGATGGGATCAACGGATTTCCGCAAAATTTGAACTGCCCGTTCCGTAATTTGTACCAGAGAAGCGGCTGGTATTTCATTTCCGAGTACGTTTAAAACTTCCCGCGTATGATCTCCGTCGTGGATTATTTCTTTTTTATTCTGATCGGGCATAAAGTTAAATATTTTGAAATAAAAGTATCGGCCAACTGCCAACGGGGATTTTTCTCTGAAGTTTTGCGATAGAACCGGAAACCCCGTAACTTTCGTTGTGCTTTCTTTTTACCGATATTGTTCCGGGTTTATGATCGAGTAATTTTCTGGCGTCCGTCCAATCTAAGGCGCAAACACCGTCCCCGCCGCAAATCAAACCAAGAACGACTCTCGAATACTCATTCAGCATTCGATAACAGCGATCGACATCCTCTTGGTCGAAAGTAAAAATCCACGGCGAGCGGCCTTTTGTCGTGTACTTCAAAAAAACAAAAGTTTGATCGTTTAAAACATGGCCCAACAACTCTTTTTTACGCAAGGAAACACACCTTTCGTCTTCTAAGACCCTAACTATGGCTGCGCCGTGATAAAACTCTCGTTTTTCGATCATAACCCTGTAAAAGGTTTCTCTCCGGCTTTTAATAAATTTACATTAAAAGAGCGGGAATTACCATATCCTTATCTAATTATTAGATTTCAAAATCTCCGAAGATGACCCTTCTTTATTTTCGCCAACGACAAAAAAGTATTTCTCCACCAACTTTTTATCCCAGCGCTTAGTAAGCCATTTAGAAAGATCGCAAAGAATATCTACATGTGGCTGAGTGTTATCTTCGAGAAGCACTCGCCATGGCAAACTGTTATTCTTGTTTCTGCCAATAGATTTTTCAAAGTGATATTCTAAAAGCTCGCTTGCGAAAGTTTCTTTGAATCTCTCTACTTCTGTGTTTAATTTTATTTTAGCTTTGGTCATGTCTAGCTATTTCATCAAGAAAATATATTGATTCCTGATTTTACCGATCTCAACTGATAAATCTCGATTGCCAATGTGATAAGAAGGATAAACGGTAAAGCTAGTTGAGAAATATTAAAAATGAAAAAGATGACGAGGATTAAATATGATATTTGAGCGAGATAAAGAGTTGAGTGTGTTCCTGCTCCTGCGTTTGGCCCTTCGCCTTTTGCCATATATTTTAACGGACTATTTGCAATACTATAACCAAAGAGCAAATACGGCCAAAAGTTTTGTGAATAAGTTTCGGCAACTCCTATAGCAATGGAACCAATCGAAAAAATCCAAGCAAGGATCACTGCATGAGTAAAAAACATATTGAACCATGCAAAAACATATGAAATTCGCGCTCCCTTATCGTGCAATTTTACTATAAGCGGTGCCAAAAGAAGAGTAGGAGAAATTATAATGGAATATACAAACGGCATAATAAAACTTGCGATCAGTCCGTATATTAGGAATTGCCATTGGTTCAAAATTATTAGCCATATTCCGCCAATTATGCCCGCAGCAAAGTTCAATACGATGATGGGAATAAGAGATGTACCTACGAATGCACCTAAAAAATTATTTTTGTTCATTTTTTTGATATCGAAGATTGTAATATTCAAAATTAAAAGAGTTTTTTCACAGCTTTTTATCGAAATACTTTTTGCTTATCTCTTGAATTTCTTTTTCAGACCTTTCTTTTTCTAATTTTTCTCCAAATACTTTTAGTGTCATTAATCCACCTAAAGCTAGGAAAGTTAAAACAATTACACTCTCTCCATCTCCATGAAAATAATCCCTTGCCATCGCGGGTATTCCTTCGAGAAAAATAGAAAAAAACCAAAAGCCAGAGACAATAGTTATGATCAATGCCGAAAACAATTTTATTTTTTTCATTGCTAACCCTTCAAAGTTGGCGAGGAACAAAAAGCCCCCAGCCAGCGACTTCTTGCGAAGCCCATATCCCTTTCGAGATATGACGGGTTAAACGTGCTCTGACTAGGAGCTTTTTGCGTTTAACCCGTTTTTAGACCATGCCTCTCGTTGCCGCGAGGTTTAGGCCGCTTATTAAATTATGATCCCATAATAGCAATGTTCTCCCGATCTTTCAAATAGACTCCCCATAAAAAGTTATTAACATTTTTGAATTTGACATACGAGGCCGGAGGGATAATGATGAATGCGTTGACAATTTAAAACTAAACCCTAGCAGAGTGGTCTTCCGATGGCGGAAAGGTTCTGCGGTGAATAGGTATTTATTATTTGAGACAGACAGTCCCGCGTCCCAAATTAAGGGCAGAAGAAATCCATTAGGATATCTTTGCTTTTAATCTGGGACACACTTTTTAAAAGCCGGCATATCCTAAATGGATGCCGGTTTTTTTGTCGATAATTTCGAGAGGCGCTCCCCAAGTCCGTTGCTTGCTGGGGGTAAAAGGTCGACGAGATGCCTCTTGAAAACCTTTGCCAACAGCGAATAGCGGATTTTTTTATGCCAATCACTATTGAGACAATTCATGAATTCCAGCGAATAGTGTATGCCGTTCATGGGCAAGCTTTGAGTTTTATTGAGGCGAAGGAAATTCTAAAAACCCTCGTGGTGTATTTTGACACACTTGGAAAAATTAAATTTAGAGAAATCAACAGAGAGAACGATAAATCAAAAATATGATTACACACCCTTTAGGCAATGAGAAATCCATTAGAAGGTTAGACCCTTTTTTGAAACTTGAAAAAGGACAATATATAGGCGGAGAAGGGATATATGATGCGGATGGTAAGTTAATAGGTCCATTACCTGTAAAAGAATATTCATCTCTTGAGGAATGGCAAAAAGAAATTAAGGAAAGTCATGATATTAATATTTCCGAAGAAGGAGAGACACCCGTACCTGTTTCATGGAACGATTTTAGTAAAATTATTTTTCCTCCACAGAAGTGGAAGATAAAGTATTTGATTCCGTTTCAGGGGTTTGTAATTATTGCTGCGCCATCAGGCGAAAAGAAAACTTGGATCGCTATGGAAATGGTTCACTCAATCACTACCGGAACACCTTTTTTAAATAATCCGGATTTTGAAGTTATTGGTTGTAATGTCCTCTATATTGATCAGGAAATGCCTAAGGCAACATTTCAGGAGAGGGGCAAGGCGCTTGGGTTTGATAAATCGATTCATGAGACATGGCTTATCAATCAAGATAGTTTAAATCTCAATAATGACGAAAATATCGAAATACTTTTTGATTTTATTGAGAAGAAAAAAATTGGAATTGTTTTTATAGATACGCTTAGGGCTGTAGCGGGTGGCTTAAAGGAAGAGAAAGCGGAAGAAGTGAGAAAGTTTTTTAATCGCTTCAAGGCATTAAAAAATAAAGGAGTTGCGGTTGTGTTTCTCGATCATTGCCGAAAACCGCAGTTGTTCGAAGGCAAAATTCCTAAAAAGGAACAACTTTTTGCTAGTCAGGATAAGCTTGCTTCAATTGAAGTCTTGAATATGCTTCGGAGCGAATCGGCGAGCGATGATATTTTCTTTTTCCAGCGAAAAAACAGATTACACAAGGAAATAAAACCTTTTAAGGCAATTATGGAAGAAGAGCGGGAAGGAGATATTCTCAAGAAAATGGTTATAAAATATGGCGGAGAGTTTGATGAGACCCAAACAAAGAAGGATCAAGCAAAGGAAATTATTGTCGAAAATCTTAAAGAAGACGGAAAAACTAGGCAGGAACTGATAAAGATTGTTTATAGTATTGCTAAAATCGGAGAAAGAAATACATCCGAAGCTTTAAGGGAGCTTGAGGAGAAAAAAATGATTCTTCTTGGAAAAAGGGGCAAGCAGAATTACTATACCCTCCCCAAAATGGAAGAGCTTGGAGAGTCGACGCCATAACTAAACATATATGTTTTGCCATATTGCCGAGGTATTTTTTCTTTTTAGGTGATGATTGTGGCAATTTAGCAAGATATAAATACTATGATCAACCACAAATCTATTACACTTCACGAATTTGATTTTCTTCGTGCCTATATCGATATCGCTTCACCTACATTTGGGAATGCGTATCAAAGCGCTTTAAAAGCGGGTTATTCGAAGTCTTATTGTCGAGTGATCCGCCGGCATTACCCTGTATGGCGCATGAAATGGCTTAAAAACGCATTAAAAGACGAAGGATTGGGGCGGCTAATAGAAGCAACGCGGCATTTGGATTTCGGGCCACCTCGCATAAGTGAAAGGAAATTAAAGAGGATTATACGCAAAAATGAAAAAGAGCTTGGCGGAATGACTGCGAAAGAGGTTATTCATGCGCTTGACGAGCTACTTGGACCGCTATAGGAAAATCATACTTGCACACATGGAAAGTCGTAATATAATAAAAAAGTACCCCAATTTCATAGCTTTAATCCGAGGAGTTTTTTTATTGCCACGTTGCCCTAAAGGGGCGGTCTGCCAATGTGGCTACTCTTCGGAGCAAGTGAATTGGGGTACCAGACCGCCCCTTTAAGTTTATGAATGAAAACCAAGCAAAAATTAAATCAGTCAGCTACGCCCGTGTTTCCTCAAAGGAACAGGAAGATACCGGCTATTCCCTTGATGCACAAGAAAACTTACTTACTGGATATGCAAAGGAAAAGAGTTACACGGTTGCAAAGCGGTTTCGCGTAGCCGAATCGGCGAGCAAGTGGCAGATCAGAAAGACTTTGAACGAGATGCTTGCATACGCGGACAAAAACAGCATCCCTGTTATTTTATGCGAAAAGATCGATCGGCTTACTCGCAGTTTAAAAGATGCCGTACTTATTGATGATTGGGTACATGCGAAAGAGGGGCGCGAGGTGCATTTCGTCAAAGAGCATTTCATTTTGAACCAAAACACCAAAGCGCACGATAATTTCGTGTGGGACATGAAAGTAGCCGTGGCGCGCTTTTATACGAATAACTTGTCGGAGGAAGTTAGAAAGGGGCAGAAAGAGAAGATAGCTCAAGGGTGGTTGCCGACAAAGCCGCCGCTTGGGTATAAAACGATCGGGGATAAGGGGCATAAGATTCACGTTATCGACGAGACGAAGGCGCCGCTTATCAGAAAGATGTTTGAGCTGTATTCCACTGGCAATTACTCTCTCAAAGCGATTACGGAGATAATGCAGAAAGAAGGGTTGAGAAATGCCAACGGCAGTAAGGTTTGCAGGAGCAGAATTCACGAACTGCTTTCTGATCCGTTCTATTATGGAAAAATGCAGTGGAAGGGGACGTTATCGCAGGGAAAACATGATCCGCTTATTACGCAGGAGCTTTTCGATGCCGTGCAGGTCAAGCTGGCGCGCAAGACGGCCAGTCCATCGTATCGGAAGCATTTGCCCGTATTTAAGGCCATGATTGACTGCGCGGAGTGCGGCGGCTTAATCACTTGGGAAATACAAAAAGGAAACTGGTATGGGCATTGCAATCATCATCGGCAATGCAGTCAGAAAAAGTATGTTCGACAAAATAAAGTTGAGGAGCAATTGTTTCCTTGCTTCGATAAGGTCGCTCCGGCTAACGACGAGGTTTTGGCCGTGCTTGAAAAAGCCCTGAAAGAAGATCATTCGGACGAGGTGGAATATAACGATTCAAAACGGAAGGCGCTCAACCGGATCGTTGCTAATGCCGATAGAAGGGCCGCCGCCGCGTACAGCGATAAGATTGATGGAAGGATGCCGGCAAATATCTGCTTGAAGGTCATTGAAGATTCAGAACGGGAAAAAAAGGACGCTCTTAAATCCCTTAAGAAATTAAGCGAGGGTATGGCTATGTACTACGAAGCGGGGTTTGCCATCCATGAGCTTGCATTACAGGCAAAGGATATTTACTTAAGTCCGAAAGCCACCACCGAAGACAAGCGTCTGCTCTTGAGTCAAGTTTTTAAAAGCCATACCTTGCGGGGAGCTATTATGCAGCCGAACTATACGCTTGCATTCGAGTTTCTCCACAAATGGATGCCGAGAGTAAATCCTGCTTATGCAAAAACCAAAAACCTCCCTCTTGGGGAAGTTTTTAGTGATACTAGAAACTTTGGACATCCTCACGGAACCGTAGAACTTTCTACAGATGGATCGTCGGAACTTCGAAATAATTTTCGAACCTCCGAAAACCCATATCCCATCAAACGATTTAAGGGTTCTGACCCTAAATCACGTGATCTGCTCCCCGGGTAGGATTCGAACCTACGACCTTATCCTTAACAGGGATTTGCTCTACCACTGAGCTACCGGGGAGCTTGGGTTTCTAATTTCCTAAGTTTTTTATTGTCGTTACGGGAACTTTTCCCGCGATAAAATTTTAGACCCTATTTCAAAAATAATCCAGTCCGCGTTGTGGAGGGAAGTGCCGGTCCCGCAAGGACAGCTTTTTTGATCGGACACTCAAGATAGAAAACCAAAAACCCCTTTCGGGGTTATTGGAGAGACCAGAGGTGCCTCGCTTCCCTTTGGAAGTCTTTCGCTCTATCCCGACGAGCGGGACACGCGTTATTTCTTAATAAGTACCGCTTCGTCTATTTCGCAGACGCCGCCGACGCACGCCAATTCTTTTTTGAGGTCGGTGTCGTCATCTTTTTCATACAGAAGGATTTGCGAGAAATCTATTTCCGGAAGTTTCGCCGCCAGTTCTTCGTATCGCTCTTTCGTAATTTCTTCGTAGGGCGCCAAGAGATAGGCGTGTTCTTCGCGGGGGAGGAATGAGAGTCCGCCGATCATGTCCCAATTGCCGTAGAGCCAGTTCGCGACCTCGATCCATTCATTCGGACCGACGGAGACGGTGACGGACGGATTGTGTTCGGTGAAATTCATTTTCACTTTTTTCCAATATTCGAGCTGGTCGAGTGCTGTCAGGTCATTTTTTGTAACGGCGGAATCAGGAGCTTTGACTGGGAATTCGAATACAAAGGTACTCGCGGAGGAAATTGATTGGCCGACTTCGGGGAAGTAGGGATATTTTTGATCTTTGAGCATTTGGAAAAGACCATCGGTTGCCGAAATGCGGACGCGGCGGATATAGAATTTTGCGTGTCGAGCGTGGAGGCCCGAGGCTGCGTCCACCGTTTGCGACACAGTTCCCGAAGGCTTTACGCAGGTGATCGAGGCGGAAGGATTAACTCCGAAGCGATGCGCATATTCTTTGTTTATCTCTATCGCGCTATCGCGCATTTTAGCGAGTACTTCGGCATTTCGTACTGCGGGGCAGTCCCATTGGCCGGTGATCGAAACTCCGAGAAGGCGTTCCGTTTCACAATTTTTCGTCCATTCTTTCGAAAGATAGGGAAAATTGGTGAGTGTTGATTGATAGGTACCCAAGATTGTCGCTATTCGGAGCTTTTTCATGAGCGTTTCTTCGGTATCCTCGGCGCGGGCGACCACCTCCGAGAGATTGCAGAATTCTTTTGGCTGGAGGAGGATCTCTCCGCACGGATTTGTGCCGAGCTTCGAGATCTCACCTTTTAGAATCTTTTGTCGCCGAGCCGGTATCTGATAGACGAGCCCGCCTCGATTGAAGAGTCCCCGTTCACCTGTGCCGCTTTTTGCGAGCGAAATCCACTCTTCGAGGAACTGCGCCGCGCTCGGTTTTTCCGTGTATACTGCCGAATTGTTTGCCATTGATCTCTGGGGTTCCGTGAAATAGAACTGGCCCGTTTTTGCTCCTCTCATTTCGGAGTCGTCGAGATCGGAGAGGGAAATCATCGCACTTCGGCGAACACCCCCTGAAACAACGATTTCGCCGATCTTACAACAGACATCGTGGACGTCTATATTAGAGAGCCGTCGGCCCTGCCGCGAGAGTATTTTTTTCCGTGCAAAGATGAGAAGCGCCCGGAGCGGTTCTGGACCGGAACTTTTTCCGCCCATTGTTTGGAGCCGTGCGCCTGCCGGGCGAAGCTTCGAAAAATCAAAATCGATATCTTTGCCGTCGAACCATGTTTCGAGTCCGAGAGTTAACGCATCACACCAGCCCTCTTTGCTGTCATGAATAACGTATGTCGCGAGTTTTTTTCCGGTTTGTCTTTTAATCTGGGGGAGCGCCTGTACGGTCTGACCTTCCACGGAGAAGCCGACGCCCGTACCGCACATTGAGATGTACATGATCTCCGCGAAGTCTCCGAGTTTCGACGGAGCAATGTAGGAACAGTTGAACGCGGCCACATTCGTGTTTCTTGCCGCCTTGCCCGCGAACTGGAGAAGTCGCATCGAGGGCATCGCTTCCTGTTTCAAAATTGCCTCGCGCACTTCCGCGTATTCGGGCTCGGTCAATTTGTCGCCGATATTTTCTTTCATGAAGCTGATGTAGCGGTCGACGGTCTCGATCCAGGTTTCGCGGCGGCCTTCTTCGGCGATCCAGCGCGAGTAGGTGCGGTAGTACACGAATTCCGCGAGCGGATTCCTAAAATATTTTTTGCTTTCTGCTGAAAGCTTTGCCACATGCTCCGGAATTGATCTTTTTTTCTCTCTTATTTCCGCACGATCTCTACGGTAGAGGATGTATGCCTTCGCTGTCTTTGAAAAATCGAAGAGAATAAGCTGCGTTTCGACGACATCCTGAATTTCTTCAATCGTCGGGATGTGATTTTTATCAAATTTCTTTGCGAGCCCTTCGATGACTGCCTCCGCTACTTTTTCCGCATCGTCTTTCGAGTTTCCTTCGCTCGTCGCCTGCATCGCGCGCGAAATAGCGTTCGTGATTTTCGACCCATCAAACGGAACTACCCGACCATCCCGCTTCCGCATCTCTTTGAACTCAACCTTCTTTGAAAAAAACATCAGAGAAAAATTTGTATTAATTTATAAAACTGTTTCGACGATTGTTTATCAATTTTAGCATTTCACTTTGTGCGTCACTGTGGATAACAATTTATTTTTTGAGAGATTTTTTCTCTGACGGCAAAAATTCGGACACATCGGGCAAGGCGCCGTCAATTTTTTTACAGTGAACCACGATTATTTTGTTTTTAAAATGAAAATGAGGAGAATGCCCAAAGACCCACCGCTTTTCCTGGTTTTCCTTAGACCATTTATACCTATTATATAGGTGTTTTAGTGTCTGCCGGAGTTTTTTAATTTCTAATCAGCGGCGAAAAAGAGGCTTTTCATGCATTTTATGGTCTTCTTGCCTCATCAGGGCGGATGCGATACTGTATGAGTAATTATATGCCCTTGACAGAGGATCCAATCGGGAGTTTTTCGACGAAGAAAAAAATTTCGCGGGCGATGATGTGGGTTGTCTCTCTCGGCGTGATTTTTTCGCTTTTCATTTTCATGCCCGGCGCGCGAGATTTTTTCCGTAACGGCGCCGCGCTTTTTTCGCGGAGTTTAACCGACACGTTTTCTTCGAAGCAATCGGGAGGACTTGCCGCAGAGATAGATCTCGGTTCAGAAAATTCAGACGTGAATGCGAAATTCACTCCCGCGGGTTCGTCATCGTCGAGTGTGGACGCGAAAAATGTGAATTCCGGAGCTTCTGCTTCGAATATCGGAAGTTCAAAGCAAAAAAAGCCGGAAATACAGATACAGAAAGCTTCCGGAGTCACAAAACAGTCTGAATCGGGACCTTTTTCGATTGCTGTGTCGGGAAATCTGAATGCTTCAAGCTCGATTGGTGCGAGGCAGGGACAATTTGTGGGAAGAGCGACAAGTTCACTTTCGGTTTTGTCGGGAGTGCACATACTTATAAGCAGTGTCCAGACAACGGGAGGCGCAAAACTTACGATGAATGATTTTATAAAAATATATAATCCGCTTTCGACACCTTTCAATCTGAAAGGATATCGTCTCGTGAAGCGGACGAAGACGGGCACGACAGACACTTCTATCAAGTCGTGGATTGCGGATGCGTTTATTCCCGCGGGCGGATATTATGTGTGGGCGAATTCTTCTTTCGGTTCTCTTCCGGAAATTTCCAATGTGACGACGACGGGGAGTGTCGCGGATGATAATGGCGTGGCGATTCGCCTCGGTGCGGAAAATTCTGGTACGATTATGGATAGCGTCGCGTGGGGCGCGGCGGCAAATATTTTTGTTGAAGGCGTAGCATATCCTCTTAACCCCGGCGCCAATCAAATTTTGTCGAGAAAAATATCAAACGGCGTGATGCAGGACACTAATAACAATTCTGCTGATTTTGAAATAAAATAAATTATATGGCTACCAGTACATCATGGGGCAGGGCGGCAAAATGGTACGAAAAACTTTTGGGCGAAGAGGGGACATATCAGCGCGATGTGATTCTCCCTAACTTGCTTCGCGTACTCGATATTAAGAAGGGAGAAAAGATGGTGGATGTCGGCTGCGGACCGGGATTTTTCGCGTGCGAATTTTTCCGGCTCGGGGCGCGTGTTATCGGTGCCGATGTGTCGAAAGCTATGATTGACGTGGCTCGGGAGCATTCGCCCAAGGAAATTTTGTATTACATCTCGCCGTCGCACGATCTTAGTTTTGTTTCGAGCGGAAGCGCGGACAAAATCACAATTGTGCTTGCTCTTCAGAATATTGATCGGTTTGCCGAAACGCTTCTCGAGTGTAATCGTATTTTGAAACCGGACGGAGGACTGTTTGTTGTGCTCAATCACCCTGCGTTCCGCGTACCCAAAGAATCAAGCTGGGGATGGGATCCCTCGACTCCGCTCCCTCGACAAGACTCGGGACGGGTCGGGACAATTGCAAAAGGTGTTCAATATCGCCGGATTGATGCATATCTTTCCGAGGCGAAGGTAAAAATACAAATGCATCCGGGCGATGCGCCGGATGATTTTACACTTTCGTTTCACCGGCCGATGCAGGTGTATATGAAGGGTTTTCGGAAGGCGGGTTTTCTTATCGAAACGATGGAGGAATGGATTTCGAATAAAAAAAGTCAGCCGGGTCCGCGAGCCCGCGCAGAAGACAGGGCGCGGAAGGAGATACCCCTTTTTTTACTGCTCGTGGCAGTAAAAAAATGTAAAGTTGAAATCTCAAAGTTAAAAATGATGCCGATTTCATCGAGCATTCTCGACAAAGTCGGAACAATGTAAAATGAAAAGTTTGAAGAAATTAAATAATTTCGAACTTTAAACTGCAACTTTCCATTTTGAGATTTACATTTTACACTAATTATATGCGTCTCCATAGATTTTTCGGGCAGTTTGATTTTGGAAAGGATAGAATTACGATTTCCGATCCGGAGCTGTTTCGCCAGTGGCGGGATGTTTTGCGGTTTGAAATTGGAAGCGAACTTATGTTGTGCGATGGACACATGAACGATGCACTCGCGCGGATTATTTCTTTTGGAAGAAGTTCCGCAGTCGTTGAAATACTCGGCGTATCGAAGAACGAACATGAGCCAGAAAAAAATGCGACTCTTTATCTTTCGATTTTGAAAGGCGAGCATTTTGAGCTTGTTGCGGAAAAGGCGACTGAACTGGGAATTAAAAAAATTGTGCCGATAATTTGCGATCGGACGGTGAAGCAAAATATCCGGCGTGAGCGGCTCCAAAAAATTATTAAAGAAGCGGCGGAGCAGTCGGGCAGGGGAATCGTGCCGGAGCTCGGAGAACCACTCGAGTTTTTATCTGCAACGAGGCAGGCAGGCGCGCACGGTGCGAATTATTTTTTTGATTCGCAGGGAGAAGATATTAAGAGTCATGAGTCACGAGTCATGGGTCAAGAAAATGCCACCGTTGGCATCTTTATCGGTCCGGAAGGCGGATGGACGGAGGCAGAAATTTTGCTTGCGAAAAAAACAAAATTTAAAATTGTGTCGCTTGGTCCGCTCACGCTGCGCGCCGAGACGGCGGCGATTGTGGCTGTGTATTCAGTCATGCAGGTATTATAAACCGTATGCGATGCGCGTATTGCGAATTACCGGAAATTAAAGAGCGGGAAATTGTGCGGAATGAACTCGCGTGGGCGTTTCCGACAAACATTCCAATTGTGCCCGGGCATGTGCTTATCTGTCCGATTCGATGCGTCGCGACATTTGAAGAGCTGACAGAAAAAGAACGGTCAGCGATTTTTGACTTGATGACGAAGCTCAAGAAAGTTTTAAAGAAATTATTCGACGCAGAGGGGTTTCATCATGCGTGGAATGAAAATAAAGTTGCCGGGCAGTCCGTGCCGCATTTTCACTTGCATTTGATTCCGCGGAAAGCAGGCGATGAAGGAATTACGGAATACGAGCCGCGGAAATTTTTGTATCGTCCCGGGAGTAGAGAGGAAACCCCGGAGGCGGAACTTCGGGAAATCTCAGTTGTTATCCGTAAAAATCTAGACTAGACTATATTATATAAATAACAATGGCAATTTTAAAGAAATTGTACTTTTTTCTTACTCCTATACCTCTCCTAATGATTGGGTTGGCCATGTTGCTGGAGAGTGGCCCGATAGATACAAAATTGGATACAGTGCCTGGAGAAACAGCGTTTACTATGGGTGTTCTGTCCATTATTATTGTTGCTTTTTCAATTGGACTCAGCTTGGTTCTTGGAATAATTGGCAGCTTTTTAAGTTTTCAAGTGATAAAACAAAAAGAAAAAGTTTCAAAATCTTTTTCATTCATCATTACAACTTTAGTTGCATTGTCTCCCTTTATATATGTAGTTATTCAAAGTTTCTTTTTGGGAAACGCAGGATTACGTTTAATATTTGATGTTGTTTGGAATATTCTTGGAACTTCTGTTCTGGCTATTTTAGGTGCAGCGCTGATTATTTTTATTGTCCTGCTTTTTAAACCGAAGAAATCTTAAGAATAAGATCGGGGTTTTTTATATTTTCGTTTCGCCGCATTTTTTGTAATAATCTTTTGGCTGGAAGCGTATACTTATATGTATGATACAGCGAGGACTTGTCACATTTACCTTAGATAGCGGCCATTGCCCGCCCTGGCTTTTTGAGCGAATGGTTAAATTGGGGCGGCAGATGGTGCGCGCGATTGTGCTCGAATGAAAGGTTCACTCACACAAAATCGGACGGAGAAACTTTTTTAGATGAGAATTATTGCTCATCTCGACATGGACGCTTTTTTCGCCGCGGTGGAAGAGCGGGATAAACCACGCATACAGGGGAAGCCGATTGTGGTTGGTTCCGATCCCGAAGACGGAAAGGGACGGGGAATTGTGTCTACGGCAAATTACAGAGCGCGGGAATATGGGATTCGCTCAGCGTTGCCGATCTCGACCGCGTGGAGGTTTTCGGAAGAAGCGCGGCGTGCCGGAAAAGATCCGGTTGTTTTTCTTGGAGTGGATTTTAAAAAATATGGGGCGGTATCTGATCATATAATGAAAATTATAACCGGTGTTCTTGAACATGCTCGCCCGCCCAAATTTCCTGCAGGAAATTTGGAACGGGCGAGCGTGGATGAGGCATATTTCGATTTAAGTTTTTCCGGTTCGTATAAAAATGCCGAGGATATATGCAGAAAAATAAAAAACGATATTAAGGGAGAAGAGAGGCTTACGGCATCCGTGGGTATTGGGCCGAACAAGTTGATTGCGAAAATCGCGTCCGACATAGAGAAGCCGGACGGACTTACCATTGTCCGCGAGGAAGAGGCGGAGAAATTTTTGGAGCCGCTCTCTCTCCGCACAATTCCCGGCATCGGGCCGAAAACGGAAGCGGTTTTTAAAAAGTTGGGTGCGAGCCGCGTTTTTGATCTAAAAAAATATTCTCCCGATGAGCTTAAAGAACTTTTGGGGAAGTGGGGCGATGAACTCTATAAAAAAATTCGCGGAAAAGACAGTTCTCCGATTGTAGAAGAATATGAAGCGAAATCTATCGGCGAGCAGGAAACGTTCGCGGAGGATACGCGAGATCCGGGATTTCTTTCTTCAAGACTTAGGGAATTGTGCGCCGGCGTGTTTGAGAGTTTCAAAAAAAGCGAATTTACATCTTTCCGAACACTTGTTGTAACCGTACGCTTTGCGGATTTTGTAACCAAAAATCGGAGCCGCACATTTCAAGCGCCGATACATTCTAAGAGTACCCTGGAGTTTGAGTCTTTGAAACTACTCATGCCGTTTTTTGATAAAAGGGAGAATCCTTCGCGAAAGGCCATTCGCCTTATCGGAGTTCGGATCGAGAAACTGCAGTAACTCTGATAGAATAAATAGTATGAAGAACATTCT
This sequence comes from uncultured Candidatus Saccharibacteria bacterium, assembly GCA_964418085.1. Taxonomy (GTDB): domain Bacteria; phylum Patescibacteriota; class Minisyncoccia; order UBA6257; family 2-01-FULL-56-20; genus JBBTYG01. Next base: position 15,158 of record CAYQKB010000015.1, read on the forward strand.
AATACTAGGAATGATTGCGATTGTTTTGGTTGCGGGCGCGCTGGTGTTTGCGCTATTGAATTTTAATTCCGTTTCGCCTTCGGTTTTATCTGGGACGTCGGCGACCACCACGGCACAACTTCCTCCGATTGGAACGACGGCTTCACCTGTGGCAGCTCAAACAACTTCTTCCCTACATTCACCGATCAAGCACATCATCGTGATCGTGAAAGAGAATCATACCTTCGATAATTATTTCGGCCAGTTCTCGGGAGCGGACGGCGCGCGGCAAGTGACTTTAAACGGTACGGCGCAGAATCCGCCGCAGGCAACCGATCGCCCCGCGAACGATATTGACCATTCTTTTTTTAACACTCACATCGCGTACGACAATGGGAAGATGGACGAGTTTGAAAAATTAAGCGGCGCGATAACCGCAAACGGCTTTCCGGTTTCATTCGCGCAGTATCGGGAAAAAGATTTGCCTGCGTATTGGGCTTATGCCCGGCAATTTTCACTTTTCGATCACTATTTCAGCTCCGTGATGGGGCCGAGTTCTCCAAATTATCTTTTTACTCTCGCCGCGAGTTCAGGAGGGGCGATTACGAATCCGTCAAAGCTCAATCCGCAGGCCGGAGCGGAAGCGGAAGCGGACTCCGGCTGTGCGATGACGGCAAGTACCATTCAGGTTCTTCTCCCGTCGGGAAAAACGGCGAGCGTGCCAGCGTGTCTTGATCTTCCAACTGTTCCGAATCTGCTTCAGGATAAAGGGCTTATGTGGAGGGGATACAGCTATCCTACGATGGGAATTTTGTCCCGGATTTATAACAATGCCGCGATGCGGAAAAATCTGGTGCCGCAAACACAATTTGTGAAAGATGCCGCCGCAGGTGTGCTCCCCGCAGTCTCGTGGGTTTTCGCGAACGCGCAGGAAGACGAGCATCCGGTGGCGAGTGTGTGCGTAGGAGAAAACTGGACGGTGCGGCAGATTAACGCGGTGATGCAGAGCCCGGACTGGAATTCGTCGCTCATACTTCTTACATGGGATGACTTCGGAGGATTTTACGACCACGTGCCGCCGCCGCAGGTGGATCAGCTCGGGCTTGGGTTCCGCGTGCCGATGCTCGTCATCTCTCCGTACACCAAGCGCGGGTATATCGGCCACCGCGTGACGGAACACTCTTCTATTCCAAAAACGATTGAAGATATTTTTGGTCTGCCAAATTTGAATAGCCGCGATTCCGGAGCGAATAATCTTTTGGACGCTCTGGATTTTGGCCAGCAGCCACAGGCGCCGTTTATTTTGAAGACGCGAACGTGCCCGAACTGAGTTTGCTATACTTGATCTATGAAATTTAACAGACAGGGATTTACTCCTCTTATCGGATTTTTGATCATTGCGGCGGCGGTGATTGTAGGCGGGGGAGTATCTGTTTTCATTCTTTTAAACAAACAACAATCAACACCAATAAATTATAAGAATTAGGACCTTTTATCCAAGTATCCTATTTTAAAAGAAAGAAATTTGTGGGCTTCGAAGGTGTTAAGTAGCGGACATTCTGGTTGGGAAGTTCCGGAGTTATCTCTGGCAGTGAAAACTGATAGACGAGATAATTTTTATTGCGGAAATAAAAAGGCGACATTTATTAAATACTCTTCCTATAATTACCCATTTTCTGTGGGTGGGTGGGGAAGTCTTTCGGTTATTGATTGCGGCGATTATTATTTTGTGTATGACTATGGCGATGCCGGGCCACACCTTTCTGGTCCGTTTAATAAAGCATCTAGCACTTCGGATCAATCAACTTCCACACAGCAAAGCTATCGCAATGAAAAGTATGGGTTTGAGGTGAAGTTGCCGGAGAGTTGGAGGGGATTTACGATCACAGAAAGCCAAAAGGATATCTACGATACTAAGAATACTTATGGTGGAATTGGTGGAGATGGTATTGTCGGTCATTTCCCTATGATTGAAATTGTCCATCCGCTCTCGACCGCAGACGTGCCGCGGCAGAATATTCCGGTTTTTGTGTTCACAGGGGATCAATGGTGGCATGTTCATGGCGAGATTGATGGTGGGGGTGACTGGTCTGTAGGCGCCGCGCCGATCCCGCCTTCCGAGCTTGGGCGCAATAGTATGTATGTTTTTGCATTGCCAGCACGCTACAACTATTCGTATTTGCCTGGGTGGGAGGAAGTGCAGAAGATTTTAGATAGCCATCCGCTCACTGCTTTTGAGCCAAAGGAATAAAAACAGATTGGAAAAAATTTCCCATAACCCGTAGAATTCGGGGTATGGAATTTCAAGTTATTAAGAATTCTAAAAAATCTCGGGCACGATTGGGAATTTTGAAAACGTCGCACGGCGAGGTGGAGACGCCAACGCTCGTTCCCGTTGCCACGCAGGCGGCGGTGAAAACTTTGACGAGCGAGCAGGCGGAAGCGGCAAATTGCCAATTGCTTATAGCCAATACGTTTCATTTGCACTTGAAGCCGGGCGAAGACATTGTGAAAAAAGCCGGAGGGCTGCACACATTTATGAACTGGCGGCGGCCGCTTATGACCGACTCGGGCGGGTTTCAAGTTTTTAGCTTGGGATTTGGGCGGGATTACGGCACGGGCAAGATGCTCAAAGAAAAAGAAACGCACGGGCGTAAGATTATCGCCGGGCAAAGACCCTCGTTTTTGAAAATCACTTCGGACGGAGTTTATTTTACTTCGCCGGTTGACGGCCGAAAACTGTTTATCGGTCCCAGTGAATCTATGGCGATCCAGAAAGCGCTCGGCGCTGATATTATTTTTGCTTTTGATGAATGCACGTCGCCGATTGCGGACCGTGAGTATACGATCACCGCGCTCAAGCGGACGAACGCGTGGGCGAAAATGTGTCTACAAATGACCGATGACGCGAGACGGCAGACGACAGGTAAAAATTCTCAAGCCCTATTCGGGATTGTGCAGGGCGGGAAATTTGCCGATTTGCGGAAAGAGAGCGCACGGTTTACGGCGGCGCTGCCGTTTGCGGGCTTCGGCATCGGGGGCGAATTTGGCGACGACAAAGCGACGATGAGCCGGATGCTGCGCGTGGTTATAAAAGAATTGCCCGTTGAAAAGCCGAGGCATCTTTTGGGCATCGGCCACCCGGAAGACTTCGAACGCATTATGAAGGAGGGCGTGGATACGTTCGACTGCACTATTCCCACGCACTACGCGCGGCGGGGGATCGCGTTCACGAGTCGGGGCAAACTGGATTTGAACAAGCAAAAATTTTTGAAAGATATGCAGCCGCTCGACAAAAATTGCGCGTGCCAGGCGTGCATGGGATACAAACGCACGTACATCGCGCATCTTTTCCGCGCGCGGGAATCAACCGCCGGCACGCTGCTTACGATACACAATCTTTTTTATTTTAACGAACTTGTTGCCGGCATCCGACTGAAGATTCAAAAAGGTTTGCTATGAAGAACATAAAATTTGAAGAGCTGCTTGTGCGGTCTCTGCTCCCGCAAGATTGAATCGAAGTTTAAAAAAATTTAATTTATTGACACACGAGCGGCATGGCTGATAGTATCCTCCTAGTTCTCCAGAACTGAAAACTACCAACATGAAAGGAAAAGAACTATGATCCAGACAATAGATATGAGGAAAGATGTCCAGCTCATTATTGTGGGCAATGGGAAGATGGCCGGTTTACTCAAGGAAGCCTGCGAGAAAGAAAATATTTTTTTCAACGGCTGCCCTGAAACATGGGGTTCCGGGCCGGGTGTGGTCGCCGTACATTTCGGCTCCGGGAGGGAACTTCCAAAGCTCGTCGAGCACTGCGGAAAATACGGCGGCATCCCGATCCTGCAGGGCTCAACCGGGCAGACATTGCCTGCGAATCCGCCGGTGCCGTTCGTGCATGCGCCGAATCTGGCCCTGCCTATCGTGGCGCTTCTCGGCGTGTTGCCGCAGATCGGCGCGGCGCTCGAGCACTTCGGTCTCGAAAAATCGGTGTGCGAATCACACCAGGCATCTAAGAAAACGGTTCCCGAGACGGCGAAGCTGATGGCGCAAGCAGTGGGCGTTGATCCTCGTGAGATTCGATCGGTTCGCGATCCGGGCGTGCAGAAGAGAATCGGTGTGCCGTATTCGTCTCTCGATGGGCATGGGTATCATTGGATTCAATGGTGCAATCCCAATCTCGAAATCGAGATTTCCGCGAAGATCCGCGGCCGCGGCTCCTACATTGACGGAACGATATTAGTGGCACGGGCGATGCGCCTGCGCGAACATGATTTGGAAAAGAAAGTGTACACGCTCGGAGCGTTTCTGGCGATGCCGCTTGCGGCGCGCGCGTAAGCGAGTCGAAGGCAAACGAATTCGTAAAGTAAGAGCCGTGCTGCTGGATTGTAGCCGGCTCTTTTTTGTATCTGCGTGAAAAAATGATATGCTTATTTTAGGTTTTGGGTTTCCCAAAATTTTTGAGAAAGGAAAATGTGAAAATTATTGACCAAATTATTTGCGACATGAAAAGTAAGTATGCTTTTACGCCCGAGAGCGCTTTGCAAAACACCCATTTCATGAATACGCCGTGGAGGTGGGACGTCAGCGGTGCACTTTCCCTCTACTTCAAGTCTCCGGAGCGCATGAACGGATTCAGGGGCCGTGCGGGCGTGGCGATACACGGGAAGCGGGTTGATCTTGAGTCGGCGAGAATTGAGCACGTGGAGAGCAGTGAACATTTCCGGGTTTTTATCGGGGCAAACCGATCCGCTCTTCCCGTCGTGCGCGAGCACCTACTGTGGATTTCCGATGAGGACGGCGCCATCATCTGGGCCGATGTGGATGAGCTCGAAAAAAGCTTTTCGAAGGAATCGGAATAAGCCGCCGGCATAAAATGCGTGTGCCCGGACTCATGGATTGAGCCGGGCACTTTTGTTTTGGCGCGCGCGGGTTATGTTTTCCCGGTGCAGGTGCGGCATGTAGAGCCGACGATCGGCACTCCGCAGGACTCGCATATATCATTCAGAGTTACGACGGCGATTTTTCTGCCGGTGGAGGGCTGCCGTTCATCGCCGCTTCTTTTCGATAGCCATCCGTTTTTGCTCATGTCTTCGAGCATCATGCGGATGCCGCAGAATCCTGCCGCGATGAAGGCAATTCCCGAGAGCAACATCATTATGTAGGCTATGTAAGGTCCAATTGTGTTCATATTAAGTTTTGGTGATTTGTTATTGTTAAACTGCTGTGTAGACACTATCTCAAAATCCCTTCGGCTGCAATATTGGTAATATCCCTTCGGGTTGCGGATATTTTCTCGTCCCGCTTCGTTTCGACTCGGTCGTAGTGCTTCAAGCACAACTTCCTCATCGAAGCCTCGCGGATACAAGAAAATCTCTCGCAATGCCGCTCGAAGGGATTTTGAGATAGTGTCTAAAAATATTCCACTTGCGTTTAAAAGCAAGTGGAATATATTTTAATCATGAATGCCGCAGTCGCCGTGCTCTACAATATTCGGAGCATTCACAATGTCGGCTCCATTTTCCGCACAGCGGACGGCGCCGGAATTTCTAAAATTTATTTGTGCGGCATTACTCCGTCGCCGATTGACCGGTTCGGGAAGTTCCGCGCGGATTTTTCGAAGGTGTCGCTTGGGGCGGAGCGGCATGTCGCGTGGGAAAAAGCGCGAAGCGCGGCGGGCATTATAAAAAAATTGAAAGAGGACGGATATAAAATTTTGGCGGTTGAGCAGCATAAAAATTCGGTTTTATATTATAAATCGAAGTCCCTCGATACGACTTTTGACAAACACAAGCACAATCTTGCTCTTGTGTTTGGGGCCGAAGTGCGGGGGCTCCCGCCTCCGCTTTTAAAAATCGCGGACGAAATTTTGGAAATCCCGATGTTTGGTAAAAAAGAATCTTTAAACGTATCGGTGGCGTTTGGGATTGTGGCGTACGAACTAAGTTTAAAGTTGAAATCTCAAAATGGAAAATGACAGTTTAAAATAATTTTGAAGATTTAATAAAAATCTCCCGCTTGCGTTGCCGCAGGCGGGAGATGATGTTCGTATTTCGGTGTGCCGGTTATGGCTTTGGGGCGAGCAGATCGCTGCACACTTTCGCAATCGCGGCGAAGGCTTCGGCGCGCTTGGAAAGCGAGCCGGAGATTTCTCCGGCGATCTCCATCGCCTTTTCGAATTCGCCGAGCGTCGCGTTCAGGTCGGCCACTTGTGCGAGGAGCGACTCGTCGTACCCATCCCTCGTAGAAGTAGCGAGCTTTCTGAGTTTCTGAAGGGCATCCGCGGTTTCGTCCATGCCCCAGCGCCCTTCGCTGGCTTTTGCGACGGCACACCACGCGGATCCGAATTTGTAGAGCTCATCTTTATTAGCACAATCCCCCGGACGGGGAAGTGCGTGTGCATGTGCGCGGGCTAGTCTTATGAGATCGGGGGGATAGATTGACCGAAGCGCAATGTATGCAAGTGTAGAGGCCAGCGTCGCGTTGTCGGTGATAAGATTGGCCACGGTCTCCGCAAGACGACACTTTTCGTCATCCGCAAGGGTTCGCGCCAGGAGACTTAGGCCAAGGGTTTTGTCATCCGTGGTTAATTTCGCCGCGATGACTTTTACATCGCTAAGTAATTTTTCTTCGTCTCTTTTGTCGGGTCTGATGCCATACATGCGCGCGAAGGCAAATGCCCGGGGGAGAGGATGAGAAATAGATATTCCTATTTCCCAACTGGTATCATTTTTATCCAGACAGGCGAACGCCACGGCAATTTCTTCGAGCAGTTTGTCGCGATTGACGGGGGATTGCAAAGCTTGCAGGCCTGCCTGCGCTTTTTTGAGGTCGCGATTGACTTTTGTTTTCTGCGCGATTTTGGCGAAGGCAATCCAGCGCTCGGGTGCGGCCATCTCTTTGGCTATGCTTCGGGCACATCCGTAGTTTCCTTCTCTTGCATGGTCTTCTATTACCAGCATGACCGCATCCGATCCGGTGGCTTGCGCCGCCGCATTTTGCGCTTCGGCGAGATCAGACGGTTCGTTCGTAACTTCATGGATGCGGATTAGCGCCTTACATCGGAGGAACGGATCTCCTTCTTTCACCGCCGCAGCCCGTGCTGCATTGATGCTTTCGCGAAACCCGCGCTGTGCCGCGATGCGCGGCGCGTTGTCGAGGATTTCCTGTAGCACGAAGTGCGAGATGCGGTTTGCGTCAATCTGTTTGTGGAATTCGGACAGTTGGTCCAGTGTCGGTTTCATTTTTTCCTATTCAGTTGTGTCCACCGGAAGGGAAGCGAGCGGCATCGTGTGCGCAAAAACATTCGTTTTTGGCATCAACACCTGTATACTCACACCTTTTTCTTCCAGCAGTACTAACAGCTTTGTACAATTTTTTGTGACGCATTGTCAATTCTATTTGTCATCGCGATGGCAGGCGAGAGGAGTGCTATACTTAATACACATGGGCAAACGGATTTTTGGATTCAATCGCAACGTATTTTTTTTGGGGCTCGTAAGCTTCTTCAATGATTTTTCCGCGGAGATGGTGCAGTCTGTGATGCCGGTATTTTTGACCGTCGTTTTGGGGGCACCTGCGTTTTTGGTCGGGGTACTAGAAGGATCGGCGGATGCACTCGCAAGCGTGCTCAAGGTTTTTTCCGGGCGGTTATCCGATAAAATCGGGCGGCGGAAACTGCCGGCGGTTTTAGGGTATACGCTTTCCGTCGGCACTCGGCCATTTCTCGCGCTTACGTCCCGTTTCTCCCAGGTTTTTTCGCTTCGTATTATAGATCGCGTCGGCAAGGGACTTCGAGACGCTCCGCGGGACGCCTTGATTTCGGAATCAATCGAGCCATCGGAGTACGGGAAATCATTCGGTCTTCATCGCGCACTCGATACATTGGGCGCAACCGTCGGGCCGCTCTTTGCATTTTTTCTTTTGCCGTTTTTGGGCGGGAGTTATCATAAATTATTTTTGGTTGCGTTTGTGATAGGGCTCGGGGCGATCGCGAGCTTTACGTTTGTTGACGATGTTCGGAGGCCGCGTGGCGTGGAGCCGCGCCCCGTGCCGAAACTCGATATGCGCCTTTTGAAATCGAACAAGAGATTTGCTTATATCGTTGCGTCAATTTTCGTTTTTGGCATGGGGACGCTGCCGATTATTCTTTTACTCCTCAAGGGAGAAGAGGCGGGGCTTCCTACGGGGAGCTTGCCGTTGCTCTACTTTGTATACAGTTTGTCGTTTGTGCTCGCTGCAGTTCCTCTTGGGAAACTTTCAGACACATTTGGAGAGGGGAGGGTGATTGCGGGTGGATTCATTGCGGCAATCGCCGTGTATCTTGGGCTTGCCGGAACGAATGACCCGGTTCTCACTGTTTTACTTTTTGCGCTTCTCGGTGTTTATTCCGCGGCGACAGACGGCGTTGAACGCGCATTTGCGGCAAAGCACCTGACCCGCGACATTTTGGCTGAAGGGCAAGGGTTCCTTAATATGGCGGTCGGGTTTTCGTCCCTTGTTGCCGGAGTTGTCGGCGGATTTTTGTGGACGCGCTTCGGGTCTACTGTGGCGCTCGACTACGCTGGCGTGATCTCGCTTATCGGTCTCATATTTTTTATACATGTTGACAGAAATGTACTCGCAAAAAATGAAGTCTAAACCGAACCGCATGCTATTTTTCATTTTGTTTATACTCTGTGCTATCGGAGTCCTTTTCGGACTGTACTTTTTTGTTATGGGAAGGACGAATCCACAGCTTCCCGGCACTCACGTTTCGATTGGCGGGAAACTGTTCAGTGCCGAGGTGGCGGATAGGATGGTTTCCCGAGTGCGGGGACTTTCCGGCCGCGACGGTCTGCCGGAAGACGCCGGCATGCTTTTTATTTTTCCGACATCAAGCATGACAGGATTTTGGATGAAGGACATGAAGTTTGCGATTGATATTGTGTGGATTCATGGCGATACCGTTGCCGGATTTTCGGAACATATGCTGCCCGAGCCGGGGAAATCACTTTTTTCGCTTAAAATTTATTATCCGCCGGAGGTGGTTGATAAAGTGTTTGAAATAAATTCGGGGGCGGTGCAAAGATACGGTTTGAAGGTCGGGGATAGAGTG
>CAYQKB010000016.1:0-22961 GCA_964418085.1 uncultured Candidatus Saccharibacteria bacterium
TTTCCGTGAACGAAGCGGAGGCGCAGTTGATGCTTGTGCGAAATCGAGCCGCTCAGCCACTCCGGAAACTTCTCCGATCTGCGGTGAATAACCTGAAAAACAATCAGAAGAAGGATGCCGGGAATTTTTTCATTGAAACCATAACGGTTGACGGGGGACCAATGCTCAAGCGATCGTTGCCGCGCGCGCGCGGAATGGCGACTCCTATACAAAAGAAAATGAGCCATGTGAAGATAATTCTCGCTGAGCGGGAAAACGCAAAAGAACCGCGGTTTAAGATCGCGATTCAGAAGAAAGAGAAGCTTCCGAAAAAGGAAGGAAAAGAAAAGCCGGCGAAAGAGAAAATGATCAAGGATGAACGATCAACGCGGGGAAAGCCGGGATTCTTCAAAAAGATTTTTAACCGGAAATCAATCTAGTTAAAAGTTGAAATCTCAAAGTTAAAAATGACAATGCAAAATTCAAAGTTAAAAAATTATAAAATTAGGTCGGAGAAATGTCGTTTTACATTTTAAGACTTTACCCTTACACTTACCTATCACCATGGGACAGAAAATTAATCCATTATCATTTCGGCTCGGCATTATAAAGAACTGGAACTCCAGGTGGTTTTTGCGCGGCGACTATACCCGGTTTTTGGAAGAAGATGAGGCCATCCGAAATATGATTCACGAAAAAATCAGCCAGGCCGGCGTTTCAGCTATCGAGATAGAGCGCACACAGGGTAGTCTCAAGATTTTTATTAAAGCGGCACGACCCGGATTTATCATTGGACGGGGAGGGAAAGGTATTGAAGACCTTTCGAAAGCGATAGAAGGCGCACTTAAAAAAGTGCGGAATGTAAAAAATTCAAAGGCAATTCCGATGAGTTTGAATGTTGAGGAGTTAAAGAGATCAGAAGTTTCGGCTGTGCACGTCGCGCAGCAAATTGCGTGGGATCTCGAGAAGCGGATGCCGTTCAGGCGAACGCTCAAAAAATATCTCGAGGGAATAGTTCAAAATCGGGAAGCAAAAGGAGCGAAGATTTTACTTTCGGGAAGACTCGACGGAAATGAAATTGCGCGGCGCGAGTGGCTTGCGAAGGGATCCCTTCCGCTTCAGACTTTGCGGGCGAATATTGATTATGGACAAGGAACCGCGTTCACGAGCTACGGAACGGTGGGTATTAAAGTCTGGATATACAAAGGGAAGATATTTGCGAAAGAACAGAATCAAAAATGAAAAATCAAATATCAAAAATAAAGGCAGCGTCAGTCGGAAACAAAAAAATCATCTTTGATTTTTTTATATTTAATTTTTAATTTATTTAAACCATGCTTATTCCAAAAAAAGTAAAACATAGAAAGTGGCAAAAGGGCCGATCCAAAAAGCGGAATGTTGAAACCCGCGGGATCGAGCTTAGTTATGGACGCTTTGGAATTAAGGCGCTTGATTCGGCTTGGCTCAACTCGAAACAAATTGAGGCTGCGAGGAGAACTATCACAAATTTTTTGAAGCGGAATGGCCGGCTCTGGATCCGGGTATTTCCCGACAAGCCAATAACTTTGCAGGCTCCGGAAAAAACATTGGGAGGAGGAAAGGGTTCCGTTGACCACTATGTATTTCCTGTCCGTCCCGGAAGAATTATTTTTGAAATCGATGGAGTCGAAAAAGCAACAGCGTTTGAGGCGTTGCGGCTCGCAAGCTTTAAACTGCCTTTTAAATGCAGAATAATGTCAAAAGAATAATAGTAATCACTAATAACACGAATCAAAGCAAATAATGCGAATACTCAAATGAACAAAATTTTTCAGGAATTAAAATTAAAGGCGCCGGCGGAACTTCAGAAGATGGTAAAAGATGACAGAGAAAAACTGCGATCTTTGAGATTTGATCTCGTTGCCGGAAAGGTGAAAAACGTTAATGAGCTCCGAACTGTCCGGAAAAATATTGCCAGAGTTTTAACAATTATTAATTCCGGGAATACTGTCGCTGTCGTAAAAAAAACAAAGAAATAAAATCCCATGGAAGCAAAAAATCAAACCATGCCCATACGGCGTAAAATAATAGGAGTTATCGTCAGCGATAAGATGAACAAGACGAAAGTTGTTGAAGTCTCCGGTCTTAAAAAGCATCCGAAATATTTGCGGTACTATAAAGTTGCAAAGCGGTTTAAGGCGCACGATGAAAATAACGAATATAAAACCGGGGATACGGTTACCATCGAGGAAACCCGGCCAATTTCAAAAGAAAAGCGATGGAAAATAGTTAAGAAAATAGAAAATGGTAAATAGAAAATAGAATGAAACGTTAAAATTCTAAACCCATGATACAAGAACGAAGCATATTAAAAGTAGCAGATAATTCAGGGGCAAAAATCGTCCGCTGCTTTAGAGTACTTGGAGGAACGCGCCGGCGGTATGGCGAAGTTGGAGATGTCATCGTAGCTTCCGTTCAGGTTGCGGAGCCCCGGAAGACGGTAAAGAAAAAAGATATCGTCAAAGTGCTTATTGTCCGGCAGCGGAAACCGATCCGGAGAAGCGACGGAACGTATATTCGTTTCGACGAAAATGCGGTTGTGTTGGTTGATGCCAAGCTTGAGCCGGTTGCCACGCGCGTTTTCGGTCCGCTTCCGAGAGAGCTTAAAGAGAAAGGTTTTGAAAAGTTAATGACGATGGCGGAAGAAATCGTTTAGTAATCACTAAATAACGCGAATCAAAGCAAATAGCACAAATAGTATGAACATAAAGAAGGGCGACAACGTAAAAATAATTTCTGGAAAAGACCGCGGCAAGACGGGAACTGTTTTGCGTGTTTTTCTCTCCGATGAAAGAATCGCTGTTGATGGACTGAATCTCTATAAAAAGAGGATTCGTCCCAAGCAGCAAGGACAAAAAGGGGAGACAATATCCGCTCCTCGGCCGATGCATATATCGAACATCATGATAGTCTGTTCGAGCTGTAAAAAACCGACGAGAATAGGACATCGCTATGAAGCAGATTCAAAAATAAGATATTGCAAAAAGTGCAAAGCTTCTATATAACGTAGTAATCACCAATAACGCGAATCAAAGCAAATGACGCAAATGAAAAGAATAATTACAAACAATACAAATACAATAAATAATACGAATAAAATTCGCGTTATTAAATTAAATTCGCATTATTCGCGATTACTCATATGAAACACGAAACAAAAGAAATAACAAAGGATCAAAGAGGTGAGATGAGAAAATTTCTCGAGAAGATCGTGATTGACGTTGGCGTCGGGCGACTTTCCGCACAACCGAGCTTTGAAGAAAAAACTCTTCCGCAATTGATGAAAGATCTCGCCTCCGTTACCGGACAAAAAGCCCAAATTCGCCCCGCGAAAAAATCTATCGCAGGATTTAAAACAAGAGAAGGTCAGACCGTTGGGCTTAAAATTACGCTTCGCCGGAAGAAAATGGTTGATTTTTTTGACCGTCTGATTAGAATTGTATTACCTCGCGTCAGGGATTTTAACGGTATTAACCTCGGATCAATAGATGAACACGGCATACTCAATATAGGAATTCGGGAACACTCGGTATTTCCCGAAATTAATTTGGAGCAATCGCCATCTTCGTTTTCGGCAGGAATAACCGTAGTTCCCCGAACCAGGAATCGCGAATCAGCCGTTCTTACATTCAAGAGTTTCGGCGTTCCACTCAAGAAAAAATAAAACATGTTCCCGTTAGAAAATTAACAATCACAATGACTAAACATCAAACAATCAGTTTCGGCAATAATCGCCTTCATAGTCGCGGGGCGCGGGTTTTAATTTTCTAAACGGGATGTCAAAACTCTCTGTTATTGTACGAGGTAAAAAGAAACCAAAATTCAGCTCACGAATCGTGAGGCGGTGTTTCAGGTGCGGAAGAAAGCACGGCTATATGAGAAAGTTTAATCTCTGCAGAATTTGCTTCAGAGAGATGGCAACCAATCAGGAAATACCCGGAGTTAAAAAAGCATCATGGTAAGTTTCAAGTTAAAAGTTGAAATCTCAAAGTTAAAAATGACAATGAAAAAATCAAAATTAAAAAATTTAAAAATATCGTCCAAAGGACGCCTCAATTTTACATTTTGAGATTTACACTTTACATTTCTTCTATGTACTACGATTTATTGATACGAATTAAAAATGCGGAGGTTGCCGAAAAGGATTCCCTTGTTGCGGGTTTTTCGGGACTCGATCTTGCGGTTGCGAAAATTCTTGCAGAGGGTGGGTATATTAAAGATGTTCAAAAAAAGACTGTCGGAAAAAAGAGTTTTCTTGAAATAAAACTTGCCAAAGGAGGTCACGCGATTAACGGTATCAAGATCATAAGCAAGCCCGGACGGCGGATGTATGTCGGCGCAGAAGAAATTCGTGCGATACGGCAGGGGTATGGCATGGCTGTTATCTCGACGTCAAAAGGCGTGATGAATGGCAAGACTGCCCGCAAGCAAAAAGTCGGCGGCGAATATCTTTTTGATATTTGGTAGAAGTAAAATCAAAAATGAAAAATCAAATATTAAAAATGGAAGATGTTTTCGCGAAAATGAGTTCATTATCTTTAATTTTTGATATTTAATCTTTAATTTTTACCTATATGAGCCGATTAGCTAAAAAATCTATAAAAATAATAAGCGGAGTTACCATCGTGCAGGAAGGGAATATTTTGGTTTTTAAGGGGCCAAAAGGGGAAAAGCGTTTGAGCATAAATCCGGAGGTGAAAGTTAAGATTGAAGGCGAAGAGATCTGGGTAAGCCCGGTGGGAAATATGACTGCTCACGTCGGGACTGCATGGTCGCTCATACGAAATTCAATCGAAGGGGTTTCTTCAGGATTTTCAAAAATTTTGGATATTGAAGGAGTTGGATACAAAGCGGCGCTTGAGGGAAAAGATTTGTCTCTTTCTCTTGGGTACGCGCATCCGGTAAGGGTAAAAATACCGGAAGGGATTGTGCTTGTAATCGAAAAGAATGTGACCATAAAAATATCCGGTAGCGATAAAGATCTTGTCGGTCTTATCGCGGCGAACATCCGAGCGCTTAAGAAGCCGGAGCCATATAAGGGTAAGGGGATTCGCTACCGAGGCGAGGTGGTAAGGAGAAAAGTCGGCAAGAAAGCGGGCGCAGCTGCGGGAGCAACCGCGTGAGATGACTATTATCAAGATCTCTGTTATGCTATCAGCGCTTTGGGGGCGATGAGCAAACCGATAATTTTCCAATGAATCCCGTTAGAAAATTAATAATCACAATGAATCAATATAAAATAAAAACTTTCAGTAATAATTGTCGCGGTGGTCGAGCGGCTGCGGCTTTAATTTTCTAAACGGGATGAATAAACAAAAATCATTAAATTCAATACGAATGCGGCGCCAGAAGCGGAATAGTGTCCGTATTGTCGGCGCTCTCGTTTCGTCTTCAACTGCCCGCCGTGGCACTTTGCGACCCCGACTTGCGATTAAGCGGAGTAACACAACGACGTACGCGCAACTCATTGATGACGCGAAGGGGACAACGCTCCTTTCCGTTTCGAGTCGGGAAATCAAGGATGCGAAAAAAACAAAAACCGAAGCAGCTCGAATGGCCGGTGAACTTTTGGCAAAGCGTGCTTCCCTAAAAGGAATAAAGGAGGTGGTGTTTGACCGGCGCGGATATAAATATCACGGACGAGTTAAAGCGTTTGCGGATGGCGCACGAACAGGCGGGCTTACATTTTAATATGTATGTATAAAAAAGATCGATTACAACGAAAAGATGAGTTTAAAGAAAAAGTGCTCGACTTGCGCCGCGTCACTCGCGTGGTAGCCGGAGGAAAACGGTTTCGCTTCAGAGCGACTATTGTGATTGGAGATGAAAAGGGACGGGTCGGTATTGGAATTGCGAAGGGTATTGATGTTGCTCAATCCGTTGAGAAAGCAAAAACCGCCGCGAAGAAAAATATTTTGACGGTTCAGCTCAAAGAAGGGAGAACAATAAATCATGAAGTTCTGGCGAAATACAGCGCTGCGGAAGTTTTGATAAAGCCGGCGAGCCAGGGGCATGGTCTCCGGGCGGGAGGTGCCGTACGGTTTGTACTCGCGCTTGCGGGGATAAAAGACGCAACCTCAAAGTGTCTTGGAAGAACTCCAAATAAATTGACGAATGCACTGGCTACGATGGAAGCTTTGAAAAAGTTGAAAAACAGAACGAAATAAATCATATGAATCCCGTTGGAAAATTAATAATCACCATGAATCAATATCAATTAATTAATTTCAGTAAAAATCGCTTTGGCGGTCGCACAGCGATTGTTTTAATTTTTTAAACGGGATGAAACTTCATCAAACTTCGTTAAAAGTTAGGGGGAAAACAAAGCAGAGAGTAGGCCGCGGAGGAAAGCGCGGAAGTTATTCGGGGCGTGGAACAAAGGGACAGAAGTCACGAGCCGGAAGGAGAATTCGTCCTGCGCAGAGGGACTTGATCATCCGAATTCCAAAACTTCGCGGATTCCGAAATAAAATTAAACGTGATAAGCCGATCATTGTTAATCTCGAGGATCTTTCGTTTGCCATACAGGTGAACTCGAAGCCGGGCATTCCTCTCATTATAAATAAAGAGCTTTTGGTGCAGTCGGGAATAATATCCCGCGGATACAAAGGTAGGATAAAAATTTTGAGTCAGGGAAAGATCAATGCGCCGATCACGCTCACCGGACTCGCCGCTTCAAAGGCGACTCAGGAAAAAATCGTGAAGGCCGGCGGGAGTATTGCGGAAAATCAAAAATCAAAAATTAAAGATCAAAAATAATGAACTGTGGTCAAAGAATCTCACTTTTTAATTTTTGATATTTTATTTTTAATTTATATATTATGTCCCGCATTCTGAACATTTTCCGAGTAAAAGACCTCCGAAGCAAAGTTCTTTTTGTTGCTGGACTTCTCGTTGCATATCGCGTGCTTGCGGCGATTCCAATACCCGGAGTTGATCCGGCAAAATTACAGAGCTATTTCAATTCAAACCAACTTCTTGGTTTCTTAAACTTTTTCTCGGGTGGCGGCCTTTCAAATCTTTCGGTGGTGATGCTTGGTGTCGGTCCTTATATCACGGCAACCATCATCATGCAGCTCCTCACGATGATATTCCCGAAGTTTAAGGAGCTGTATTACGAGGAAGGCGCTCGCGGCCGGGCAAAGTTCAATCAATATTCGCGGCTTCTTACCGTTCCACTGGGGATTGTGCAGGCGTATGGTTTTTTGAATATTTTGATTAGAGGCGGAGTCATAAGTCAGCAGACAACAATTGGAACGTGGACGAACGTCATCATTATTACTACGGGTTCCATGCTTGCCTTGTGGCTCGGTGAGCTCATTACCGAAAAGAATATCGGCAATGGAATATCGCTTATCATTCTCGCGGGAATCATGAGCGGGCTCCCGGGGCATATTGTTCAGCTTCAGGTTGCATATCCCTTAACGCCGGACCACCTCCCGACCTATATCGGCTTCCTTATTGTAGCGGTGCTCGCGATAGCCGGCGTTGTGTATTTAAATGAAGGTGAGAGAAAGGTTCCGGTAGCGTATGCGCGGAGGGTGCGGGGAAACAAAATGTATGGAGGAGCGCAAAGCTATCTGCCGCTTAAAATAAACCAGGCCGGAATGATACCCCTTATTTTTGCGATATCCGTTCTTTTGTTTCCACAATTTCTCGCTTCGGCATTATCTTTTATTTCCGCTGATCTCGCGGTGCGGGTAAACGATATTGTCTCGGGATTTTTGAATAACCAGTTGTTTTATGGAATCTTCTATTTCCTTCTTGTTTTTATGTTTACCTATTTCTATACGGCAATTACATTCAATCCCGAGGAAGTGTCAAAAAATCTTCAGAAGAGCGGGGGGTTTGTTCCCGGTATACGTCCGGGCGAGGCGACAACCGCATTTTTCTCGAAGGTGGTGAATCGGATAACGCTTTTCGGCGCGACATTCCTTGGACTTATTGCCGTGTTCCCGACAATAATTCAGAAAATGACGGGCATACAGCTTCTCTCTATCAGCGGAACCGCTCTTCTTATCGTGGTCTCCGTTGCACTCGAAACAATGCGACAGATCAACTCTCAGCTTTCAATCCGCGAATACGACGAAACGCGTTAAAAAAAGCATGAACCTACGCACGGCATAAGAGAGTAGGCGAGTACTCTCCTTTTTTGCTATACTGTAGAATATGAATCTCGCTAGAAAATTAATACTCACAATGAATAAATATAAAATAATCAATTTCAGCAATAATCGTTTACTGTCGCAAGGCGCCGGTTTTAATTTTCTAACGGGATGAAAAAAATTGTCATAATATTGTATGGGCCTCCCGGATCGGGCAAGGGGACGCAGGCAAATATACTCGCAAATAAATTAAATCTGCTTCACTTAGATACGGGAAAATTTCTTGAGAGTTTAGTTCATGATCCGGAGCGACAGAGCGAGGCGCTGATAAAACGGGAGCGGGCGCTTTTTGATAAGGGCATGCTTATGACCCCCAGCTTTGTTCTTAAGGAAATTGCTGCAAAAGTTCGCGAAATAAGAAAAGCCGGCTGGGGAATAATTTTCAGCGGCTCGCCGAGAACAATATACGAAGCAAATGCTCTTCTCCCCATACTTGATACGCTTTACGGAAAGAAAAATATTTTTATTTTTCTTCTTGAGTTGCCTGCTGCGTTTTCGATTAAGCGCAATAGCAGACGGCTTGTTTGTTCTGTATGCGGGCATATGGTGCTCGCGGAGTATCATCCGAAAGGGGCGCCGAATCGATGTCCTGTTTGTGCCGGTCCGCTCTATCAAAGAACGCTCGATAAGCCAGATGTAATAAAGATTCGGCTCGAGGAATTCAAACATCGGACCATGCCCATACTTAAACTTTTAAAACAACAGAAATATCGGGTTACGAAAATTGATGCGCGGCCGGCTCCGCATACAGTACTCGGAAAAATCTATGGCACTCTTAAAAAAATCTAACGAGATCGAAATCATGGCCGATGCCGGGCGTCGGCTTGCTCATATCTTGGACATGCTCAAGGCCGAAGTAAAGATTGGTGTTCGAACGATGGAGATCGAAGAGGCGAGTATGCGGCTTATCAAGGAAGCTGGTGCAAAGCCGGCGTTTCTCGGGTATCGGCCTGCAGGAAGCGATGTGGGCTATCCGTATAGCATTTGCGTTTCGGTGAACGAAGTTGTGGTGCATGGGCAGCCATCGGAATATGTCGTAAAAGATGGCGATGTTGTAAAACTTGATCTCGGTTTGAAATTAAAAGGATGGTATGTTGATTCCGCCATAACGATTGGCGTGGGTAGCATAAGCTCTGAGGCTCGAAAACTTATCACGGTGACGCGGGAAGCCCTTGCTTTGGGCATTAAGGCGGCGCGGGCAGGTGCCACAACGGGCGATGTCGGCTCGGTTATAGAGCGCTATGTTATGAGCAACAAGTTTGGCGTGGTGCACTCGCTTATTGGGCATGGTATTGGAAAAAATCTTCACGAAGATCCGGCGGTTCCAAATTTTGGCCGTCCAGGGGAGGGCGTGCTTTTGGAACCGGGCATGGTAATTGCCATCGAGCCCATGGTGTGTGTCGGTTCGGGAAAAGTGAAACAGCTTGCGGATGAAGGGTTTGCATCGAGCGACGGCTCGCTTTCCGCACATTTTGAGCATACGGTTGCTATCACGCCGACAGGTCCAAAAATTCTCACCGCGGCTGCGGCTTAGTTATATTGTTTTTATTTCGATTTTGCCGGGTTCAATGATGTGTGCAAGTGCAAGCTTTACATCAATGTCCGGGAATGCTTTTTGAACCTTCGCTTTGGCGTTTTGAAGTTCTTCTTTGTGAAATTGTATTTCTTCTGCCGTCGAATTAAAAGTGTGATCTCTGTATGCGCCACAATTGGTGTGGTTCATTAAAATTACCTGTTTAATGCCGTGAAGATTTTTTGCTAGTTCAATATGTCCAAGTATAGTGGACTCCAAAGATGTGAAGTTTTTTGCTGCACCGGCGAGCGAGACGATGTCACAATCGCCGACAAGATTTCTATCCTTAAGAAACTCCTGAATTTTTGGTTCGAGCCGATAATCTATACAGCGAAGTAAGAGGGTTGTGCAACCGTGAGACGACATATGTTTTTACGCATTTGATTGTATAGAAAATTATATAAATATCAAGAATAAAAGAGAGGCACCCGCTTTTGCGGGTGCCTTTTGTTTAAACTGTTTTTTTGGAGCTTACTCCGTTACAACGACCGGTGGGTCTTTGTAGATGAGAGTTGGCGGGTCATTCCTCCACTTCACCCACCTTGTGCGTGAGATGAAGTAGCTGCGTTTACGATCGGTGCCGTAATCAATTTGCACAAAGCATGCAACCTTGAAATTTTCTCTTGAAGCGAAGCGTTGCTTTACTACATCCCTGGCTTCAAAAAGCCGATCGAGGACATTCGTAAATGACAGGTTTTGAAGCTTAGCTGCGCCGCAGGGGCAGTGAACATAGAGCGCGACGGTGTTCGCGTCCTTGAGTACGAGTGATTGCTCGATCTGCCATAAGAGCACTCTGCGGACTAAAAAAAGCCATAGAGCGCGGGGGATGCGTTGATAGAATGGCAGATGTGCGTGTTTGCCGAACTCTGGCGAAAGCAACAATGCCCCGCCGTTTAGCATGAGACTGTGGCAACAGTGTTCCGAGTGGTTCCTGCGCTGTATGAAGCGTGTGTGGGCGCTGATCTGATCATGCGATTGGTGTCCGTCTGCGCACATGATGACGACATTCCGGCCGTCTCCGTTGATCCTGTGTGGGTTTACGTCCTCCAAGATTGGAGTAGAAAATTCGCGCAATGCACGAATAGTAAGCTGGTCGTTTTCACTAAGCATAAACAATCCATCTGAGTTATTTGAGTTTGGGAAACCAAAAGCTCCATTATGCTATTGGTAATTTGCTTGCACTAGTCTACAAAAGATTGTGCTGAAAGACAATATCGGTTTGCCAGGTATAGAGGTAAAAGCTGGGGGGGCGGGATGGTTACTCGTTAATAATGAGCTTTGCCTGATTTCCTTTCCCAACTTCCAAAAATCCACTCGTTGCTTCAAAATAGAAATCCTTTTTATTCTTATCTGAAATTTTGATTTGGCCCGGCTTCAAAATACCGACAAGCGGGGCGTGATGATCAAGAACAGTTATTTCACCGGCTTCGGTTTGGCAATTTATCGCCGTTGCTTCATCCTCATATAGCACTTTTTTTAATGAATAGACGCTTAAATGCATGATAGTAAATTTCTAATTTCCAATTACTAATTTCTAATGAAATTCTTAATGTCTTAATTTAGAAATTAGATATTAGGAATTAGAAATTTCTTCGATAGCTCCCTTCATGTAGAATCTTTCCTCTGGAATATCGTCGAAGCGACCTTCTATGATGCCCTCCATGCCCTTTATGGTATCTTCTTTTTTCACAAATTTACCTGAGACGCCCGTGAACGCTTCTGCGACGAAGAATGGCTGTGAGAGGAAGCGCTGAATTTTTCTTGCGCGTCCTACGACGAGTTTGTCATCTGCGGAAAGTTCTTCCATGCCGAGAATCGCGATGATGTCCTGTAATTCTTTGTACCTGCCGAGGATGCGCTGGGTTTCGCGGGTCACCTCATAGTGTTTTTTTCCGACGATCTTCGGGTCGAGGGCTGTCGAGTTTGAGGCGAGGGGGTCAACGGCCGGATAAATACCGATTTCCGTGAGAGCGCGTGAGAGCACAATGGTTGAGTCGAGGTGGGCGAATGCCGCAGCCGGGGCGGGGTCTGTGATGTCGTCTGCTGGCACGTAAATCGCTTGTACGGAGGTTATAGCCCCGTTCTTGGTAGAAGTGATGCGTTCCTGAAGCTTGCCCATTTCTTCGGCAAGTGTCGGCTGATAGCCTACGGCGGAGGGAAGGCGGCCCAAGAGGGTAGAAACTTCAGATCCTGCCTGTGAGAAACGGAAGATGTTGTCTATGAAGAGCAATACTTCTTTTTTCTCCACATCGCGGAAATATTCCGCCATCGTGAGTGCGGTGAATGCTACGCGGAGACGCGCGCCCGGGACTTCATTCATCTGTCCGAACACGAGCGCGGTTGAGGCGATAACGCCGGACTCTTTCATTTCGCGGTGAAGGTCGTTTCCTTCGCGCGTTCTTTCTCCGACTCCGGCGAATACCGATACGCCTTTTGAAACGGTGGCGACGTTATGGATGAGCTCTGTGAGAAGCACAGTTTTGCCGACACCCGCGCCGCCGAAGAGCCCTACCTTTCCTCCGCGGATGAATGGCGCGATAAGGTCTATAACTTTAATTCCGGTTTCAAAGAGTTCTGTTTTTGTTGACTGGTCGGCGAATGTCGGCGCCTCACGGTGTATCGGGCTCCACTTCGTAAACTTTTTTGCCGGGTCGTTTAGGGCAACTCCTTTGACGTCGAAGATGTTGCCGAGCACCTCGGCACCCACCGGAGCCTGGATTGGTGCGCCGGTTGCGTGCACCGATTCTCCACGGCGCAAGCCATCCGTTGACTCCAAGCTGATTGCACGGACCTTGCCCGGTTCTAAGTGTTTTGCGACTTCAAGTAGGATGAGCTTTCCATCTTTTTCAATGGTGAGAGCTTCCAAAATTCCTGGGATTTTTTGAGAATCCGGAAATTCAATGTCTACGACCGGCCCGATGATCTGCACAATCTTACCCTCGATCATTGTTTTATATAAGTTTATTTTATTTCGATGATTTCCTATCGCCCCTAAGTGTAAAGTTTAAAAATCAAAATGTAAAATGACAGTGTAAAATGTAAAGTGTTTCGGAATTTTTAATTTTAAACTTTGCATTGTCATTTTTAACTTTGAGATTTACATTTTTAATTTGATAATGCTCGCGCCGTTCCCGTAATCTCAAGCAACTCATTCGTGATCTTTTCCTGCCTTACTCTGTTGTATACGGTATTTAATTCATCGGTAAGATCTTTCGCATTATCCGACGCGTTTTTCATAGCAAGCCGCCGGGCCGAATGCTCCGACGCGTTTGATTCAAGAATGATCTGATACATCTGCATTTTGAATAGCGCCGGAACAAGCTTTTGGAGTACTTCCTGCGGCGACGGTTCGATAATATATTCGACTGACTTTTCCGAACGCGCCGACTCTATTTGCTTTCGCAGTTCCGCATAGCGGCCGGTTTTCGGAATTGTATTATCCACGCCTTCCCGGATTTTTTGGAAGTCGATCGGGAGTAGCTCGCGCTCTATCGGCTCTTGTTTGAGGGCGCTTACGAAGTTTGTGGAAAATGCGGTGAGTGTATCCCATTCGCCGGAGATAAAACCGTTTACAAGGAATTCTCCGATTTCTTCTGTTTCTTTCGGATTAATCATATCTCCGTGGCGCGTGAAACTTTGTACTATTTTTAACCCGCGACGTTTGGCGTAGTCCTTTGCCTTTTCTCCAATGGTGATGAGAACAAGATCTTTCTCGTTATGTTTAAAATTTTGAGAGATAAAGTGTTCATATTTTCTGAATACCGCGTTATTAAAAGTTCCCGCAAGGCCTTTATCGGAAGAAACAAGAAGGACGGCGGGGACTTTTAACTCGGGGACTGTGAGAAGGGGAATTGCGGAGATGTCTACATTTGTTTTTGAGAGTGCTTCGACTGCATTCGCCAGCATTTCAAGAGCGGTGAAGGCGTAGGGGCGGGAATTGAGCGCCGCTTCCTGCGCACGGCGCATTTTTGTTGCGGCTACAAGCTCCATCGCGGAGGTGATTTTGTTTACGGACTTTACGCTCTTTATTCTTTTTTTGATGTCTTGGAGGGAGGGCATGGACGAGTACTTTGAAGTCGGTGATTATAGATTTATTTCGCGAAGTCAAAATTCGACAATACTTCCTTCATCTTTGTTTCAACTTCCGGAGAAAGTTCCCGTTTCTCGCGAATCGGTTTGAAGATTGCATCTCCGTGGGTTTTTTCGATGAAGTCCACGAGCCGTTCGCCGGTTAGCTTAATTTTTTCTTTCGGGACGGCGTTGAAGTAGCCGTTTAAGGCAGCATAGATTATGACAACCTGTTTTTCGAACGCGAGCGGTTGGAGGTCATCCTGTTTCAAGATTTCAGTCAGTATTTGTCCCCGTTGTATCTTTTGTTTAGTTGTTTCGTCCACATCCGATGCGAATTGCACGAAGGCCTGCAGTTCTCTGAACTGCGCGAGCTCAAGCCGCAGTTTACCAGCCACTTTTTTCATTGCTTTTGTTTGCGCTGCGGATCCGACGCGGGAGACGGAGAGACCGACGTTGATAGCCGGGCGAATTCCCTGGTTGAAGAGGTCGGATTCGAGGAAAATCTGTCCGTCGGTGATTGAGATCACGTTTGTCGGGACGTATGCAGAAATATCGCCGAGCTGGGTTTCAATAATAGGAAGTGCGGTGAGCGAGCCGCCGCCGTTTTCTTTGTTGAGTTTTGCCGCACGCTCGAGTAGGCGAGAGTGGAGATAGAACACGTCGCCCGGATATGCTTCGCGGCCCGGTGGACGTCCCAAGAGAAGGGAAATTTGCCGGTATGCCTGCGCGTGCTTTGTAAGATCATCGTAGATAATCACCGCGTCCTGCCCTTTGCTCATAAAATATTCTCCGATGGCGCAGCCGGCGTATGGCGCGAGATACCAGAGTGCGGCGGGGGAGGAGGCCGAGGCGTTTACGATAATCGAATACTCAAGCGCTCCTTTTTCTTTAAGTGTTTGAACGAGACGTGCGGTCTTGGATTCTTTCTGGCCGATTGCGACGTAAATACAAATTGGTCGTTTTGTTGCTTCACTTTTTTGATTCAAAATGACATCGAGTGCGACGGCAGTTTTCCCGGTTTGCCGGTCGCCGATAATGAGCTCGCGCTGGCCGCGGCCGATCGGGATCATGGCATCTATCGCTTTGATGCCCGTGTGCACCGCTTCGTTCACCGACTCGCGGCTCACGACGTCCGGCGCTTTTTTCTCAAGCGGGAAAAGCTGCGACTTATTTTTCTTAAAAATTTGCCCCAGTCCATCCTGCGCTTCGCCCAGGGGATTTATCACTCTGCCTAAAAGTTCATCGCCGACTTCGATAGAGAGCACGCGGCCGGTGGTTTTCGCGGTGTCGCCGCTTTTTACAAACCGCTCTTCGCCGAGAATCAGCGCGCCGATTGTTTCTTCTTCGAGGTTCAAAGCGAGTGCCGAAACGGTTTTTTCGCTCGTTTCTATTGTGATGATTTCCTGCGCCTGAACTCCGCGCAAACCTCCGATGCGGGCGACGCCGTCGCCGACTTCAATGACGCGGCCAACTTCTTCCCAAACGGTCGTGTCTTTGTATTCTTCAATCTGCTTTTTAAGTTTTTCAATTATTTCGTAGGACATGTTTCAAATGTAAGGTTTAAATATCAAAATGTAAAATGACAGTTTAAAATGTAAAGCGTTCCGAAGTTTTTTAATTTTGAATTTTGCGTTGTCATTTTTAACTTTGATATTTACATTTTCAATTTAGGAAAATAGCGTTGCTAGTTTTCGCTTGAGCGATACATCGAACTGTTTTTCCTCATTTATGATAACTTTTACTCCTGCGATAAGCGAATTATTTATTTTGTATTCGATATCCGAATTTTTGTTTTTCCACTGGTTTGTTAGTTTCGATTGTTGTTCTGAAGAGAGCGGCCGCGCTGATTCGATTGTTATAAGCGATTTTCCATGAAGGTGCCGCCATTTTTTTTCGCATGCTTCGAGAATCTGCGTCCGCCGAGCCCAATCGTTATTTTTTTTAATCGCTTCGATGAATTTCTCTATGAGTTTCCCTGCGTTCTTGGTTTCTTTTGAAACGGCAAGGAGCGCATCCGCGTATGAGTCTACGGAAATTTTTTTCATCCCGTTAGAAAATTAAAACTCGCGCCTTGCGACTATTAAGGCGATTTTTGTTGAAATTAATTACTGGATTGTTATTTTTCATGAGTATTAATTTTCTAACGGGATTCATGCTCTTATACTGGAATTTTTTCTTTCGCGACTTTTTCGATGAGCTTGTCATCCATCATTTTCGGGTCAATGCCCACGGTTTTCGTGATTACATGTTTCACGAGCGTTACGGCTTCGTCATACATTTTTTTCCGCTCGGCCATTTTTTCCGCCTCAATCCGTTCGAGCGCCGTCTTCATCATTCCGGCTTCTTTTTTCGCCGCATCGTCCAGAATTTTTTGCGTTTGCTCTTCTGCCCTCAATTCCGCACTTTTCATCATTTTCATTGCTTCTTCTTCCGCCTCTTTCATTTTGTTCTTTTTGAGCTCGCTGATTTCGTGAAGGCGCTTCTCGGCTTCCTCCGATTTTGCGATTCCTTCCTCGATTTTTGTTCGCCGCTTGGCGAGAAATTCAAGAAGCGGTTTGTAGATGGTAAGCCGAAGCACGACAAGTACAATAAAAAAATTGACCGCCTGCGCGAGAAACAGCTTCCAGTCCAATCCTAAATTTTTTATTAGATCCTGCATAAATGTAACTTGTAACTAGCAACCGATAACCAAAACTAAACAAACTTTATAATAAGTGCAATGAGGAGCGCGTAAATCGCGATTGCTTCGGCGAACGCGATTGCCAAAATCATGTTTGTTCTGATCTTCGGCGTCGCTTCCGGATTTCGCCCGATGGCCTGCGCTGCTGCCGCTCCGATAAGCCCGACTGCGATTCCCGGTCCGATAACACCGACTCCGATTGCGAATGCTGTTGCGATAAGTTTAGCTGTTTGTACGTCCATAATTTTTTTGAATAATTTTATAGTTTGGGCGACCTTTTCGGGTAGTAGAAGTTCGAGTTGAATATCGGGCTCCGCTCGAACTTTCACTATCCGATTTCCGGGTAGTAGAAGTTCGATCAGCTTCGCATGTTTGTCTCGCTGCGAGACCAATCGAACTTTCACTACCCGATTTGTTATTTGTTTTGTGTCATTAGTTATTTGCTCTCCTCGTGTTCATCGTGATCTTCGACGGCAACGGATATAAATACGAGCGTGAGCATTGCAAATATGAACGCCTGTATCAGACCAAAAAACATCTCCATCATAACGAAGGGAAGCGGTAAGATGTATGGAATCAGAAACTGGATTACCACGAGAAGCACTTCTCCCGCGAATATGTTGCCAAAAAGACGGAATGAGAACGACACTATTCTAGCAAATTCCGACAGTAATTCCAATATGCCGACGAAGAACCCGAGCGGGCTCGAAAAATTTAGAAATTTTTTCGCGTGCTTTACTGCGCCGATCGTCCCGATGCCGATGATGTTTGTGGCGAGTACGGAAATAATTGCGAGGGCGAGTGTGAAATTCAAATCCGTTGAAGGTGACCGGAGAAAGGGGACGGCCTCTTCGCCCACACGAAACACAATAGACCCGATGCCAGGCAGAAGTCCCAGCCAGTTTGAAAAAAGCACGAACACAAAAATCGTCGCGACGAGGGGAAAATATTTTTCAGATTTTTTTCTGTTGCCCAAAACCTGATCCATGAGGCCAATGAGTGCTTCAATGCCACTTTCCAAAACATTTTGTACTCTTCCGGGAATCATGGCGAAGCGCCGGCGCATGATGAGCCCCGTTGTGACAAAGAGTATGAGAATGCCAAAAGAAACAATGATGCTGTTCGTTATCGTGAACCCGCCAATTTTAAAAAGGTCTTCGGGGTGTAGTGATATGTGGATCATGATTCGTAAAATTACCGCGTAATTTTAACAGGTTTTATGGCTTTTTCGCAAGAATTTGGAATGCTTGTGCGATGAATTGATAATATGTCGTGTTGCTGATACCCTGTGGGCAGCGGTTTTACGGTTAACACAAACAAAAAACCCTTAACAATTGAACATGGGTTAAAACGAAAGAAAGAAAGTCATGAGAGCATTCATATCCGTTCGAAATAAAACTGGAATCGATTGGTTCGCAAGAGAGTTGGTGAAGCTAGACGTCGAGATTGTTTCAGCCGGAGGTACAGCCAAGTTTCTTCGCGCCGGCGGAATTCCGGTAAAAGACATTGCCGACATATCCGGCCTGGAGCCGATTTTGGATCATCGAGTCGCCACGCTTGTGCCGCATCTCCACGGCGGTCTCCTCGCGGAGAGTAGACACGTTACCGAGCTCGCGCATCTCGCAACTCGGAAAACAAATCCGATCGTCATTCCCTGGTTCGACCTTGTCTGTAACGATCCATACCCTCTGAAAGAGGCGATTGGAAAAGCTGGCGCCACGCGCGAATCGGTGATCGAGGAGACTGACATCGGCGGTCCTACGATGCTTATGTCCGCAGCCAAAGGGCGGCGGATCGTGATCGTGGATTTCGATGATCGCAAGCGCGTGATCGACTGGCTCAAAGCCGGCCGCCCGGACGAGGAAAAATTCATCACATACCTGGTAGCCAAGGCATACGGGTTTGTCGCGGACTATTATCTCACTGCCGCGCGCTATCACAGCGCCGGAAAGATCGACGGCGTGGTTGGCGCCGAAGTGTATCACTGCAAATACGGCGAGAACGCGCACCAAAAAGATGCGGGGCTCTATGCGTCGCCGTTCGGCGCTCCTCATCCGCTCACGATTAGTCAGTTCAAACTTATCGAGGGTAATCCGATGAGTCTCACAAACATGACGGATGTGTATCGCCTCCGTGAAACGATGGTTCGCATCGCGGCGGCGTTTGACCTGAACTACGGCTTTGTTCCGGACATTGCGATTGGCGTTAAACACGGAAACGCCTGCGGAGCCGCTATGACAAGGGAGAATCCCACAGCGGCGCTTGAGCTCATGGTGAAGGGGAGTCCACTCTCGCTTTTCGGGGGATTTGTGATGGCAAATTTTCCGATTGACGGGATATTGGCAAGCATCCTTCGGAACTATCTGGTTCCGAAAGATGCAGGGAAGAGAGTTCTCGATGGAGTTGTCGCCCCATCTTTTACCGAGGAGGCGCAGCAAGAGCTTGGCCGCAAAAACGGGCAGTGTCGGATGATTGTTAATCCGGCACTCGCAACTTTGGGGAAAGACAACATCGACTCCGGTTCACGTTTTCGCGATGTCGGGTATGGCGAGTTTCTGAAGCAGCAAAATTCGACATTCATTCTGGATTTCAAGGATCCTCGCCTCGAACGACTCGGAAAGAAAAATTCAGAGCCCCAACAGGAGCACATGGAACAAAACTTGCTTTTTGCTTGGGCGATTGGATCGACGAGCAACAGCAACACGGTCGTGCTTGTTAAAAACAACAGGCTTATCGGAATGGGGGTCAGCCAGCCGGATCGAGTTGGCGCTGCGGAGCTTGCCATTCATCGCGCGCGACGAAATGGTCACGATACCAAGGGTTCGTTTGCATATTCCGACAGCTTCTTCCCGTTTACGGACGGGCCGGCACTGCTTGCCGATGCGGGCGTTGAAGCCATCTTCACCTCAAGCGGATCGAGAAACGACGGTAAGGTGAAAGAGCTCTGCCGCGAGCGTGGAGTTATCCTCTACATGATGCCCGACGAACTTTGTCGGGGCTTCTATGGACATGGATAATTCTCGGAATTATTCGAAAAACACGGGGCGTTGCTTGGGAAATCCAGGCGACGCTCCTTTTTATTTAATGCTGATAATCTTATATTATAGAGTGAAAGTAAGAGCGGGGGCTTTCGCCCGTCAAAAACTATGAACGACCCACAACGGGACATATTTCTCAAGGCATACGACTCGTACGCCGACGCCATATATAGGTATTGCTATTTCAGAGTATTTTCCCGGGGGCGTGCCGAAGAGCTGATGCAGGAGGCTTTCATGAAGGCGTGGCAGTATATTTCCGACGGAAATGAGGTGGAAAATATGCGAGCGTTCCTTTATAAGGTGGCGACAAATTTGATCATTGATGATTCACGCAAGAAGAAGGAAGAAAGTTTGGACATCATGATGGAGATATCCGATGCTGCCGAGCCATCGTATGATGGATCAAAAGAGATTGAGGCGAGCGCGATGCTTCGCGAGGTCATCGCTCTTATGGACCGGGAATTAGACGAAGAGGAGAGTCGGCTTTTGAAGCTCCGATATATCGAGGATTTGGATCCGAAAGAGATCGCGGAGATTCTCGGTATTACCGCGAACAATACGTCGGTGAAATTAAATCGAGCGGTCGCGAAGCTCAAAAAACATTTTACGTAGATATTTAAGGTTATGGATCCCGTTAGAACCCGCGATCGCGCAGAATGTTATAAATAACCAATATGAAAAAAGTCGTTATCACAAATTAATAAACTTTATACAGGTCGCAGATCGCGATCTGCTTCTAACGGGATGGATTCATTATTTGAAAAATTCAAAAAAATAAAAGCTGAGGTGCGGCTTGATGCGCATAAGAAAAAAGCTGTGCGGGAACACCTCGTTCATTTTATGAACACGATGCGTGCCGAAGGCGCGGTCAGTGAGGTAGAGCGGACCGCAAAAAGATCTTATGGCGTTTTTAATATATTTTTTAACAAGTCGATGTCGGTAGCCGCGCTTGTGGCGATTATGGTGCTTATCGGCGGCGGCGTATCGTTTGCCGCACAAAGATCATTGCCGGGAGATATTCTCTATCCGGTGAAGGTTGGTTTCAACGAAAAAGTTGTAGCCGCATTTAAAATTTCTCCAGTGGCAAAAGTGGATTACGAAGTGGATCTCGCGAATCGTCGTCTTGAAGAAGCGGCGCGACTTGCTGTGCGTGGCGATGTAAGTGCTCAAGCGAATACCGATCTCATGGCACAATTCCAAGAACATGCTGACAATGCAAAAGCCCAGATACAACATATAGAGGGGCAGGGGAATGTGAGCACGGCAGCGGATGCCGCTTCCCGGTTTGAGGGATCGCTCAAAACTCATAATGAAATTTTTGAGAAACTTGAAATTAGGGATTCGAAAATAAAAAATATCAAAGCCGAGGTCAGTTCCACGCTCGGAGATATTGTTGGAATTCGTTTAGATTTGGAATCGAAAGTTGAGGCGTCAGATGCTCCTGATTCAAAAAATGAAAATCGGGTGGCAAAATTTTCCGCCCAAAAAAAATTAACCGATGCTTTGAAGGAGATTGATTCAAGCAGGTCTTATATAAAAAATAAAAAGTCGAAGCTCGGTTCCGCTGTGACGATGCATTCCGAAGCTAAGCTTAATGCGGCGCACGGATTTGTTGTCGAGGGAGATTCGAAAGTTGATGCGAAATCATATGGCGAAGCATTTAATCTTGGCAACGAGGCCATCCGCGCTGCGCAAGAAGCCAAGTCATCTGCGGATGCGAATCTTGATTTACATCTCGATCTGGAAAACGAAAATACGTCCAGCGTGAACAGTTCAGATTCGGAAAAAATAGAAAGTACTTCGACATCATCCTCAACGCGAGAAAGCGATCGGTCACGTGATGAAAATGACGATCAAGAAGGGGAGGGACTCAGGATAAAAATCGGTTTTTAAAGAGTGTGTGTGCGTGACGCGCAATAAAAGCGATGCTTCCTTTGCTTCGGTTTGTTTTTGTGTAAGAAGTCTTTGTTCAATTCGTCATGTTATATGAAAGGTCGAAGGCAAAAATAAATACTTCATGTGATGAAAAAAATATTCATTATTTCTACCTTCGGAATTGCGCTCCTCGGCGGCATGGCGTTTGTCTCTAACGCTCAAACAACTCCCACACAATCGAGTGTGATTGTGAGTTCGACGATTTCTGTTTTAAATTCGTTTACGCAACAACTTGCGTCGATATCGGATGACTATACTCGCGACCAGATGTGGCTTTCGGATACAGAGGGACAACTTGTGTCTCTTACTTCTCAGCTTCAGGATTTAGGAACTATGCCCGTGGTGACCGATTCAGATCGCCAAATAGTATCGCAAAAACTTCAATCCGTAAGTTCTGATTTAGCTACCGTTCAAACTCAATTGCAGGTGGTGCTTGAGCGGCGAAGGCAGGAAGGAATAGTTTTGGGACAAATTATGGAGAAGCTTCGACTGCTCACCATTCTTCTTTCCCAATAGATATGATTAAAGATTTTAACCGTGGATTTAAAGCCTGTATATATAGATAAAACCTCGCTCCGTGAAAGAGCGAGGTTTTGTATTTTCTATCCCCAGGTTATGAGTATTGACAGTCTTTTCGATACCTGTATATAATGTAACCCACGAATGAGCACCAGCAAAAATCTTCAAGAACTCGGCGGCTAGCCCGCGCTTTTCGGCGTATGTTAGTCAGCCGCGGTGCGGCTGATTTTTTTAGTGAGCATTCGAGATATTTTGAAAATCTTCCGCACATTTTTGTATTCTGCAATTTTACAGAATGTAAAAACGTGAGTGGGACCCTACGCTGCTGAAGCGGGGGAAATATCAGATGCCTCGCGCTTCGTGTGTCGCATGGAGCAGGCGAGGTGCCAGTGCAAAGCACTGGAAATTTTCAAGTATCAATTTACAATTTTCAATTAAATTTGAAAATTAAAAATTGCAAAATTGAAAATTCCAATGTGAAGCATTGGTTACATATCCAATTCCAGTTTCAGCTCATTTTTTAGAAGCGTGCAAATCCGCGAAGTCCGTCCGGCTTAACTGGTGATCCCGGCGATTAGCTTTTTGCTAATTGTGCTGCCGGCAGTCCGCAAGGGAAGTTCGTAACCCTTGGTTATTAAAAACTAAGGTGAGTGGACTAAAAGCTAAAGCCCGCACGCTTCTTAATTTCTCCTGACTGAAAATTTCCGTCGGGAGCTGAAACTGGGATTGGATATAAAATAAAAAATAAATATGTAATGTAAGTTTGTCCGCCGATTTTTCCGCAAGAAAATTTTGGCGTGACATACGTCCGCCTTCGCTTATGAAAGCTTTGGCGCGACGAAGTCCGCCATTGTTTATAAAAACTTTGGCGCGACGAAGTCCGCCGTTGCTTATGAAAGCTTCGGCGTGACAAAGTAAGTCAGCATTGGGATGGTTGGCATAAGGGCGAATGGTGGATGCCT
>CAYQKB010000017.1:0-22768 GCA_964418085.1 uncultured Candidatus Saccharibacteria bacterium
CTGGAGCTCCGGCGAAGCGGGTCGGGGAACCGCGTTCGGTTCCCCGAGTAGGAGAATACTAAGAACCGAGGGTTCTTAGGGAGTCCCGCTTTAGCGGGACGACGTTCGCTTCCCGGCTGCCCAACCAAAATGCGTCACTGTGTCATTTCTTCTCGGAGTGCTCCATCCAGCACATCTGCCTCGTCATTCCTTACGCCACACAAGATTTGCTTGTATCGCGGCCGAAGATATTTTAAGATAGGGACTGAATGAAAAAAACCTTCATCCTTGTAATACTCGATGGCTGGGGCATTGGGAAAAACGATGAATCAAACCCGGTGTATGTCGTAAATCCGAAAAATTTCGCCTGGCTTAAAGATAATTTCCCCATGACGAGTCTCCAGGCATCCGGCATCTCGGTAGGCCTCCCATGGGGAGAAACCGGGAACAGCGAAGTGGGGCACCTTACGCTTGGAGCGGGAAAAATCCTCTATCAATACTATCCTAAAATTACGCTCGCGATCCGGGATAAAACTTTTTTTTCGAACCCCGCTCTCACAAATGCCTTTGCACATGCACGGGAAAATAATTCCGCCGTGAACCTCGTTGGCCTCTTGAGCACCGCAAATGTACATGCGTCTCTCGAACACATTGAAGCGCTTCTCAAAATGGCGGAAATGGAAAAAGTTGAAAACGTGAAACTGCATCTCTTCGCTGACGGGAAAGACAACCCGCCAAACACACTTGAAACATTTTTAAAAAAGATCCCAAAAGAAAAGCTTGCGACGCTCACTGGCCGGTACTACGCGATGGATCGCAAAAAGAACTGGGCACTTACCCAAACCGCGTACGAAAACCTTACGGGGCAGGGCGGAACGTTATCCGCAGATCCGGATGCCGCAATCCAGGCAACCTACGCGCGAGGTCTTACGGAAGAATACCTGCCACCACTACGCTTCGGTATCAATAAGTCGATTCAAGAAAATGACGCGGTTATATTTTTTAATTTCAGGGAAGATAGCATCCGCCAGCTCGCGGAGGCATTTATTATTCCGGGATTTTCATATTTTCCTGTAAAAGATTTTAAAAATCTGTATATCATAACGATGACCAGATACGAAGATAAATTTACGGTTCCGGTCGTATTTCCGACGGACGTGGTAGAAAGCCCGCTGGGCAAAGTATTGAGCGATGCAGGCAAAAACCAGCTCCGCCTCGCCGAAACATATAAATATGCGCACGTGACTTCGTTCTTTAATGGTCATAGAGAGCTGCCTTTTTTGAATGAATACCGGATATTGATTCCTTCTGCTCCCGCTCCCCACGCCGAAGACCATCCGGAAATGATGGCCGGGCCGCTCACCGACCGCCTGATAGAAGCAATCCAAAGCCACGGATTCGACTTCATACTCGCAAATTACTCGAACGCAGACACAATAGGACACACGGCAAACTACGACGCCGGACTCCGCACGGTGGAAGAACTGGACAAACAAATCGGGCGGCTCCTCAAAGTCACAATAAATTCTGAAACGGTACTCGTGATTACATCTGACCACGGAAACATTGAAGAAATGATTGACCCGGTAACGGGCCTGCCTGAGAGCCAGCACGATCCAAACCCCGTTCCGTTTTATCTCATAGCGCCAGAGTTTAAGGGAAAGAAATTTGTGAATTGGAAAAATCTTGCAAACGAAACAATGGGATCGCTTGCCGACGTTGCGCCGACAATTTTGGAACTCATGGGGATAGAGAAACCGCTCGATATGACGGGGCGAAGCCTGCTCGAAGGGCTTATATAAAATCGGTTGCTGTCTCTCGTCTGCGAGTGGATTTTTGAAATAGTTTTCGGTAAAATCATCACACAGAAATGTCAGGACACTCACATTGGGCGGGAATAAAACATAAAAAAGAAATCACCGATCAAAAAAAGGGGAAGGTCTTTTCGAAACTCATCTCGGCGATTTCCGTTGCTGCGAAGTCGGAACCGAACCCCGACTTCAACCCCCGACTTCGCACCGCAATCCTTACGGCGCGACAGGAGAGCGTACCAAACGATAAAATAGACCAGGCAATAAAACGCGCGGCTGAGGCGGGCCAGAGTCTCGAGGAATTGATTTTTGAGGCATATGGTCCGGGCGGAACGGCAATCCTGATTGTTACAATCAGCGACAACAAAAATTTGGCTGTGTCCGAAATAAAAAAGCTGCTGGGAGATTTGGGAGGGAAATGGGCAGAACCGGGAAGCGTGCGATGGGCATTCGAGGAGCTCCCGCGGGAACAGAGCTCGGGTTGGAAAGCGCGCTTCCCTATCGAGATATCGGAAGCCGACAAAAAACAGCTTCTGACGCTCGTGGAGGCGCTTGAGGATCACGGCGCAGTCCAAAACATATTTACAAACGTCCAATGATTATCCTCGGCATTGATCCGGGCACGAGAAGAGTCGGCTACGGGATAGTGGAATACGACAAAGGGGCAATATCGCTTAAAGACACGGGTCTCCTTAAAATTGAAAGTGTGGACGACCCGCAAGCGCTCCAAGAAATTCGGGAACGGATAAAAACCCTCGTTGCGAAATTCAAACCATTAATACTCTCAATTGAAAAACTGTACTTTGCGAAAAATCAAAAAACAGCTCTCCAAGTAGCCCAAGCAAGAGGGGTAATAATCTCTACCGCAGTCGAAAAAGGCCTCGAGATCCAGGAATTCGGGCCAAACGAAATAAAGCTGGGGGTAACTGGCTATGGACTCTCGGATAAAAAAGCTGTTCTTAAAATGGTTCGCCTCATATTACGCGAACCGAAGCTCGATATTATAGACGATGCAAGCGATGCACTCGCGGTAGCCATTGTTGCCTGCCGCCGTCGCTTGTAAACCAAGGATAATGGGCTAGGTACCTCAAAGCGAAGTCTGCATTTTTATAGACCTAAGCGAAGACGGACATTTTTAAACCCACAACGTAAGCTTTCCCTTTTTCGGAACATCTCGGAACCCTCACGGCTTGGTATCCCATTCGTATGGGATCGTGAGGGTGAGAGCGAGTGCCTGATTTTCGCAGGAAAAATCAGAGCACGCTTCCGAAAAAGGGAAAACTGGAGTGTATTGACAGATTCAAATAGTAAAATATACTTTTAAAAACTAAAAAAGGTCGAGAGAATTCTATAGACACCATGGTAGAAGAATCAACAATATTAAAATCGTCCTTCAGAGGTTTGAGCGACGAAGAGGACGAGGAAAAAAACGAGGAAATACCGCTCGACGAAAATCCGGGCGAGGATGGAGCTGCCCCCGGGATAGAAAACCCGGACGACGAGGAAGAGGAGCTCCAGTAAATCCTCGTGCTCGCGCGCGGCAATCCCTTGCCGCGTCTCGAAGCTCGCCTCAGCAGCAAAATAAAACAGCCCTTGTATCCAATGTGCCGGAGCGGGGCTGTTTTTTAATAAGTTACTGACCAAACCGTGTCCACGCTGCACTTCTCAGAAAAATCTGCAATAATGTAATGGCGATGAAACGGCTATTCCTCAAAACAAAGAAATTAAGAACCGCAAGACGGATACTCATACTATGCGCGGGTGTCGTTGCGGCCGGAGCTGTCTGTGCGACCCTCTTTGTTTTATATCTTTCAAAAAACCTCCCGACCATAGAACAAATTTCATCGCGGCAAGTGAGCCAGTCAACAAAAATTTTTGACAGGACGGGCACAACGCTTCTATACGAAATCAGCGGCGGGCAGGAACGGACCGTAGTCCCGCTCGAAACAATTCCAAAATATTTAAAAGACGCCACCATCTCCATAGAAGACGAACGATTTTACGACGAACCGGCATTCGATTGGAAAGGGATTATGAGAGCATTGATTACGGATTTGAGTCATAGGCAAACACTCCAAGGAGGATCAACGATCACGCAACAACTCGCAAAAAATGCATTCCTCACTGCGGACCAAACCATAACCAGAAAACTGAAAGAAATAATTCTTGCGGTAAAAATAAACCGATATTATTCAAAAGACCAGATTCTCGCCTTATACCTGAATGAAATTTCCTACGGCGCGACTGTATACGGCGTGGAGGCAGCAAGCGAAGCATTCTTCGATAAGAATGTCGGCGACCTCACTCTCGCGGAAAGCGCCGTCATCGCAGCGCTCCCGAAAGCGCCGAGCTATTATTCACCGTGGGGAAATCACGTACAAGAATTATTAAATCGGCAAAAAGTGGTTTTGAAAAAAATGCTCGACCTTGGGAAAATAACCCAGAAAGAATATGACGATGCGGTGAAGTCTCATATTTCTTTTTCAACGCAGGGCAAGGGAATAAAGGCTCCGCACTTCGTGATGGACGTTCAGGAATATCTGGTTCAAAAATACGGAGAAGATCTCGTGGAGAAAGGGGGGCTTCGCGTTTTGACCACATTAAATTGGGATCTGCAGCAAGCGGCGGAAAAAGCCGTTTCGGACGGCGCAGCTCGAAACGAAACATTGTACGGCGGCAAAAATGCGGCGTTAGTCGCGGAAGATACAAAAACAGGACAGATTCTTGCACTTGTTGGATCTCGGGATTATTTTGAAACCGCGAATGACGGAAATTTTGATGTGGTAACGCAAGGTCTGCGGCAGCCAGGGTCGGCCTTAAAACCGTTTGTATATCTCACAACGTTTGAAAAGGGATTAACACCCGACACAGTTCTCTTTGATGTCCCCACTGAATTCACCGCCAATAATCCGCTCTGTCCTCCAGTGCCCGACTACAATAATGATTCTCCAAAATGTTTTCACCCCGAAGATTATGGCGGGCAA
Organism: uncultured Candidatus Saccharibacteria bacterium; assembly: GCA_964418085.1. Classification (GTDB taxonomy): domain Bacteria; phylum Patescibacteriota; class Minisyncoccia; order UBA6257; family 2-01-FULL-56-20; genus JBBTYG01. The sequence goes on from CAYQKB010000017.1 coordinate 4,775, forward strand.
TTTAAAGGGCCTCTTTCAATACGCCTTGCCCTCGCCCAGTCAATAAACATTCCGGCGGTGAAAGCGCTCTATATTGCAGGAGTTAAAAACGCCATCCAAAAAGCAACGTTGTTTGGAATCACAACACTCACAAACCCCGATACCTATGGCCTGTCACTCGTCCTGGGAGGTGGCGCGGTGCGGCTCATTGACCTGATTAAGGCGTACTCGGTGCTCTCTCAGGACGGTGTAAGACGGGACCAAACGATGATACTGGAAATTAAAGATTCGAACGGTCGGATATTGGAATCGTATCAGGACAAAAGCGAGCAGGTTAATGACCCTCAGCCAGTTCGGCTTATAAATGATGTACTCTCCGATGTCGACGCCCGCCGAGGACTCTTTGGCGCAGGAGTCGGGGCCACTACCTTCCCAGGATACGATGTAGCCCTCAAAACTGGCACAAGCAACGATTATCGTGACGCATGGTCAATCGGATACACTCCGTCAATCGTCGTGGGAGTGTGGGCCGGTAATAACGACAACTCTCCCATGCACCGCCAAGGATCGAGTATTCTTGCTGCTGTTCCGATATGGGAAAGTTTTATGGCAACCGCGGTAAAAAGTATTCCCCAGGACACATTCATAAAACCGGATCCTGTTATGCCTCAGAAGCCAATCCTCAGCGGCGACTATCTTAATAACAAACAAATTCATACAATACTCTACTACATCAACAAAAACAGTCCATTGGGCCCCCCGCTTTCCAATCCGGATGACGATCCTCAGTTTAAAAATTGGGAGCCGGGAGTTCTGGAGTGGGCAAGAAATAATATTCCGAATTTCAACGAATACAACCAAGGAGGAGCGCAGCCGCAGGCAGGCGCAGCAACTTCTTTTTTAAAGATAGAAATACAAAAGCCGGCCGCGGGAGAATTCATAGGGAGCCCTCTTGATGTCCAGGCTTCGATAACCAGCCAAGTACCTTTGGCGTATATAAAAATATACTGGAATGGAGTCGCTATTGACCAGGTTGTCGCACAAGGAACAAGTTATTTATTTTCTAAGAGCTATCCCCGCCCCACAGGAACACAATCCCAAAATTTAATTGGAGTTGAAGCGACAGACCAGAGCGGTTTTACAAACAAGACAAGTGTGATTGTCTACAATAAATAGCGCACGCGAATAATCGTTTTTTTTGGAAACCGAATTACTGCCACCGAAGAGTTGCGGGCCTACGCGGCTATCGGTTTCAAAATATAAAAATACGATCCATCTCCTGCAGATTTTATTTCGGACGGATCCCCTTCTTTATTTATACCCAGAAAAACTTCTTCCGTTTTTATGGCTTTAAGTGCATCGGCTACGTACCTCCAGTTGAAAACTATTTCTTGGGATTCCCCTTTTATTTTCCCGGATAACATATATGTGTTTTCGCCTAAGGTATCGCTCGCAGACATCACTTCAATCACTTTTTTATCCGGTTGAATTTTAAACTTTATCTCGTTGTTTTTATTACTAAGCACACTTACCAATTTGAGAGAGTTTATAAAATCTTCTTTTTTAACCACGATCTCAGCGTTAAATTTTTTGGGGACAAGCGCGGTGTAATCCGGAAAATTTCCGTCGATGAGTCTGGATAATATGTCAGCCCGCTCGGTTGTGAAAAGAATTTGATTTTCGTCATGAAATATTTTTACGGTTTCTTCGTCTTTAAATATTCGCAAAACATACTCGGCTGTTTTTAAGGGGACGAGAACTTTAAAGCCCTCCGCATGAGTGGCGGAAAACTGTTCGGGAGTAAGTATTTTCTCCGACAATCTAAAGCTGTCTGTCGCTGCAAATCTCAAAGCGTCAACGGAAAAGTTGAAAAGAATACTGTTTAATTCCGGCCGTAAATCGTTTGCCTGGGAGGAAACGAGAACCTGTCCGATTGCATCTTTCAGTGTCGCCGCTTGTATCTCCAAAAAAAAGTCTTTATTTTTTATTTTCGGGGTTGGGGGAAATTCATCTGCGGAAATTCCCTGAAGCGCAGCTTCGTAATTATCGGTTTTAATTTCTATTTTTGTTCCCTTGTGTTCGATGTTTAATCGGTCATTGTGGATATTATTTATAATATTCGAAAACAGTTTTATGGGGGCTGTGTACTTCCCCTCCTCGATCACTTTACTCCCCACCACACAGCTCACTGCAACCTCTAAATTCGTCGCCGTTATTTTTAACCTGTTGTTTTCCGCCGACAATAAAAAGTTTTTTAAAACCGGGAGATTAATATTTTCGTTCTCGATCTTTTCCACAACCCCAACCGCTTCTTTTAAGTTATCCCGTATAATAATAAACTTCATTAATATAGTATTTAATTATTTTATAGTTATTGTTTATTAAGAGACGCAATATGGGGATATCTATTTTTTTCGTTGGTACTCAACAAGTAAAAAATAAATACGTGTGGACAGCGGTGTTATTAACTCTTGAAAATCAATTCTTTGATTTGCAGTATTTTTTGATTCAGACTCTGATTTCGGTTTATTTCCTGATTTATCTTCTCGTAGGAGTGTATCGCCGTTGTGTGGTCCCTCCCCAGCTTTTCCCCAATATACGGGTAGGAAAGATCCGAGATATCCCGAAGCAGATACATTGCTATTTGGCGCGGCTCAACAACTTCCTTTCTCCTGTTATGGCTCACAATGTCCTCAATTGAAATATTAAAGAACTCCGCAACCGCCTTAAGTATTTGGTTGTCCCCGACCCGCTTCGAAAGATTTTGGACGGATTTTTCAATGATTTCTTCCGCCAACTTCTCAGTTATATCAATTTGTTTTTTCTCCTGCATGAAAACAACCTTTTTTAAAACGCCCTCGAGCTCCCGGATATTCCTCTTTACCTTCTTTGCTATAAGGTCAACAACCGCGTCGCTAAGCCCCCTATTCATGGCCTCCAGCTTGTTTTTTATGATAGCGACCCTCATTTCATACTCCGGGTACCCGATGTCGGCAATAAGCCCTCCCTCAAACCGAGACCGAAGGCGCTCTTCAAGCGTTGGTATCGATTGCGGAGGCCTGTCTGAGGATATAATAATTTGCTTATTGCTCTCATAGAGGGCGTTAAACGTATGGAAAAACTCTTCTTCTGTTTTTTCTTTCCCGCCGATGAACTGGATGTCATCAATGATAAGAACATCAACATCACGATATTTCTTCTTCATATCCTCCATCCGTTTATTTTTTATCCCCCAGACGATATCACTCGTGAATTTTTCGGAAGGAACATATTTGGGTTTTATCTTCCCGCCGGAGCAAGCCCAGATTTCATTGCCGAGCGCCTGGAGGAGATGAGTTTTCCCGAGGCCGACACCGCCATACAGAAAGAAAGGGTTATACTTACTCCCTATCTCATGGGCTATCGCGGAGGCTGCCGCAAACGCAAGTTCATTCGATGGCCCGACGACAAAAGATTTTAAAGTATATTTTGGATTCAAATTCGTCTCCGGGTTAATCGCGAATTCCAAGTCAATCGTATTCTCCAGTTTCGAAATGTCCGGCACCGCCGATTTTGCGGGCTGTTCCGCCTGGCTCACGATGAATTCCATTTTTTTCGCCGAGTCGTCGAAATTTCGTATGATCCCTAGGATGTTTTTATTATATTTATTCTCCACCCACTCTTTCGCAAAATTATTAGGGAGAGAAACATAGAATGTCCCATCTTTCTTGTTAACCAAGCGGCTGCTTTTAAGCCACGTTGCAAAATTGGCTCTCGAGAGTTGAACTTCCATTTCGCCGAGTGTTAATTGCCAAAGTTGATCAAGTTCCATTGTTATTATATTTCGGCGGCTTTATTACAGTCCCTTAATTCTATTTTTAATTTCGCTTTAGTCAAAAAGTAAAATACGCCTTTTGGGGATTACATGTGAATAACTTTTCTAACCCTAGAAAAGTAAAAGCACAGCGCCATCGCCCTCCGCAGAGCAGATCTATAAATATGAGCTAAATTAAAAATAAAGATATTTGCCTTTCATGTCGGCCGATGGTAGTATGAACCAAATGTCCAGAACATACCAGCCAAAAAAGAAAAAACGGCGGAGAACTCACGGATTCCTGGCCCGCAAAAGCACCGCGACAGGGCGGCGCGTGTTAAGCCGCCGGAGGGCGAAGGGAAGACGGAGGTTAACTATATAGAAAAAATCCGCGCGGGGATCAAAAGCGGGTAGACTTAAAAGCATGCTTCCTAGAAAATCTCGTCTGCCTTCAAAAGAGATGGGGCAGGGTTTCCATAAAGTGTTCTCCTCTCCCCTCTTTTTACTCAAAGCACGGGCGAATACGGTGGGCAGGAACCGTTTCGCCGTCATCATAGCGAACCGGGCGATTCCAAAGTCAACCAGCCGCCATTCCCTAAAACGATTTTTATCAAGCCGCTTGGGAAAAATTCCCGAAAAGGGAACGGATTTTATAATTATCGCTTCTCCTAGGATCAACGCTACCAGTCCGAAGGAGCTTGATTCGGAGCTCGGAGAGGCGTTCGGTCTTTTTAAGAAAAATAATGGCACAACTATTTAACCTCATCCTCTATAGACCCCTTTTAAATGCACTTGTCTTTTTTTACCAAACAATCGCATTCCACGACTTAGGCATTTCAATATTGCTGATAACGTTGGTCGTCCGCCTCGCCCTCTACCCGATTTTTCATAAGATCGCGAGAAATCAAACGGTGATGCAGCACATTCAGCCTGAACTCAAAAAAATTCAGGAGGTTCACGGAAAAGACAAAGAGAAGCACGTGAAGGCGACAATGGACTTATATAAAAAGTATGAGATCAATCCGTTCTCGAATATTTTTCTGCTTTTCGTGCAAATCCCGATCCTTCTCGCGCTTTTCCAGATTCTCAAAAACATTCTGACACCAACATTTTCCTTAGGGCTGTATTCATTTATTTCCCCTCCGGCGAGCATAAATACATGGTTTTTAGGCTTGATTAACCTCAAGGAACGTAGTATCGTTATGGTTGTGTTGGTGGCTTTCGCGCAGTATATTCAGGCGCGGATGAGCCTCCCAAAGCTTCCCGAAGGCAGGGAGCTGACGCAGCAGGAAAAAATAAGCAGGCAGATGGTGTTTATGGGTCCGGCGCTTACACTGTTCTTCTTTTATGGCTTCCCGGCCGCAATCGCCCTCTACTGGCTTGCATCAACAATTTTTTCCATTTTTCAGCAGCGGATAGTGAATAAACATATAAAGAAAACACATGGATCAATGGGAGCAGACAGTCAAAAAAATAGTCGAGTTGATGGGGTTCAATGATTATCGCGTAGAGATAAAGCCGGATCGGAAACGCGCCTCGGTTTTCATTTATGACAACCCGGTGCTCGTCAAGGAAAATCTTCTTATGCTTGTGGAAAGTTTCAACCATCTGCTTCGGATGATGGCGAAACGGCAGAATGAGCCCCCGATATTTTTCGATATTAACAATTACCGGCAGGAGCGTGAGAATTTAATTTCAGAGCTCGCAAGAGCGGCCGCAAAAAAAGTGTTGCAGACGAAAGAGCACATTCAATTGCCTGCGATGAATTCGTACGAGCGGCGCATTGTGCACGTTGAGCTCGCCATCCATCCGGAAGTCACAACCGAGAGCATCGGAGCAGGCAAGGACCGGTATGTAGTCATCAAGCCCGTAGCGGAGAAGTGACATTTTCGAATGTCTACCAGAATTGAACTGCATGGATAAACAAGCCGAGTACTATAAATCACTTCCGCGAAAGCGCATGGGGTCGGGTGTAATAATTCGAAATTCAAAAGGAGAAATACTTCTACTAAAAACAACCTATAAAGATCATTGGGAAATACCCGGCGGCGTAGTCGAAGAGAATGAATCTCCCAAGCAAACCGCCGAAAGAGAGACGCAAGAAGAAACAGGACTTACTATAAAAATCTCTTCTTGTTTGGTTGTCCACTATCGCTCGGCACAAGATGAGCAAGATGAAAATATCATGTTCGTATTCGACGGAGGAGTGATTGCTGACGACGCCGAGATTCGACTAGACAGCAAAGAAATTTCAGAAGCTAAGTTTATCTCATTTGAAAACGCCCCTTCTTTGGTTGGAGAAAGAATTGCGAGTCGCCTTCCTTATTGCGAACAGGCGCTTAAAGAGAAAAGAGTATTTTACCTGGAAAGCATCGGCGAGCTTAAACCAACCTTTAAGAGCTGAATAAAAAAGTCCAAACCACCATCAATAGTTGTTAACTTCTACTTCAGCGAAATCGCGTAAAGCTTATCGTCGAATCGGTTCACAAAGAAGAGCGTGTTATTAAATATTTTGAGGTTTGTTGCGTCCACGGATCGAGCAGCATCCGGCAAGACGGCTGTCACCGTGCCGTCAGCAAGGTTGATGGCATAGAAATCATCAGCGGTGAAAAATTCTTTTCTGAAATATGAATCCGGAAGCGTTTCGGATTTGAACTGCTCAATATTCCGCGGCACTGCACAATAGAGTTTTTTGAAGACGGTAGCTGTGGGCGACGTCGCTTTCGTTGTCGTGGCCGCAGCCCGAGCTTTCGTCGACGTAGGAAGCGTTTCAATTGAGAACGCGCACTTCGAGGGCAACGTGAGGAAAGACATTGTTTGGAGTGAATTGCCTACTGCATCCACAAGTCCAAGTGAGCCGCCTTCTTGGGTTTGGTTGGCAGTGAAAATAAGTCCGGAGCTGTCATTCCATATTGAATCGAGACCCGGATTATTCATAACAAGCGGGGTAAGCGTTTTATTTTTGATACTAAGTGCCCATACTGACCCGCCAAACAAAGCACTACCCTTGTCGGAAAGAAGTATCTTATCATGCCCGAGCCAGTTGAGGGCAATGTCCTGTGCCTCAATTTTCATGACTTCTTGCGGCGTTGCATTCACCGCCGTCGCGTCCACGATAAATATTTCGCCCGACCCGTTCCTTTCCCCAAGATACGCCAACTGATGATTGTCCGGAGACCATGTCGGCGAAAGTGTATTTGCCGGTAGTGGGCGCCATGTTCGCGCTGTCACGTCGAAAACACTTGCTTCGGGCTGCGCCCCATTTCCAAAAACGGTGAGGAGCCCCCTCCCGTCATACGAGAATTCTGCTCTGATAAGATTTGCTATGGGGGATGAACTCAAAGAAGACACTTTTCCCCTCAAGACTTTCATTATCTGTCCATCCGGCTGGATAAAGACAACCGACCCGTCCGGATTCGCAAAAAAATCAATCGCTTTATTGTCGGACGCGACAACACTGAACTTCTGTCCCTCGTAATTTGTCGTAACCCCGGCATTGCCGCTAACCGGTGTGCCTCCGCCTGTCCCGGCGCCGCCTGCAGGCGGTGCAACCGGAAGGCCTCCGGGCGTTGTTGTCCCTCCGGTTATGGGGGCTCCTGGTCCTCCCGGCTGGTTTTGACGGGCTATTAAAACTCCGGCGAGTATGACGATAACGATGACGAGCACAATTGAAATAAGATAGAGGTATCGCTTCATGGTTTTATTGGAAATTTGGAAGTGTTGGCGTCGCGAGAGTTGGATTGATTGTCCGGAGTATAAGTGTCGCAAGCGCGAGGAGGAGCAATCCCAAAAGAGCGCTCTTCACCCATTCTTTGCCCTCGCTTTGGCCCGAAGGATTACCTGCTGCGAACGTGTATCTAATACCGCCATAAACTATCGCTCCGAAAGCAAGTACACCGCCTATCATAAATCCAAAGTTATAAAATTGTTGAACGAAGCCGATCGGACCTGTAATTGGAACATTTGAATTGTCGCCGGGGAGATTTACGTTTATCGGAACAACCGCAAAAACCGTTGCGGCGGTAGTAAGAAAAAGCGAATTAAACACCAATGTCGCTACAAATAAAAATCTTTTCGTTGATTTCATTTTGATATGGTAAGCGTCATATGTGCCGACCCGTAATACAGCTGTTCTTTTGGATCCTGAATAGTAAGGCCGATATTGAGCGTCGAGCCGGGGGCGGCATTGGAATTTGTGGTTATCGCGAGTACCGATTTATCGGTGCTGGTTGCAGGCGGAGAAGCCGGCGTGCCGTTAACAACCCAGTTGAAAACAAGCGAGTTCATATCCGGTACATTAAAAAAATATGGAACACCTTTCACGGTAACGGAATTGCCGCCGGAAATATTTCCCGTATAGGGCGCCTCAATCACTGCCGTTGGCTGCGCAACGGGAAGGACGATTGTGTTAAAAAGTAATTGTCCTTTATATCCCTGAACCTGGACCATGAGTTGTGATTGGGTTGGAGCCTGGCTCGCGGTACGGAAATTCACGGTTTTTTTCCCAAGACCCGATCCGACAAGTAATCCATCTTGGTACCAATAAACGCTTTTGTTTGAAATATCAGCTATCCTCCCCTGGTCAATTACTTCCATAGAGGCAGTAACTACGGAATTCGCCGCAGGGAGTGCTTTCCCCTGGTAGCTCGGCGGTACATATCCCCGCGCTTGCCACGTCAAAAATATCTGGGGCTGCGTTGCGGAAACCCCTTGCGCTTCTGCGCACAAGAAAAGGGATGAGGTAAGTAGGGCGGCACAAAAAACTACCACGAACGTCCTTGATATATTCCTAAAAAATAGATTGAGCATTTCCAAATTCTGATTTAATAATACCATATTTATTGCGATTCGCGGACGTGGCTATGCCGCCTCACGGGGCTCTTCCTCGTCTTCATCCTCCGCGTCTGCATCCCTGACATTTCCAGTTTGCGGCGTTTTTTGAGTAAGAGACTCAAGCTTTTCAAACGGCGTGGGCTGTTCGCCAAGCGCTTCATCCGTTTTTGCATCCTTCTTGCCTTGCGTCCCCGAGCCGTTCCCTTGTTCTGCCTGCTCGCCCTCCGCGGCCTCTTTTGGCGATCGCCCCTTCGCCGCCGAGGGCTGGGGCTCCTTCGTCTCCGGTTTTTGTTTTTGAGATGGCCTGCTACCAGCGGGTCCCTTCTTCTCCGTGCCGACACTTCCCACTGTCGGTGCGGCTTTGCCCCCGGCTCCGGCAACACCACCCTTCCCGCCAGCGCCCGCTTTTCCCTTCGCGACCGATGTCGCAGCCGTTGCCTTTTGGAGTGTGCCCGCAAAAGCGCCTCCGGCTTTCGGATGCCGGTCGGTGTACGCCATCCACCCGAATGTGATTATCCGAAGCGGGAGATCTCCGACCCACGGTATAAAACCGATCGCGTTCGAGATGAGCATGTAGGTCTGGTTCACGCCCTTCAGTTTGAAATAAATCCCGGTCGCGGGAAATTCCGCAAGTTCGGTGACGTCGCTTACGGGCAGGGCGAAAATAAGACCGACGACATCGAGTACGTCAATCACCAAAAGAAAAAGTCCGACAAAAATAATCTCGGGCAGAGAGAATTTTGGGTCAATTTTATTTCCTTCATCCATTATGTTATTAGCTATTAGCTATTTGCCATTAGCTAACCCCCCGCCTGTTTCTGCTCCTCAATAAGCTGGGCGGGATTTGTGGTGATGATCTGGTCCTCGAAATATGATGAGACGATCTGCATCGCCGCGTGCCGTTTCCCCGCGAAAAACAAGCCGGAACCGACCTCTGCCCCGAGGAGAAAATTTTTCTCGGCGTCGCTGAGGTCAAATGCTTTCGCTACAATGTCTATCGTCGCGGGCGCTTGTTTCAAAAGAAGTTGAAGCGACGAGTTTGTGATGATGGGCCGGCCGTACGGCGAACGCAGGAAATCTTCCACGTCCTGCGTGATGGTCGAAACGCCCAAAAAATATTTTCGGGCACGTTTAACCAGGCCGAACAAAAAGATTGCGCTGTCATCATTTTTCATCATCCACCAGGCCTCATCAATAATGAGGAGCCGTTTTTTAAGCTGGGCCCGGATAAGATTCCAGATAAAGTTCAAAATAACGAACATCGCGACCGGCCGGAGCTCATCTTCGAGATCGCGAATCGAAAACACGATAAGCCGGTTGCCGATATCAATATTGGTGGGTTGATTGATAAATCCGGAGAAGCTCCCCTTCGTGAATTTATACAGCCGGTCCGCCATGCTTTTCCCGCCTTCAAGATTTCGAAGAACGGTTTCAAGGTCGGCGAGGATCGGGGGCTCTGCATTTGAAAAATCTTTCCCGACGACGATTTCCCGGGAAGCGTACGTTTCCGTAATTGCTCGGTCGAGAAGTGCATCTTCTTCGGCGGTGAGTTTGCCGAGCATGAGCTTGAGCAAGCTGATGAGGTTTACGATGTGAGACCGCAAGACATCCGAAGGCGATTCATCGGGAGGAATGATTGGTATATCAAACGGGTTGATGTGTTCATGCGATGAAAGCGAGATGTTGAAAATGCTCCCGCCAAGCGCGTCCGCGAGCCGGCGGTATTCGTTTTCCGGATCAATCACCATCACGTTTTCGACGCCGGCCATAAGCGACCGGATAATTTCGAGCTTCGTGGTATACGATTTGCCCGAGCCGGATTTGGCAAACACCACCTGGTTCGCATTCTCGAGCGAAAACCGATCGAAGATGACAAGACTGTTGTTGTGAAGATTCACGCCGTACATTATCCCCTGGTTCGAGGACAGATCTTCCGATACGAATGGGAAGAAGGACGACACCGGCCCGGAGTTCATCGGCGTGTAGACGGAGATTTTGTCCTGCGCGTGCGGCATAATGGAAAAAAGTCCTTCAAGCTGCTCAAAGAGCGCCGGCTTGATATACACAAGCTTCGATTCCATAAGCGAAACAAGCTGGCTCTCGAGCCGGGAGAGCTCATCCTGCGTATCGGAATAGATGGTGATATAAACTCCCGTATCGAATAATTTTTCCTGCGATTGCTGGAGCGTGTCCCGGAGAGACTCGACATCCTGGAGCGCGATTTCGAGCATCGGGTCGCGGACAAGCCCCTTGTCGTCCCGGTCATTTATTTGCGACTCGAGCTGCGCCGCTTTCTTCATAAGATTTTTGAGCGCCATGCCCGTGTCCACGGGGTTCACAATGATCGAAATATCAAAGATGTGCGCAAGATCAATAATTGGCTGGAACCACCCGGTCGAAAGATAGCGCGGATATGAAAAAACAAAAAACGTTTTTGCGAACTTATCGCCGATTTTGAGAAACGACGAACTGATCTCTATTCCCGCAGGAGCAATAATCTGCGTGATATCTTTTAAATTTTCTTTGGCGTCTTTTCCATTCATGGGCGTGGTTGTTCGCTTGCTGTTTTTTCGGCTGTTGGCTGCGGAAGGTTCATATTCTCCCGCTCCGATGTTTCGGGATTGTAATAATTATAAAAAAGTTCGATAAGCTGCTGGGTGGTAAGCACGGTCGCATCGAGGCCGATGCCGGTAAGCCCCTCGAGAACCTGGTTCACGCGCTGTTTAAGTTGAACAAGATTTTCGTTGAAAAGCTGATCGCTTTCTTCCTGTGCTTTCTTCTCTTTGTCCGGATCAACCTTCGGCTTCAAAAACTTGAATGGCAGTCTCGGAAGATCAATATTCTTTGGCGTCGGGAGTTTGATGGGTGAGAAAGGGACGGTAACAAAAAAAGATTTTTCCATAATGGCATTTTTTTTGACGAAACTCCGGATAAATTCCCGGTATTCCTCCGCCTGATTTTTAAGAAGCGGGGAGGATTCTGCCGATTGATACTGCGCAAGCTCATCCAAATATTTCTCGATATTCACTCTGCGCGAGTGGACAACGATCTGAAGCGGGAAATTTATACTGTTCAGAAAGTTTTGGTACCCCTGCGTCAAAATATTTTGCTCAACCTCCGATTTGAGTGCGAAGTTCACACCCCCCACCATGATGATCTGCCGAATGCTGCCGTCTTTAAGAATGAGCGTGTCATTTTTTATTTCTTTTATGGATACAAGATCTTGGGTATTTCCGACATCCTTTGGTTGCATGAGTTTATTTTACCACGTTCAAATAATTAAACATCAGCTCCGTTGTCATTCCCGCGTAGGCGGGAATCCAGAATCTTTCTCCTGTCCTTAATATAAACTCTGGATCCCCGCTTTCGCGGGGATGACATTCGGAAATGTCACCTATAATCTATCCGCTTCGACGCCTCCCTGTCTCCGCTGAGATTTTGATATATCTGATAGCGTTCATCGGTTTTGCCGAAAAATTGCTGATTGGACATTTTGTTCCCCGTTTGAAGTTTCTGCCATGCGTTTCGGAGCGCCGATCCGGCGATAATGTCTTCCGGTCGCGCTCCAGTGGCGGAGAGCGAATCAAGCGGGGATTTATGCCGTTCGAGCTCGGAATGTTTCGACTGCCAGAGATATAATTGCGGCTTCCAATAAAAATTAAACGCAGCGCGGACAATGTGCGTGAGGGGTCGGCCGCTTATCTTTATCATTCCCAAAGCGAGCGCCGATCCCAAAAAAATCGCGGACAAAACTACGAAAAGCCAGGTTTTAACGGTGAAATAGAGAACGAAACAAAAAGCACCGGCGATGCCGACATAAATGAACTGCCGTATCGTAAGCGGGCCGATGATTTTATCTTCCGATTCGATGAACTGTGGTACTTGGAACTGCATGTAGTAATGATAAATTTTCAGTTAGCAATTAGCAATTTTCAATTAACGGAAAGAATATCATTCTTTTTAAGTGAAGAAACAACCTTTTGAAATATAAGAATTAACTCTTGGCACTCTTTTTGAAGTTCCGACACAATCTCTTCATTTTGAGGAAACAAAGAAAGGCTTATTTTGAGCCAATATTTGGTTTCGTTGGCCTCTTTTTTGCAAATAAAAATCTTATTTCTGAAATCTTTCCTTGAGCTTGCAGCATTTGCCTCCATATAATTCGCTCCAATACTTGTTCCCGAACGAACGAGCTGGTTTATGATTGGTCTAGAAACCACATCCTGCTTAAGAGTTCTACAAAATCTGATAATAGATTCCCCAAATATCGCAGTTCGTTCTTCGAGATTGTACATGAACTGAATTCATTAATTGAAAATTAAAAATTGTAAATTGAAAATTAGTTATTCGGCCGCGGAGGGGGAACCGCCTCCTCTTTATAGTGAACGACTTTCGGAGCAACGGGAGCGGGTGCCGGCGTCTGGGGAATAAATATTTTGGACGGCTCGGTGTCTCTTTTTCCAAATTCGATCGTGGCCGGTTTTGGCGGCAGATTTTTTGGCGGAAAGGTCATATCCGAAAAATTCACCGTGCGTGGGTTTATATTAAATCCCGAGGGCCGTGGAGGAGGTGTCATCGGCTCTTCGTGGATGATGGCTGGCCCCTCATCTTTTCTTAGGGGTGACGGAGTTAGCAGCGGCCCGGAGGAAGTCGAAGAAAGCGGAGAGGTCGGCTTTGATTGCGCCGGAGGCACTATACTCGGCTGCGCGGGCTTCCCGATTTCCATTTTTGAAAATGAGAGCGGTACTTCTTGGGGCGGCCGAGCCCATGCCGGGATATTGTTTGCAGCTGGAATGTCTCTCAGTATCGGGGCGGGCCTGTCCTGAGCCATGGCGAAGGAGGGAGTTTGGGCGATAGGAGGTTTTTGCACTGGTGGAAAAACAATCGGTTCACTTTTCATGGGCGGTCGTGGAGGCACGGGCGGAGCCGGAGGTCTTTGCGCTGCCGGCTTAGAGGATTTTGCCATCACGGTAATGCTTTGCGCTTGAGGGGGAGGAGTCGGTTGCGGCCGCGGAGTTGCGATGGGCGAGAAGGACGAGCGGGACACCACGTTGCCGAGAGAAGACGGGCGCGACCATCCCGGCGCGAATGCCGACGCATCCCGGCTCGGTTGAACTGGAAGAGAGGGCGACGGCGGCGTTGTTTTCGGAGACATGCTCGGCGCGGAAATTGAAATCGGTTTCGGCATCGAGGCAGTCGGAACGGTTTTCGCCGGTGTTACGTCGGGAACGATCGGCGCCGAAGGGGCTTTCGGAGCACCGGGCACTGCCGCTGCCGGACTAGGCGCGGCTGCTTTCGGCATGGGCCGTGGCGGTATGATCTCCTCAAATATTTTCGGCCCGACCCCACCTTCATCTTCTATCTCTTGGTCGAGAAGTGGCCCGTCATCCGGCTTTGGATTGTATATCGTGTCGAGCTCGCCGCGAACCGGCACAAAGATCCGCCGGTTGATCGCGTCCCCTATCGCCGATGCAATCGGTGCGGAGAGCCCGGTCGCTTCCTGTATCTCCCGCCCCAAATCCTCGGGGTGGATGAATCCGAGGAAAACATGCCCCGTGAGCTTCGCGATAGTATAAACTTTTTCCTCCGGCACATGCTGGTCTTGGCACGTCCGCCACACAAAATCGCTATTAATATCCGACCCCAGTTGCTCCCGCAAATTGAGCGGTACCCGGTCCCATCTCCACAATGCTTGTTGTCGTGCGATGTTAATCATTGGTTAATTAGTTATGGTCCAGCCGGAGGCGGCGGCGGTGTTGGTGAAGGAGTTGGTGCGCCAGTTCCGCTCTCTTCATAAGACTCATAGCCAAGCGCGATATTATTTAATCGCTTCTTGAATCTCGTGTCCTCTTCTGCGAGTTGAAGCAGGAGCGCATTTTTTTCTTCCTGGGTCAGATCAGACATCTCCTTGACCATGATTTTAGCCTGTTCAATTTGTTTATAATAAGAAGGTTGGAATTTCGCGAGCGTAGTCGAATCCATTTTATTCATTATGCCTGATACGAGTTTTGGAGCAAAAGCTGCAAGTACCCGCTGTGACGATTCGATGGCGATTTGCGATGCATTTTTGCCAAAAGCTTGGTTAACCTTTATTAGTTTCTCATCCCCTGGATCAAACCCTTCATAAAACTCCCTTTTCTTTTTTTCGAGTTCCAGAATTTTTTCGTCTCTGACAACCCCACCTGCGCCGACGATAAATCTTGCTCCTTGGCCAGCTTGGCCTGGCTTTGCACCCTCCTCAATCCTATTTTCAAGCTCTCTTGTTTCTTTAGTACCATTCAAAATCTTATCCAGGTCTTTTGATAATTTAGATTGTCCATAATTGTTAAAATCATCTTCGTGCGAATCCTTAAATTTAACAAGTTTTTCACCAGCAGTTCCAACTTTTGTATCAGCATCAATCCATTTCTTCTCCATACCCTTTGCGATATACGCGAGCTGCAACTCTCTCCGCATCGGGCCTTCGAGTTCGTGAAGCAGCTGGTTTTTATCTTCCGGCACATGTTTCTTCGCTTCATCCACGAGGTCTTTGTTGTGCTCGATATTCGCAATGCCTCGTCCAGCCATGGCGGAGAGTCGGCCCGTGAGGATGCTGGCTCCGCTGTACTTCGCAATTCCTTTTGCAACGCCGGTTACCACGCCCGCACCGGGTACTTGTTTAAGCGTTTCTACGCCTTGCTGTACTTTTGGAGCCAGGTAGCCGGCGGCTTTATCTCCCAGCTTGCCTTGGCCGGTTAATCTCCCCGTAAAGTTTAATAATTTTCTGGAGATGGTTGTGGGTATGGCTACCGCCGCCGCGCCAACCTTCCCCTGCTGTAAGTTCGAGGTAATTTGCTTGCCGCCGATACCGCGGTACGCGGCCCTCGCTCCTTTCTTTGCCTGCCCGCTCACGTACCCGACAGTTGCATTCCGCACACTCTTTATCGCTTTCATTCCGGCGTCGGCACCATGTATAGACATCGAGTTTGCGGCAAAGAGTCCGCCCACGGCAAGGCCGACAACCAGGAGCTGTTTCAAAATTATCTCAAGAAGCGGAGAGAAGAGACTTCCAAACAAATTTCCGAGAGCGGCAAAAGCGCTATTTGTGTTTGGATCGGGTTGGGTATAATTTGTGAGGGTCATTGGTCCTCCGGCTCCGTTGCTCATTGCGTTACTTGTTATCATGGCAAGGTATAAAAAGAAGATCACGATTGGCGCGAAGAGCGTCCACCGCCAGAACGTGTTCCACCACTTCGTCCAGTGGTGGCTCAAATTCGGGAAAATCCAGAAGAGCCATGCGAAAGGCATTATGATGATAAGAATCCCGAGTGTGAGGTAGCGGATAAATAGCATGAGCACAAACGTAACGAGAGTTATGTTTATGACCGAGAGCATAATGCCGATGAAGAAGATAGAGACTATAGGTATAAGCATCTTGCCTATCGTTGACCCAATGAGCGAAAACGCTCCTTGTTGGTTTGAGTCGGCAATTACTGTTGTTGATGTCGTCGTGTTCATTCCCAGAAGGAAGGCGGATTGCGGATTAAACGCTCCGGCGAGGCTTCTCGAAAATTTATCAATGGAGTTGCCTCCCGACTGGCTGCAGCTGCCTGTCGCGCAGTTCAGGAAATACTGCGTGAGTTGATTTGAAAAGTTGAGTATCGGCGCGACGATCACGAGACTAAAGTTCACGAGTATCGCCGCAACGACCAGCTTCCAGAGAATCTGCTTTAATCCGTAGCTCGCGCTCCGCAATATTGTCGCTATCGCGATGACGATGATGCCGAGCACGAAGCCGAGGTTCGCCACGGAGAGCGCGATTGAAAATCCGACTTGAACGGCGTCCGATTGCACAATCCCGTTGTTGAGGTTGAGCATCACCCCGATGATCCAGGCGAGAATGGCAACGGCGACGCCCCCGATGAACGCGAGTAAATAGCCGATGAAATAAAATATCTTTCCGAAGAGAGTATAGGCGGCGTTCATCATTGCCGATCCTACCTGTTCTCCAATTTTGCCAAGCCAACCTTGGTCGTCTTGTTTCGGTGCCACTGGTGGTACATATCCTGGTTGCCCGGGATAGAGTGGCGGAGGCGCGTAGCCGGAGCCGGAAGGACCGTACTGGGCGTGCGTGAAGTGAGGTGCTACGGCGAAAAATAATGCAAAAAGGGCAAGAACAGCAAGAACCTTTTTGAAATTCGGATTTGTGTTGCGGGCGCGGCAGAAAAACACACTCGCTATTTTTTTCGCCCCCGATTTTGTTTTTACAATCAAGAAGTTCATAGTGTTTTTAATTCACCGTTACGTTGCAGGTCGTTGTTCCGGTGATCGTGCCATGTGCGCCGCCGCTCACGCTGTTTACGGTAATAACATATGGAGTGGTTGAGCTCACGTTGTATGTAAACGCGCTCACCACCGCGCCGGTTCCGATCACGTGCCAGAATGCCGCCGGTGGTTGTCCTATCGGCACCGCGCCCGGCGCGTACACGTCGTACGATGTTGGGCTCCCGCCGCTGATGGTTATGGTCTCGGCGCCGCCTGCGCTAATCGTCTGGCTCTGCGGGGTGCAGGTGAGTGTACTCCCCCCGGATCCTCCGGTGAAGGTTGCCGTTACGGAATTACCCAAGGGTGCGATGGTTTGCGAACATATGGATCTCCCCGTGCACCCGTTGCTCCAGCCGGTGAATGTCACGCCGAAGCCGGGAGCGGCAGTGAGCGTTACCGTGTTGCCAATCGTGAATCTTCCGCTACAGGTCGTACCATTGCACGAGATCCCCGTTGGATTGCTGGTAATGGTCCCGGTTCCCGTGCCGGCAAGTGTCACTGTAAGAGTTGCCGTAGTTGGTGGCGGCGGTGGCGGAGGAGCGACGGCGGTGAAGGTGGCGGTAACGAGATCATTTCCGGTGATAGTCACCCTGCATGTCCCGGTGCCGCTGCACTCGCCGCCCCAGCCGGCAAAAGTGGAAGTGCTCGAATCGGGAGTAGCGTAGACCTGGACAACATCGCCGATATTTACCACTCCACTGCAGGTTGTTCCGCAGTTGATGCTCGGAGTGGCGACGGCGGTAACATAGCCCGAGCCGGTGCCAAACTTTGCAACGGCAAGTGTGCTCGTGGTCGGTGCGACGGCGCCAATGTCTAATATATGGTACGTGCAGGTGGCAGTTTGTCCGGCATTGCTCACGGTAATGGACTGTGTTGTTGAAGCGTAGCTGGTGCCTGCGCCGGGATTGGTGTTGAAGTACGTATCAAAGTCCCGTGCCGCTCCCGTCTGGCTTTGGGGAGTCCCATTTCCTCCGGTGCCCCAGTCATATATTGTGTTGTCTCCTCCGATTGCGAGAGAAGAAAGAGTTACTCCGCCATTTGGGTCAGCTGTAACAACTCCGGGTGTTCCGTTCCTGCTACAAATA
>CAYQKB010000018.1:0-22646 GCA_964418085.1 uncultured Candidatus Saccharibacteria bacterium
ATATGTTGAATCCCCATATATTTTTTTGCTTAGAACCGTTTTCAATGAGGAGTATGTTTGCATCCATGTGATATTCTCCTCCTACGGCCATTATTTTCTTTTCGATATCAACCACCCCTTTTATCATGGAGGTATAAAATTCTTTCCCAATTTCCTGTAATTCGGTGAGCGTTATCGAGTCCACAACAATTTCGATGTTCATAGAAATACATTATACAACATAAGGCTTGGAGTTATGGTTGGAAATGGATTTTTCTAAAAAATATGACAAGATAATCATCAAGATAACTGATTTCCCAGCGCGGATCGGCTTGCATCTGCGACAAAAACATTCCTGCCCAGTCGGTGATGTCTCCACGAGAAAATATGACGGAATTGATTCCATATTGAGTAAACATTTTTTCCCTGAATTCCTGATTTATCTGCATATCAATGTAGGCGGTAAAAAATCCGGGCGGGTATGCCTCCGGCCGGTTGTCCACAAATGATCCGTATTTCGGATAGAGTCGGTAATCAATGTAGCTCCCGATGTCGAAGTTGTTAAAAATATTTCCCGGCGGAGCGTGTGCGATAAAAAAGTCGAGGCCGTTTTTCCCGGGTTCGGGAATGAAGATAGCCGGGGGTATTTTTGAAAATAGGAAGAAGGAAAAGCCAATATGCGCGATGATGAACGAAGTGGCGATGGTTGTTTTTAGCCCCTCAACTTTATGAAGCGCCGATTTTAGTATCACGGTGAGCGCCGCCGAACACGCCGGGATACCCGTGAAAACAAAGTACGGCATATTTCTGATTTTCATAAAGACGAGTGTAGTAAAGCCGAGGAATATAAGGTATGACCACTCCCATACTCTTTTTTTTATGAGTGTCCATAGTACGAGCAAGGCGAGGATCGGAGCGCACCACAAAAAATAAGGTATGAACACGTCGCTGCGCAGAATAGGCAGGAGCTGGAATACCCCGAGATTTTCTGTTGTTTGGTATGCGAAATTATTGAAGATGGTGAATGGATATAATGCGCCCGTAAGACCGTGTGGATTGAGCAGTGTCGCAATCGCAGAAATTCCCATGACCGCGAGCGCTCCAAAAATTTTCTCTTTCCATGCCTCTTCTTTTCCGACGGACGGATGGGTTTTAATAAATATGCCCTCAGTAATTTCTTTTACGAAGAAGACTCCCACGAGAAGTAGCCCGTATATAAACGAGATATGAAGATTTACCCAGAGGATCATGATAAGCGCCGCCGCAGCAAATTTTATTTTTATAGAGAGTCGCGAGGCGAAAAGGACAAAGAAAAGTACCGAAAATAGGAAGAAGGCGAACATCTCCGGACGTTCTGAATTTCTCTCCAGTATGAGCGGCAGAAGGATGGTGGTTGTGGCGAGGGCGGGGATTGTCCCTCCGAGTCGGATGCCACTCCAGATGGCCATGATGAGCGCGCCACCAAGAATAAAAACTTTGAGTACGATGAGTGCAGTAAGGCCGAATCCGGCGCTCACAAGATAGAGTAAGACTTCCGAAAGCCAGTGGTGGTTTACAAAAGGAAAATCTGGATAGGTATAGGAAAAAAGGTTTGTGGGCGGTATCGAATTCGTTTTCCATATAATTTCCCCGAGCAATATGTGCCGACCGAGGTCTTCGGTCATCGCATGGCTTGGTTGAAACAACATGATGCCGGCGTTAAAAGCGAGCGCCGCGAATGCGCCGACGATAACCACTTTTTGAATTGTGTGTGCGTATTTCATGGTTGATGCTGGGATGTCCCGCGGCATTGTTCTAATTTTTAAACTTATATTTAATGATTGTCCACGCGCCGATAATGCCGTCCCATATCCCGACTTTTTTTCCTTCGGAAAATGTTCTGGGCGAATAAGATATGGGGATTTCTTTTATTCGGATGCCGGACTTGAGCAATTTCACCGTCACCTCTTCGCAGAAATTGAAACGATTTGATTTAAGTTCCAGAGTTTTTAAGTGTGAGGTTTCAAAGAGTTTGTATCCGGTGTTTATGTCGGTAAGCTTCGAGTGGTAGAGAAGATTTGTGAGGCCGGTGAGAAACTTCCCGCCAAAGAATGCCAGAAAATATCCCCGCTGTGTGTTCCCGAGATTTCTTGAGCCATAGATTGCGAGTTTTGGACCATCAAGTGCAGAGAGCATTGCGCTGTATTCGCTTGGGTCGTACTCCAGATCTGCATCTTGAATTATAACGAATTCTCCAGTCGCTGCTTCGAGGCCGGTTTGTATGGCAGACCCTTTCCCATAGTTCGCGTTGTGTCGGAAGAGTTTAAAGTGCGGGGTTTCGGAGAGTTTCCGAAGAATGGCCTCCGTTCCATCCTGCGAGCCGTCATCAATCACGATGATTTCTTTTTCGTACCCAGGTGTTTCCGCACGCTCTATCCGTGTGATAATTTCCTCGATTGTCTTTCCTTCATTAAAAGCGGGGACAATGATAGTCAGCTTTTTCATACACTTTTATTTGATTGCTTTTGAGACCAGGACAAAAAGCGTTACGAGCGCTACTTGGAGGGGAATGCCGACGAGCGGACGCCTGGTGAGTCTGAGTTTCGCGTGTACCACGTTATGAAATTTTTGATGCGTGGCAAGCGGCTCATCTTTAATGAAAAGGTGCAAAAACTGCAGGCCATCGGGGAAGATGCCCCCGATGATGCCGGCGACAAGGGAAATGTATGAGTCCGCTCCTTCGTTCGCGTTGCGGAAAATCAAAAATGTAAGAACTATTCCGGCTACGAGGTCGAGCGTTGCGGAAAAAATGTCCATAAAAAATTCTGCGCCGATACGAACTCCTTTTTTCCCCGTTTTTTCGTCTCGAAAAATGGATTTGAGATCGTACTCCCAGTGGGGGATAGCGTCCATTGCGTAGTGGCTGAGCACCCCTGAAAAGAATGCGAGAAGAGGCGATTGGAATAATCTACCGAGAGATCCCCCGATAATTGCGTGCGAAACAAGAATCATGGCTTAGGCGTTTCATTATATCAGTTTTCGCTATTTTATTCTGCATGTATTCTTGAGAAGTGCGAGGTCTTGCGCCGTTAGATATTCGTTTGTTCCCTGGTTGAGTTTATACATGATGGCTTTGGGATCGGTAATGTGGGGAAATCCCAGCGCATGCCCGAACTCGTGGGCGAGAACTCTCTCGAGCCGTGCGACGCTGTCGAATTCATAGATATCAATTTTCTTCCCGCTTATATCACTCATGTAGACCCCTTCTTCGAATTCCCCGCCTCTGGTCTCCCCAATTTTGTTGTAGGCGCCCGCTGCGATATTTAGTTCTGCGGCGATTTTATTCATGACCTCAACCAAGGCGTTTATGGTCGGCACAAGATTATTTACTTCATTTTGTTTTTCTTGGATAACAGCGAGATCGGCGGTAAGCTGATTTTTTTCGGCTTGTAGTCGGTCAAATTCGCTTCGGGGTGCTCCTCCGCGTGCATTCCAATATGCAACATCTGATTCATACAAATCTTTTTGTTTTTGGTAATCGCGTACGAGTCCATCAAGCTCTGCTTTCATGCTGCTATATTCCGCAGTCGCGGATTCATATCGTTGCTTTATATCATTGTAAGCTGCTTCGCTCGTGTCTATGGTTACGCCCATTTTTTTGAGCCGATCCGTTGCTTCCTGACGATAGTCATACACGAGATTAATAGAAAGTGCGGCATCTTTCTTGTATTCGAAAAGATTTTTTTTGATGGGGGTTTCCCATATTGCTTTTGCCTTTTGTATCACGGTTTCGAAATACGCAGGAGTGATTCCAAAACGGCTATCAACTGACCCAATCCGGTAGTACATCGGCTGCGAGCATGGCAGAATATAATTTCTAACCTCATCAATAATTCCGGCGCCGAACGGCGTTGTAAAAAAGTATCCAAGGCATGCGAGAAATATCGCGAATGTAATAACTGAGATTATGTTCGCCGATTTCATGTGAGTGTTTGAGTAAACTTTTTATTCGTACCTAAGTGCGTCGGTCGGGTTCAGACGTGATGCGCGATAGGCTGGGTAAATACCGAACACGATACCCGTAGTTGTGGAAACAGCCGCTGCAAGAATAATTGCGTTCGCCGGAAGTATAAATACCCATGCAATCGTTGTGAAGTGTATGAGTACGATGGAGACTATGAACGTGATCATTCCGCCACCCAATATGCCGCATGTGCCGCCCAAAAGCGTGAGGGCGACCGATTCGCACAGGAACTGGCTTAGTATATCACCATTTGTCGCACCGAGCGCTTTTCGGAGTCCGATTTCACGCGTTCGCTCGACGACGGAAACAAGCATGATGTTCATAATCCCAATACCGCCGACGAGAAGCGAGATGAACGCGATGGACGTGAGGAAGATGCTTAAAATCGAAGTGATATTTCCCAGGATAGAGAGTGCGTCTTCCTGTGTCTGGACGGTGAAGTCATCCTTGTCGGGATTGGTGATGTTGTGAGTTCTTCGGATGGTCGTTGATATTGTTTCTTTCACGAACGCGCTGTCGTACGCGCTGTTTGCCTGTATTGTAATGACATTGAAATAATCGATTCCGAGAAGTTGTTTTTGCGCGACCGTGATTGGAATGATGACGAGGTTGTCTTGGTCTATGCCGAATGGCCCGACGCCTTTACGTACGAGCATACCGATTATTCTGAACGTGAGATCGCGCAGCCGAACTGTTTTCCCGATCGGGTCCTGCTGCCCGAAAAGTGTTTTTGCGAGCTCGGATCCGATTATCGCAACGTGATCAAACGATGCAACCTCCGATCCTATGAATTGTCTCCCTTCCTGAATGCCGAAATTCCTGACCTGGAAAAAATCCTCGGTCGTCCCTTCGTAGGTAACTGTCGCGTCGTTATTTCCATAGACGATTTTTGCCTGGCCGCGCACTTCTGCGGCAACTTTTTCAACGACCGGTTCGCGTTCAAGTGCGTCAATATCAGTCTGGACGAGCGTTTTTATAATAATGCCCTGCACCGATGCAGGGGATGAAAAGCGGGATCCTTTTGTGGAGCCGGGGATTATGAAAACAAGGTTTGAGCCGATGCTTTGCACTTGGCTTAAAATCAGCTGTTGCGCCGAGGCGCCAATGGACATAAGCACTATAACGGAGCCGATACCGATGACGATGCCGAGCATGGTAAGAAGCGATCTAAGTTTCGCGTGGCGGAGTCCTCGCGATGCTGTTTTTATGACGTCGGTAAGTCGCATCCCGTTAGAAACAGATCGCGATAGATGCGTTCTGTATGATTATTTTATAATGACGACTATATATGTGGTAGAGCATTTTTATTTTGGCAAAAGCGATCGCAGTTTCCAACGGGACGCATGTGATTATTTGAAAAATGCGTGGCGTTCTTTTGTTATTGGTTTGTCGGAAACGATATGTCCATCCTTTAATTCAATGAGGCGGCTCGCAAATTCGGCGGTATATGTTTCATGGGTAACGAGTATGATGGTACGTCCGGCTTTGTGAAGACCGTCCAATATCTCCATTATCTGCGACCCGGATTTTGAGTCGAGGTTGCCGGTCGGTTCGTCGGCGAAAATCACATTCGGATTTGTCACAAGCGCCCGCGCGATCGCGACACGTTGCTTTTGTCCGCCGGACAATTTCCCCGCTTCCACATTTGTTTTTTCGGTGAGACCGACGGATGCAATAGCGGCGTCAACAAGTCCCTTTCTCTTTTCTGGGACGAGATCGGGGGAGTAGAGAAGTGGCAACTCTACATTTTCATACACGGGAGAGCGCGAAAGGAGATTGAATGATTGAAAAACGAACCCGATATCATTATTTCGGATTCGCGCGAGCTCTGCGTCGGTAAGGTTTTCCGTTTTCTGTCTTCTGAATTCATACGAGCCCGAGGTCGGTCGGTCGAGAAAGCTCAGGATGTGGAGGAGCGTTGATTTTCCCGAGCCGGATGGCCCCATGATAGAAACAAACTCTCCCTTTTTTATCTCGAGAGAAATGCCCGCGAGCGCTTGAGTTTTTGTGCTTGCCTCGCCGGAATCTTGTGAAGGCGGGCTGTCATCACCATATGTTTTCTCAAGATTTTTTATTGATATCATTGTGCGGCCTTGAGCCCGATGTTTACCACTTTTTCTCCGAGGCTCACCCCGGATATAATTTCTGCTTTTCCATTCGCATCGCGGATGCCGATCGTAACCGGATATTCGGTGATGGTCCCATTCTCATATTTTTTTACGAACGTTCCTTCTTTTTTCTCTACAAGCGCCTCTTGCGGAAGAATGAGCACGCCGCTCTTTCGCTGGGTTTCTATCGAGAGATTTGCCGTAAGTCCGCTCTTGAGCCGGCTGTCAGGATGGTCGAGGATAACCGTTGTTTTGAAGTTGACCACGCCATCAATGACTGTCTCCGCCGGATCAATTTTTATAACTTTTCCCGAAAATGTTTCGTCGGGGAAGGCGTCGAATGTGACGGTGGTGGTATTCCCCACGGCGATTTTCCCGATATCTACTTCGGGTATATTCGAATCAATTTCAAATTTGTCTTGCGAAATGATTGAAGCGATGACGACATTTGCGGAGACCACCTCGCCGACCTTCCCATCCATTTTTGTAACGGTGCCCGCGATAGGCGATCGTAGAATTGTCTCGTCGAGCTGCGCGCGCACCACCGCAACGCTCGCTTCGGCCTGCGCAAGCTGTGCCCTGTCCGCGTTTATCGTTTCCGGAGTTGCGCCGGCAAGATCGAGATTAAGATTGTTCTGCGCCTGGTTGACCGCTATTTTTTCGGAGGCAATATTTTGACTCTTTGTATTTAATGCGAGAATTGAGGCATTTACCGCCGATAGAGCGGTTGTTACGTTCGTTTTGTATGTGCTTGCAAGTGAGGAGGGAGAGCTTACGACCGCGTCCATGGTTCGGTTCAAGAATATAAGAATTTTTGCGAGATGCCCCTGCGCCTTCGTGATCGTTCCTTCTGGTGTTGAGGTTGAAGATGGGGAATTGAGCGCGGTAAGTTCATCTTTCCACGCGCTCAGTTCCGTATTCGCCGCAACTCGTCCACTTTGCGCATCAATCTGGGCCTGCGAATCGCTTACCGGAAAAGTGAATTGCGGGTTTGTGCCGTCCCCGTTCGTAAACAATGCGGTCAATTGGTTCCTCACTGCATCATTCGTTTTCGCATACGCATCGCTTAATGTCTGCGTCACACCGTTGTACTCGTTCGTGAGATCTTGCTGGGCTTTCGCGAGGTTTGTTCTTGTGATTTGAATGTCCTCTGGCCTCGTCCCCTTGAGAAGTTCGTCGAGTTTCGCGGCCTGAGCTTGTGCATTCGCTTCTGCTTCACTGAGTGATGCGGCAAGTTCGGTAGAATCAAGCTCGACAAGCACGCTGCCGTGCGAAACAACGCTTCCCACATCGTTCAAGACACGCGAAATTCTCCCTGTTCGCTGGAACGCAAGGTCGAGCTTATCTACGGGAGTCGTTGTTCCGGTCACGATCACTTCTTGGCTTATGTCTCCCTGCGTCACTTCGATAAGGTTGTACGTCTGCTTTCTTGTAAACGAGGCATATGCGGCGATTGAGCCGATAAGGAGTACGGCAATCGTGATAAGTGTTCCGATCCTGTGCGCGGCGAAAAATTTAAGCATGGTAAATAAATATGAATGATTCTACACCAAAAACCCACAAAATGAAAGGCTTTTTTCCGAGAAAATCCTTTGTGTCAGATAATAAATTACGATTCAGTATACCCCTCTAGCCGTGTTGTGAAAGATTTTCTTACCACATACGGCTTTAATGGTGCGTGGTAGGCGCACCTGCGATTGACTAATGTTCTTGCTGAAGGTATTTTTGAGATAAGGGCATAGTGTCGAACACATCACTCACATAAAATATTTTGACGAAATGAAACAAGAAATTTCAGCGGGAATTATAATTTTCAGGCGAACTCAGGAGGGGCCGAAATTTTTGCTTTTATATCACGGGCATAATTATTGGAATTTTGCGAAAGGAAAGATAGAGAAAGAGGAGGGGAGCTTGGCGGCGGCACTCCGCGAGGTGCGGGAAGAAACGGGGATCGTGAGCTCTGATCTGCGGTTTATAAAAGATTTCAAAGCGGAAGAAAGGTTTACCTTCAAGCGGCAGGGTCAGCAGGTATTTAAAGTAGTAATATTTTATTTGGCGGAAACGCGTGCGGTGGATATCAAGGTTTCTTCGGAGCACGAAGGATATGGATGGTTTTTAATTCGCGACGCGAAAAATATTTTAGGAAGGTATAAAGACAGTCAGCGCGTATTTCGGCTTGCATATGAATTTTTAAGAGCGCGGACAAGGCGATAGGAATCGTGGCGAATATCAAAACCCCGCCGGGTCCATTGGACGGGCGGGGTTCGTTTAAAATTCTGTTCTTGGGGTTGTGTGATTAGGCCACAAATTTTTCGACGTTGAGGAGGCACCCTTGGTCAAGGGTTTGGAGTTGATTTCGGTGGGGGCAGGGTTCGGTGGTACCCGGAGGGCAAAAGTTGCACGTTCCTTTCCGGACAACGATATAGGTGTATCCGGATGTTGATATTGGGACGACTTTTTTGAGTTGTTCCTTAACTTCTTTGAGTGATTCTCCGGAGCAGAGTAGCTGGTCTTGTTTTCTCGCAAATATCTCCGAGACGTCGGCCGTAAAAAAACCGGCCGTGACTATCTCGAACCATTCCATTTTTTGAGCCATAATCTATCCTTTCTTCTTGTGGTTGATGTTTAGCTAATGTTCACTTGTGAACGAACCGTTTTCAAAGGGTAGCAAGATAACTTTTATAAATCAAGCGAAGCAATCAAAAATTTTCTACTGATTTTTAACCGAGTGCAATTCTTCGCGCACCACAATTCTGTCGTCCCAAGGCGCACGCTTGCCGCCGATCACGATGGACTGTTCCGAGCCCTTGCCGGTGATAAGCACGACGTCGCTTGTTTTTGCGAGCGCAAGTGCTTTTCTAATTCCTTCGCGTCGATCTTCTATCGCGAAAAGATTTATATTCCGCGTTTTCCCGAATTTTTCGGCAACGGTCGCGATGTCCTCAATGATCTGGTTTGGATCGTCGTCATATGGATCTACGTTCGAGACGATTACATAGTCTGCCAGTCGCGCAGCAAATTCGCCCATGAGCGCGCGCTTCGCCTTGTCGCGTCCGCCCCCCTCCGCTCCAAGAAGGATAATCACTTTCGACTCTGGCTCTCTCATTATGCGCGCAGTCTGAAGCACGTGCACGATGCTTTGTTGTTCATGTGCATAGTCCACGATGACGGTGAAGTCCTGGCCTTCATCTATGATTTCCATTCTTCCTGGGATTTTTTTTATACGGGCGATGCCCTGCGCGATAACATCATCATGTATGCCCATGAGTTCGCCGATAATGATGGCAGGCAATGCGTTATAGGCATTAAAGCCGCCTAAAATATTGATGCGGAACGGGTGGTCGGCTACCTCAAAGCTAACCCCTTCTCGATCTTCGCGGACATCTTCCGCCCGATAATCCGATCCTTGATGCAGCCCGAATGTGATTTTTCTGTCAGAGGGAAAATTGAGATAATACGAACCGTGTTGGCTGTCGTTGTTGGCGA
Organism: uncultured Candidatus Saccharibacteria bacterium; assembly: GCA_964418085.1. GTDB lineage: Bacteria > Patescibacteriota > Minisyncoccia > UBA6257 > 2-01-FULL-56-20 > JBBTYG01. The sequence continues at coordinate 9,577 of CAYQKB010000018.1, forward strand.
TAATCACGGTTTCAATCGTTGTGCCGCCAATCACTTTGCGCGGATGCCCTGCGAGCGCGGCGAACATCCGCCCCTTCACCTTTTTATATTCGTCAAAACTCCCACCATGGGCCTCAAGGTGCTCGGGAGTTAGGTTTGTAAATATCGCAATATCATAATAAACTCCGAAGCTTCTGTATTGTTGAATTCCTTCAGACGTGGTTTCCACAACGCAATGTGTGCATCCCGACCGAACCATTTCGCGGAGGAGTCGTTGCACCACAAATCTCCCCGGCATAGTCATGTGATACGAATTTAAAATTTCTTCTTCCCCGATCCTTATATTTGCGGTTGTGATAACGCCTGTTTTATAGCCACCCGCGGTAAGCGCAGCCCAAATAAAATTTGCGGTTGACGTTTTACCTTTTGTACCCGTTATTCCAATAACAACAATTTCTTTTCCAGGGAATCCGTACCACAGACCCCCCCACCAAGCCATGAGATAATGGTAAAAAAGCAAAAGTGGCTGTGGTATAAATTTTTTAATAAATCGTTTCATCCCGTTAGAAAATTAAATATTTCAAGGACCAAAACAAAGCATTCGAGGCATTACAAAATTTTTTACCTATAATCATCATTGGTATTAATCTTCTAGCGGGATTCATGGGATAAATTTTTTGAAGAGTTTAGAGGCGCTGTATAGATAATACCATGCGGGGTGTATAACGACGTCATAGAAATCGGAATGAACAAGTTCTTGCCCTCCAAATCTTTTCTTAAAACGTGTGATGCCCTCCCACTCTCTCCGCGTGTCCCGCCCTCCGGATATGCCGCCGAAATTATACTGTTTGCAATTGATTGCTCGGGCATGTCGTATCGCTTCCCATTCCGCGAGGTATGATGGCATGAGGTTTCTGTGCTCTGTGCTCGATCCGGAGAAAACGTAGTTTGCCATTTCACCGAATACGACAAGGAAATCTATGACTAAAATTTTTTCTCCGTATCGGGCAACGGTGAGATACGCATTTCTCCTTTTCTCTGAATTTTCGAAAATGTGTCTATAGTATTCTTTTGGATGAAGACCGAATGTGTTTCGCACAGACGTTTCTTTCATAAGCGCATAAAAATCCTCAAAATATTTCCCGATGCCGTTTTTTATAATTTCCACCTTCACGCCCCGCTTCTCCGCGGTTTTTATGCCGTAACGGGTTTTTGCGTCCATATTTTTCAGAAGTTGGTCATCGGATTCTGTGAGTCCAAGTATCCATTCTGTCCGCGGCTGGAGAGTTGATCCGCGATAGGTTGCTACGGGAGCTTTCTTGAAAAACTGTTCCACGAGCGCCTGCCCTGCTCCATTCGGCGTGGGCATGAAATCAAGCCGCACAAAAACCGCATTTTCTTTTTTCGCGAGCTCGGTTAATTTCTCGCGGAGAAGTGCAAGAAGATCGCCAGAAAACTCTTTTACCACCGGCCCGTAAGGTGCGTACAGATATTTTTTCCCGCGGGCGAGTGGATATGTAATAATCTGAAGGAAGCAAAGTGTTTCCGGGCCGGATTGAATCTTGAATCTTCGAACTCTGCGCCCTAAGGCCTCCTGCCACTCGCCGTAAAACCAAGCCTGCGTAAAAGGCGTTCTGGGGTCTATGGTGAGAGGATTGAACCCCGCCTCCGATGTGATTTCTTGAAATTCAAGGGGTGATGACATAAATAAAATTATATATACTTCTCAAAATATTTTTTGTATTTCTCAAATGTAAATTGAAATCCGGTGTGGAGCGGCTGGGGGAGTGCATCCAATCCAGCCCCCATCTCAAAATTCCTTCAGCCGCGATACTGCTGAATTTTTGGAGGGGCTAGGAGCAAGGACGAAGGTGTGCTGGGGTACTCCGAGGCTGAGGCGACGCTGCCCCGCCGAAAATCCAGCGTATCCCAGGGGGTTGCGGAGATTTTCTCGTCCCGCTTCATTTCGACTCGGTCGTAGTGCTTCAGCACAACTTCCTCATCGAAGCCTAGCGAGGACAAGAAAATCTCTCGCAACGCGGCTAGAAGGAATTTTGAGGTGGGGGCTAACCAGCCGATCTCATCTATCTTTTCTGGCTCGTTGTTTTTTGCCTCATCTCTGTTTACTTTTATAAAAAACGGAACGGCAACCCAGTGCGTCTTCACACCGCTTTGGTCTCTAAAAATATCATGTGCGGGCAGGCGTTCTTGAATTTCCCCAACGCAGCCATATTCCTCAAAAACTTCTTTCAAAACATTTTCCTCGAGCGCTAATCCAAATTCTAATTTACCGGAGCCGGTGTCCCATCTGCCCTGCTCATCCCTGCATTCAATGCTTCTTTTATGAAGAAGAAAATTACCTTTCCCATCGTTGCAATAGAACGGTGTTGTGACTCCTATAAAATCAATCCCGATATTCATACATATATTGTAACAGTCCCAATCGGGTATTTGTGGGCGCGCCTGGATTCGAACCAGGAACCGATCGTGTATAAGACGATTGCTCTACCGTTGAGCTACGCGCCCTGTCAACCGCTTATAAAGGCGGAATTTCTAATTAACTAATATATAATTTCTAAACAAAGTTCAAGCACTTTCATTAGAAATTGGTAATTGAAAATTAGAAATTATTTCCCTATTATCTTATCAAATTTATCCATTGACTGCGTCGCCTGTGTGTTAAAGTTGTTGATTGCGTTCACTTCGGAATTTATTTGATCAACGAGATGTGGCACATCGGTGCTCTTGTAGACCCCTCCGGAGAAATGGTCTTTGAGCACATCCAAAAGTTGGCCAAGGTCCGCGCTGTAATTTATGAGCCGGCTCACGAGTGCAAGGCGATTGGTGATTGCATCAAGCAATGCCTGTCTGGCTTCGAGCGATCGAATGCCGGAGAGGGATTTCGTCATCGTGCCGATCTGGTCCGAGAGTCCTACTGCCTCGTCGCGGATCTCCTGGCTTTGCTTTATGACGCCCTCCGTAAGCGCGAGAGCTTCTCTATATCTGCCTTCCTTATCAAGCTGGTTTATAGTGTTCAAATCCGAAACGGATTTCGTTGAAAGCGTAACAATATTTTCCGAAATAAGCGCGCCTTGAATTCGTGCATTTGAAAGCTCGGGTGGAATCGCTCCGGAATTTTTCCACATAGCGACAGCAGTATATCCTCCTCCGAGGAGCACGGCGAAACCAATAATTACTTTGAAACGACGTGATTTCATTTGAATACAACTCTAATAAATTTGTCCGAAATTAGCAAGACGAGAACTTGAAAATTTAGAGCTTACGCTTTAAGATTTACTTGTTTCAAAGACGGGCATGCCTCGCCAGGGGCTAAATAGGTCCACCTTCGAAAGCGTCGGCCCGCTTCGCCAGAGCTTCAGCGAGGCGAGCGAGACGTAAGGATTCCTAAACTCGCTTCGCTCATTAAGAAATACTAACGCGGGTATCGTATAATGGCATTACCTCAGCTTTCCAAGCTGATGACAGGGGTCCGATTCCCCTTACCCGCTCACCTAAAATGAGAACATCCATCGCAAGATGGGTGTTTTCATTTTCGGCAAGAATGGATAGGGGAATCGGACGAGGGGAGGGGGTCGGAAGGGGCAAACTGCCCCTTCCGTGTAGGAGATTATTCAGAACCGTGGGTTCTGAAGGAGCGAAGCGACGTTCGCTTCCCCTTACCCGCTTGTGCGGAGGCGCGTACCACTTTCCTCAATTTATAAAAAATAATTGGCGGGCGCTCAAGCTCTGTGTGGAGCCGGAGGCCCGCCGTTTTGCAGAGTGTGTTGCTCAAACCCGAGGTAGAGCGCAACAAAAAACCCACACTGCATCTTTAGAGTAAGGTAGGTATGCCATGAGAGTCAAATAAAATTTGAAAAGGCGCCACTCGATGAATCAAATCCGCCAATAACAGAATGGAGCAGGAGAGTTGTCTCTATCCGGGAATTTCCTGGGGCGCGCGCTCTACATCAATAGTGCCGGTGGGGGACACGTGAATCGTGAAAAAGATATTAGATGACCCGCCAGTGGTGAAAAGGAGGTTATTATCGGATGCGGACACAGGGAAAATAATTTCTTTTTCCAAAAAAATCGGTTTAGCCGGGTCAATACAGGTATTATTTTCCGTTGGGGTGAAATATGAATCTTGTGGCGGGGCAAGAGTCCCATTCTCGTCGGTAACGCGCCGGAGATATATAGGGAATTTCCAATCGCATATTTTCCCCGTCGAGGAAGAAATTGATATGAGAGCTCCTAAATTAAAAGCAAGGGCGGGCGCTGTCATTGTTTCAACACCGAGCGAGATTGATGATGCATGGACGTCGAGAAGAGACAGCTTCACGTTTGCCGGCCGGGAAATAGGCCCTGCGGCGGTAAGAGTTTGCACACCGTCATCCCATGACACCGAATAGGGGGAGTCGGGGAGGGTAATTGCTCCCACGGGTGACTGTAGTCTGTTGTAGTATGTCGAAAGTACTCCCGCTCCGAGGATGAGCACAACAATTGCGCCAAGGGAGATGACGAGTGCCCACGGTTTTTTATCAAATGGATTTTCCATCCCGTTAGAGACAGGAAACGCCATGCGTTTCCGTGAGTTCAGCGCATGACTGGTGCGTCTTATTTATTACTGACATACAAATATCAATTTTTGACATAAATGGGTTGTTTCTAACGGGATCCATATGGAAATTCTAGCACACTTCGGCGCGTCTGCGTGGTGGGTATAACTTCTAGGTTCTAGAGGCGCAAACGGAGAAATGTTTTCTTCCCGATTTTGAGCGTGTCTCCGTCTGAAATGGAAACAATTTCATTCGGATCTTTCTTTGGTGCGCCATGTATATCCACTGCGCCTTGTTCGATAAGCCGCCGCGCTTCGCTTCTGCTTATCGGTTTGTTCACCGAAAGGACAAGATCGAGCATTGAAATCTCCGATTTCCCGACTGTAAACTCCCGCAAATTTTTCGGGGTAGACCGTTTTGAGAAAAGCGTATCGAAATTTTCCTGCGCCGCTCGGGCTTTTTTCTCGCCATGATAGCGGGAAACTACTTCAAACGCAAGCCGTGCTTTTATGGTTTTTGGATTTGTGCCGCCCGCAAGTTCATTCTTTAATTTCTCTATATCTTCCGTTTCGAGATCGGTACAAAGCATGAAATATTTTGGAATTAAAGCGTCGGGCATCATCATTACCTTTCCGAACATTTGTTCGGCCGACTCTCCCAGTGCGATGTAGTTGGCGGCGCTTTTACTCATTTTCTTGATTCCGTCTAAGCCTTCAAGAAGCGGCACCATTATAACGTCTTGCTCTGGCATTCCGAAATGCCGCTCCACCCGCCTACCCATGAGAAGATTGAACTTTTGGTCAGTCCCGCCGATTTCGACATCGGCTTTTACTTTGACAGAATCATATCCCTGTAGCAACGGATAGAGAACTTCAAGCATGGTGATATCTTCCTCTTTCTCGAGGCGGTTTTTGAAATCGGCGCGCCGCAATACTTGTTGCATACTCGAGGCGCCTGCGAGCTCCATCATTTTTTCGATGCCTTCTTTTTTAAACCACTCGCTGTTATGATGTATTTCGGTTTTTTTGATATCGAGTATTTTTCCTGCCTGCGCGATATAGTGCTTCATATTCTCCTTAATTTCTTTCTGTAAAAGAGGTACTCGTGCGGCGGATCGGCCGGTTGGGTCGCCAATTTTGCCGGTAAAATCACCGACAATTAAAATAATTTTGTGGCCAAGTTCCTGAAATTCTCGTAGCTTAGAGAGTACGACGGCATGCCCGAGATGCAGATCGGGAGCTGTGGGGTCAATACCTAGCTTCACTCGTAGTTTTTTTGTACCCCGAAGTGCGGCTTCAAGATGGTCCCTTTCGATTACTTCTTCGACATTCCGAGTGAGGAGTTTTTGTATTGCTTCTTCGCGGTTCTGCATCCGTTTATCTTATCAAGCATTCAAAAAAATAAAAAGCCGCCCAGTTCCATTATGAAAAAGGGCGGGTGGTATGGCTAGGGGGAGATAGCGAGGCTACTTTTTGCGGAATCGCAGTTTTCCTTCGATGTGACGGGAATTGGTGCGGCCGAAGGACGGTAGGACAGATTTCAGATTTTCAAAAATTTTCTGCAATCCTTTCGACATTTCAAGTTGCGGCGGAACCGAATCCGTTCGCCCAAACCCGGGCGCCAAAGGCGGCTGGCCAGCAAGCAACGCCCGGTCAAGTAGGTCCATTGCTTCTGTGACTGTTATCTCCGCAGAAGAGGTGCGCAGTTGAAGCAGAAACGCGTTGGCGACGTCGGCGCCATACTCTTGTTCAATTTGTTTATAGAATTCGGCAATGGTCATTTTCATAATCAGTTTTCTTTTTCGTATTAAGTTTTTATAGTGAACTGATCTAATCTTATCAGATCCGATGAAAATAAAAAGCATGCGAAGTATGAGTTTTCATCCGCTATTCGGAGCAAGGTTTTAATTTAGGCAGAGGTTTTAGCTTTTTGGGAACATCCCGGAGCTTTGGTGGCTTGGTATCCATTCTGATGGATCGCCAGAGCGAGGGCGAGTACCTGATTTCCGCCGGAGAAATCAGAGAACGTTTCCCAAAAAGCTAAAACCAGAGCCCTCACTTACTATTCTTGATAATCTCATCAATCAGTCCGTACGTTTTCGCTTCCTCAGCGGTGAGCCAAAAATCGCGGTCGGTATCGCGCTCGATTTTCGCAAGCGGCTGGCCGGTGTGTTTTGAGAGCAGCTGATTCAATTTTTCTTTTGTGCGGAGAATCTGCTTCGCTGCAATCTCGATTTCTACTGCCTGCCCTTCCGCGCCGCCCATCACTTGGTGGAGAAGTATTTCGGAGTTCGGAAGCGCGAGCCGCTTGCCCTTCGCGCCGGAGGCAAGCAGAAACGCGCCCATCGAGGCTGCGATGCCCACGCACATGGTGGAAACTGGCGGTTTCACAAACTGCATCGTGTCATAAATCGCCATGCCCGCGGTCACTGATCCGCCCGGCGTGTTCAAATAGAGCATGATTTCTTTTTTTGGATCTTCATGCTGGAGGAAAAGCAATTGAGCGATTACGGTATTTGCGACCGCGTCGTTAATCGGCCCACCCAAAAAGATAATGCGCTCTTTAAGAAGCCGTGAATAGATATCGTATGCTCGTTCCCCGAACTGTGTTTTTTCTATAACGGTTGGTATAAGGTTCATAGTATTTATATTTTAATCGAAAAATTTAAAAATGCAAAAAGAGAGCACTCTCTAAAAATGGAGACGAGCTGATAAAGAAGTGGTTACAGGAACGAGACCAAAAGAAGTGCAATGATATTGATAATTTTGATAACCGGATTAATAGCCGGGCCAGCAGTATCTTTATATGGATCGCCAACCGTGTCTCCGGTTACTGCCGCCTTATGTGCCTCGGAGCCTTTGCCGCCATAGTTTCCTTCCTCGATATATTTCTTCGCGTTGTCCCATGCCGCTCCACCGGATGTCATTGAGATTGCGACGAATATCCCGGTAACGATTGAGCCAACGAGCAGCCCGCCGAGCGCTTCCTTTCCGAGTGCGAAGCCGACAACTATCGGAGCAACAACCGGAAGGAGCGCAGGAATAATCATTTCTTTAATCGCTGCCTTGGTCACGATGTCCACGCACGTCGCGTAGTCCGGCTTTGCGGTACCGGCCATGATGCCCGGAATTTCCCGAAACTGCCTCCGCACTTCTTTCACCACGCTGTACGCCGCCTTGCCGACCGCCTTCATCGAAATCGAAGCAAAAAGATATGGGATCATGCCGCCGAGCATAAGCCCGACTGTAACGCGCGGATCGCTCAAATCGAATCGCAAAATTCCGCTTGCCCCGAGCGCAGTCGAGGTGCCACCGGCTTTTGCTTGTAAGTCCTGCACGTATGAGGCAAAGAGCACCACGGCCGCGAGCCCTGCCGAGCCGATTGCATAACCCTTCGTAACCGCTTTTGTAGTGTTGCCGACCGCATCAAGTGCATCAGTAATTTTTCGCACGTTGCCCGGCAATCCTGCCATTTCCGCAATGCCGCCGGCGTTGTCGGTGATGGGGCCGAAAGCGTCTATTGCGACGATAATGCCGGTAAGTCCGAGCATGCTCATCGTAGCGAGCGCGATACCGTAGAGCCCCGCGAAATTATATGCGGTGAGGATTCCCCCGACGATCACGATGATGGGAAGTGCGGTTGATTCCATACCGACGGAAAGACCGGTGATGATATTTGTGCCGTGTCCTGTTTCGGAAGACTGCGCAATTGAGCGCACCGGCCGGAACTTCTTCGATGTGTAGTAATCAGTGATGAGAACAAGGAATGCCGTTACAAGAATTCCGGCAAGCATCGGATAGAAAAGCGAGGAGAAGGTAAGGCCGCAGGGGAATGTCGCTCCGCTGTTTTGTGCGGTGCATCCAAATTGATTTATCTGGTTTACCGGATCGGCATACGTGACCGAGATCACAAAAAATCCGATAAGCGCGAGTACGCTTGCGGCAATAAGTCCTTTATAGAGCGCACCCATGATGTTTTGGGAATTTCCAAGTCTGACGAAAAAGACGCCGACAATGGATGCGATGACGGCGATTCCGCCGACCATAAGCGGGAAGAGGATAGACGAGTTGGATCCGGGGAACGTGAGGTGTCCCAATATCATGGCTGCGATGGCGGAGACCGCGTAGGTTTCAAATAAGTCCGCCGCCATGCCGGCGCAGTCGCCGACGTTGTCGCCGACGTTGTCCGCGATGACCGCCGGGTTTCGCGGGTCGTCTTCCGGAATTCCCGCTTCAACTTTTCCTACCAAGTCCGCTCCCACATCTGCACCTTTTGTGAAAATACCGCCGCCCAACCGTGCAAATACCGAGATAAGCGAGCCGCCAAAGCCCAAGCCGATTAAAGCCGTTACGTCGCGGGTAATCCCATAAAATATAGAAACAGAAAGAAGTGCTAGTCCGACAACCAGAAAACCGGTTACCGATCCGCCTTCAAATGCGAGCGTGAGAGCTTTTTTGAGTCCAGACTTTGCCGCTTCGGCGGTTCGCACATTCGCTCGAATGGAAACATTCATGCCGACGTATCCGGCGAGAGCTGATGCAACTGCTCCTACGATGAACCCGGCCATCGTGGTTGTATTTATAAAAATGCCTATAAGCGCCGCGACTACCACGGCGACGGTGCCTATAGTTTTATACTGTCGGTTGAGGTACGCGCTTGCGCCAACCTGGATCGCTTTCGCAATCTCCTGCATTTTTGGATCGCCCGCCGGTTGTTTCCATATCCGGTAAGCAAAAAACCCCGCAAAACCAACCGCAATAACGCCGCTTATAATAGGAAACCATAAATTATTCATAAAGATAGTTGTACTATACCTTCTTGTTTTTGTCTAATCTCGATTTTAACTTATTTTTTTATTGATACTAAGCGAATCAAAGATGTTTTTTCAGAACCTCGTGAGAGGCGAGGTAGAAATGTTAGAGCGAATAGAGAACATGCCGTGTACCCGGAGTCTTCGACGGGGCGGCATGTTCTCGTCGGGAGCGAGTTAAATTTCTCGAGCCGGAGCGGGTTCTGAAAAGATGTCTTGTTATGAGCACTTATGCTCCCAATACTTCTTTTTCTTCCTCTTCTTCTTTTGCGATCGAATCGGCGATTCCACCTTCCTGTACTTCTTCGGGACGATTCTGCGAGCGGACGTCTATTTTCCATCCGGTTAATTTCGCGGCGAGGCGAACATTTTGGCCGCCTTTTCCGATTGCCAAGCTCAATTGATCCTCGGGGACATACACCCGCGCTTCGCGGCGCGGCATTATTTCAACCGATGTTGCTTTCGCGGGGGAGAGGGAATTGCCGATGAACTTCTCGGATTCTTCCGACCATTCGATAATATCTATTTTTTCCTGGCCAAGTTCGTTGTTCACCGCCATCACGCGCGTTCCGCGCTGGCCGACAAGTGCTCCAACGGGATCAACGCCCTCGCTCTTTGAGACCACCGCGAGCTTGGTGCGGTTGCCCGGCTCCCGCGCGATGGATTTTACCTCCACGATTCCTTCGGCAAGTTCGGGCACTTCCATTTCAAAAAGTTTAGTGACGAATTTCGGGTGAGAGCGGGAAAGGATGATGCCCGGAAGCCGCGCGTCTTCCTGTACCGCGAGTACCAAAAAGCGGAGCCGTTCTCCGGAACGGTAATGCTCGCCCGGAATTGATTCGTTGCCGAACATCACGCCCACGGTTCGTCCAAGATCAACATACACGTGCCCGCGCTCAAAACGCTGGACGATGCCGCTCACGATTGTTCCTTCTTTGTCGTGCCACTCTTTAAGTATTGAATCCCGTTCGGACTCACGCAGCTTTTGGAGAATAACCTGCTTCGCCGTTTGCGCTGCAATTCTGCCGAAGTCCTCGCGTGTTTCGAGTGGGAAATTCATTTCGTCGCCAAGGTTCACTTTCGGGTCTATCTTTTTCGCCTCGGCAAGGAGTATATGCCGCTCTTCGTTGTACCGCGGAAGCTTTACTTCGTCTGAATCGGCAGCCGGTTCCGGATTTGGGTTCGCCTTCCTCTCTTCTTCGGTTTGTTCTTCGACAAATCGGATAGTCGTTTCATCCACGACGGTTTTAACGCGTGAAAAAATAAGCTCACCTGTTTTTAAGTCGAGTTTTGCTTTTACTATCTCTCCGCGCTCGCCGTATTCTTTTTTATACGCGGCGGCAATTGAAGACTCAATCGCTTCGATAACTTTTTCCGGCTCGAGGCCTTTTTCTTCGGCAACCTGTTTTAACGCCCGGGATAATTCTTTTATGTTAAGCATGATAGTTAATTTATATAATTTCTGTCATTCCCGCGCAAGCGGGAATCCAGGTTTTTCTTTTTTAAATCTGGTTCCCCGCCTCCGCGGGGATGACACTCAGAAGTGTCATTTTTAAAAAATCCGCCAACTGGCGGATCTGGGAACTTACCCTATCTTTATACTCCCGCGGGATGTGGTTGTCAAGTTAGAATATGCAATGGGAATATGAAGCAAATCGACAAGATTTATTGCTTCGCACTATGCTGAACTAAATATGCGAGCGTATCTTTCCTCATCGGAATTATTGAATAGTTCAGCTTCTTGAGTAAGGCAAGACACTTCTTTGTATCAAGTGGGCTGAGATGTGTGTGTTCATATAAAATCATTGCTGGTTTCAGATGATCAAAGGGTATAAGTTTTATGATTTCGTAATCGTAGCCTTCGGTGTCGATATGGAGAAGGTCAATCTTTTTTATTTTATGTTTTAATAATAATTTCTTAAATGAAATGCATTTAATTTTTTCTTTGGAAAGATATGTATCAAAATTAGGAATTCTATCTCTGTGTTTTAAAACAACTCTTTTGTTGAACGATCCAAGTTGGTCGTACCAATACGGATTATTCGGCTCGCTATTCTTTTTTATTCGATAGAATATTCTGTAGCCATTCCGGTGGGCTATGGCGACATTTTCGAAAATCAATCCTTTCGAATTTTTATAGTTGTCGCGCAACTTATTAAAAATATATGGCACAGGTTCTACGAGGACGCCTTTCCAGTGATAGCGTTTCACATACTTATAAATTGGATCTCCGGTCTTTCCGTCATTTGAGCCGATTTGAAGAAAGAAAAAATTAGCCGCTTTCTCCGTCGAATATCGTTTAATAGCGGTGTTTAATATCGAAATCTCTTGGGCATCCATAATAGCTAATAATCTAATAATAACGGATTTTTCGAACAATCACATTTAGATACCAACCTTTGACTTAATAGCGACTTTTAGGCTATACTTCACTAAAGGTAAACGAATATTCCTGAAAAATTCACACATAATATGAAGAATTTGGGAAAAAATTATAAATCTAATGGACAACACAACACTATTTGTAGTGGTGGGTATTTTGGTTGGCTTCGGGGCGGGCTATCTGGTTCGAAGGTCTCTAGCGGCTAAGAAGCTCGGTTCGGTCGAGCAAAAAGCAAAAAAAGCGGTCGAAGAAGCCGAAGCGAAGGCGCGGGAAATTTTGATTGAAGGAAAAGAAAAAGCCGCGTCCTTTTTGGTGGAAATAAAGGACGAAGAAAAGAACCGGAAAAAGGAAATTGAGGGGATGGAGCACCGCGTTCGCGATCGCGAGCAATCGCTCGATAAAAAACTTGTGATACAGAGCGAGGCGGAAGCGATGCTCCGTAAGCGTGAAGAGGATTTGAGGAGGCGGGAAGATGGTTTCCGCGCGAAGGAAGAAAGTTTGCGAACTGCGGAGGCAGGTATTCAGGCAAAGCTAGAAACCATCGGCAAGTTGACCGCCGAAGAGGCAAGGGAAAAGCTCTTTGAGCAGATACGGGAAACTCGATCGCAGGATCTCGCTGGATTTGTACAAAAGCTGGATAAGGAAAGACGGGACGAGGTGGAAAAGAAATCGGTTGATATTATTACGGTTGCGCTTCAGCGTTTTGCCCGTTCGCATGTTTCCGAAATGACGACCACGTCCTATCCGCTCGCGAACGAAGACTTCAAGGGAAAAATTATCGGCCGTGAAGGCAGAAATATTCGCGCGCTCGAGCAGGCGACGGGAGTTGAATTCGTAATTGACGAAACGCCGGACACGATTGTGATATCGTCATTCGATCCGTATCGCCGTGAAATCGCGCGCCTCGCACTCGACAAGCTCATCAAAGACGGCCGCATCCAGCCCGCAAAAATCGAAGAAAAAGTTGAGGAGGCAAAAGCCGAAATTGTGCAGCGCACGCAGGAAATAGGGGAGCAGGCGGCGCAGGAGGTGAATGTCTTCGACTTGCCTAAAGAAATCCTCCAGCTCTTGGGTCGGCTTCATTTCAGAACGAGCTTCGGACAAAATGTTTTGACGCACTCTGTGGAAATGGCACATGTTGCAGGCATGATGGCGGCGGAATTGGGACTTAACGTTGAGATTACAAAGAGGGGTGCGCTACTGCACGACATCGGAAAAGCGATTGACCACGAAGTTGAAGGTACGCATGTCGAGCTCGGCATGAAGATACTTAAGAAATATGGAATAAACGAAAAAGTTATTCAGGCGATGCAGTCGCACCACGAGGATTATCCGTACGCGT
>CAYQKB010000019.1:0-21835 GCA_964418085.1 uncultured Candidatus Saccharibacteria bacterium
CGAAGTTTAAAGAAATCAGCGAAGCGTATCAGGTGCTCTCCGATAAAAATAAACGGACGAATTACGATCGGTTCGGAACCGCGGAGCCGAACATGGGCTTCGGCGGCGGAGCAAGTCAAGGCGGATTCCAGGGATTCCCGGGTGGCCAAAACTGGGGAGATTTTGGTTTCTCGGCCGACGGCGCAAATTTTGGCGACATCAGCGACATTTTCGAATCATTTTTCGAGGGAATCGGCGTGAAGCCGCGCAGGCGGACGTACGAACGGGGAGCGGATCTCGAAACAATGGAAGAGGTAACCCTCGAGGAAGCGTTTCGCGGAACGGTTAAGCATATAAAAATAAAAACGCTCGTGCGTTGTGAGACGTGTAAGGGGCAAGGTGGCGATGCCGCCGCCGGATTCAAGCAGTGTTCCACGTGCGGTGGCCAGGGAGAGATCCGCGAACAGAAAAAAACATTCTTCGGCAGCTTTTCGCAGGTGAAGCTCTGTGATTCGTGCCGAGGCTCCGGGCAAATCCCGAATAAAGTATGCGCCACCTGCCACGGCGTTGGAAAAATTTCCGGCAATCGGGATATAAAAGTTGAAATAGTCCCGGGCATCGAAAACGATCAGCTCATAAAAATACAATCCGCAGGCGAGGCAGGGGATAAAGGCTCCGCCGCTGGTGATCTCTATGTCCGTATAAAGGTCCAGCAGCATCATGTGTTTGAACGCCGGGGGAACGACCTCATCACCAAAAAAGATTTGAACATTTTTGACCTATTAATCGGCCGTAAGATTGAAATTTCGACAATCGCCGGGGGAAAAGTGAGTATTGAAATTCCGGCGCATTTTAACCTTAAAGAAAATCTCCGCGTTGCAGGCGAGGGCATGCCGCGTCTCGGCGGCTCCGGCCGTGGCGACCTGCTCGTGAACTTCACCGTCAAAGCCCCGAAAAAATTGAGCGGCAAAGGAAAAAAGCTATTGGAAGAAATCGAAAAAGGGGAGTAGGGATTATTTCCCGTTAATAGAAAATTGAAAAGCCACGGAGCGTTCTTCGCACCGTGGCTTTTTTGATTTAAGTTTTACTTTTCTAGCTGTTGCCAGAACCGGCCATCAATCGTCGAGGCCGGCGAGCTCGATGCTATTCCACATCTTCTTGAGTTTTTGGAGCGGCTCGCGAGTGGATATTCCGAGGCGGGTCTTGATCTTCTTCACCTTGACCCACGGCAAGAAGCCGAAGAGCGTGTGATGCGGAGCGCGGTTGAGAAGGATGCCCTCGATTGCATTTTCCCGCTCCTTGAGTTGAGCTACTGCAACGGAATGCATCGCGAGTTCTTTCCTGAATTTGACTTTACACTCCTCGATCTCTCGCTTTTTCTCCTCGAGCAAAATTCCCCGCTCGGCATACTTTTCCGCGAGGTTCGTTACGACTGTGTTTGCTTTTACGAGTTCAGCTTTATACTCCACAAGCTCGCCATTCAGCCCTTCGCAGGTCTCTGATTGGAGTCGTGTTTTTTCGACCAAGCGTTCCGTCAGGCGGGCTCCCTCCGTAGCTTGGAAGCGCAGAGCTTCAAGCTCGTTGCGGCACTCCGCCAGTTCCCGCTCCATCTGCGAGCGCTTGTCGAGCGTCGCCGCCGCCTCGAGGTCTCCGAGCGTTGCTTGCTCGACAAGGAATCGGCAAAGAAGATTCGCATCGTCAACGAGGCGGTAGCCCTTTTTAATAAGCGCCTCTTTTTCTTTTGCAGTGTCTTTGTCTCCCAGGACGGACGGCATTCGACAAGCAAAGACCTGATCCTTTGTAGTTACGACGAGGGCATCACGGCATTCGATCTGGGCCAGCCGGTCAGGGTGCGGAACGAACGGGGCATCAAGATTCACTTGCACCTTGTCTCCATTCCATGTGATTGGAGCGAAAAGTGTTGTTTTCAGATAATCGCCCTGTTTCTGCTCCGCGTAATGCTCCACCGAAAAAGCAACCACCCCATCTTTTCCTTTTTCAGGCGAGATTGTGATTGAATCCAGGTATCGAGTCATCGGACGCACGCTTGCTCTGCAGCTTGCCCCGAAAAAATCCATTCTCGTTGTGCCCGCGCGGGATGAATAAATTACTGCGACTTCATTCTCGGTTCTTACTGACAGGTATAGACTAGCTTTCATTTGGACTTCTTTCTTTTTGCTGACAACATCGTTGTCAAAGAACGAACGGCATTGCTCATCGAGCAACACCTAGGCGGTCTGTCTTAACCCCCGCCGTGCCGGGTGCCATTTACTACGTTTCAATGGTGGCACTAAGATACTATATTTATATAGAAACGTCAAGCCGTGCCAACCGGATGCGGCCGTAATAAAACGAGGATTTTGCCGTCTCCATATCTGTAAGTTGATAGTTTGGCCGTAACGGATGTTACGGAAGCCATTTTTCGAACGTTGAAAATTAAAAATAAGGAAGGAAAAAATATGTGTGGAATAATCGGGACGATTGGGAAAGGAAATGTTGTGCCCTCTGTGCTCGCAGGGTTGAAATGCCTCGAATACCGTGGATATGATTCCGCAGGTATCGCGCTTTTTGGGGAGGATAGATCTCTTAAGCGCTTGCGCGTGAAAGGAAAAATACAGGATCTTGAGGCGGGGTTGAAAGAGCAGCCGCTCGCGGGATCGGTGGCCATCGGGCACACCCGCTGGGCCACGCATGGCCAGCCGTCGGTTGAGAATGCTCACCCGCACGCGAGCCATGATCGCATCGCGCTTGTCCATAACGGGATTATCGAAAATCACGCAGAGCTGCGCTCCGAGCTCGAAGCTGCGGGCTATGTATTCGAGTCCACGACCGATACGGAAGTGGCTGCGCACAAAATCCATGAAGTGTTGGAGCTGGGTTATGGATTGAAGGAGGCGGTCCGCTTCGCACTCGCAAAAATTACAGGCACGTATGCGCTCGGCATTATCGCTCGCGACGAGCCAGACCGGATCCTCGCGGCACGGCGCGGCAGCCCGCTCGTTATCGGAATTGGAAACGGCGAGAACTTCCTTGCGTCCGATATGACCGCGCTCATTTCGAGGACGAACAAGTTCATTATCCTCGAGGACGGCGACATCGCGGATATCAGATTTGATAAAATCGTCGTCTACGGAAGTGGCGGGCAGGAAGTCGTGCGGCCGATTACACGTTCGGAGATCGCTGAATCGGTCATGAACAAGGGCAATCATCGCCACTATATGGCGAAGGAAATCTTCGAACAGCCGCGAGCGATAGAGAGGGCTCTCGAAGGGCGGATTGATGGCGATGTCATCACCGATGCCGCGTTTGGTGCATCGGCACAAGCGTTGTTTTGCGAAGCCCGGTCCGTGGCGATAGTCGCCTGTGGGACAAGCTTTCATGCCGGGCTCATTGCCAAGCACTGGATTGAAGAGCTCGTCGGAATTCCGGTGAGCGTGGAGGTTGCGAGCGAATTCCGCTATCGCCGGTGTGCCGTGCCGGAAAAGTGCCTTTTTGTCACAATCTCCCAGTCGGGAGAGACTGCCGACACTCTTGCGGCGCTGCAGCAGGCGAGAACGCTCGGGTATATTCACACTACGGCGATTTGCAACGTCCAGGGCAGCTCGCTCACGCGCGAATCTGATTCCGTGTTCATGACGCGGGCAGGGGCGGAGATCGGAGTTGCCTCCACAAAGGCATTTACGACGCAGCTTGCGGCGCTTTTCATTCTCGCCATCCTGCTCTCGCGTGGGCGAAGGAACGGACAAGTAAAAGAAAAGGAACTCGTCTTTCTTTTGAAATCGGTTCCACGGGAAATCGAGCCTGCGCTCGAGAAGAGTGCGGACATCAGGCGGCTTGCCGAAGTGATCGCCCAGAAAGACCACGCGCTCTATCTGGGGCGTGGAACGATGTATCCCGTCGCCATGGAGGGCGCGCTGAAGCTCAAAGAAATATCCTACATTCACGCGGAGGCATATCCGGCGGGAGAGCTGAAGCACGGACCGCTCGCGCTCGTGGACGAAAACATGCCGGTCATCGCCATCGCGCCGCGAAACGGGTACATTCAAAAATTAAGATCAAACCTGGAGGAAGTTCGCGCGCGCGGAGGCCGGCTCTACGTCCTTACGGATTCCGCCACGGGAATAAATCCGTCGCCGGATATGGAGATAGTCAGATTCCAGCCGATGAATGATCTCCTCACCCCGTTTGTCTACACAGTTCCCCTGCAGCTTCTCGCGTATTATGCGGCGGTACTGAAAGGTGCCGACGTGGACCAGCCAAGGAACTTGGCAAAGTCCGTTACCGTGGAGTAAATCAGTGTTTCATCGAAACTAAAACAAGCCGTACCCTCGTGGTGCGGCCCTTTTTTATGTCAAATGGAAATTTCCTTGTGCGCCCAGCAGGAATCGAACCTGCGACCGTCTCCTTAAAAGGGAGCTGCTCTACCGACTGAGCTATGGGCGCTTATCCGCACACTTATTGTACGGGTTTTTATTTTTTTTTCAATTTTTCTTCAACCCAAATAAAAATTCATCGTTGATGGACAATAAAATAGGATTTAAAATCAAATTACTGTGGCATGGGTAATATGCGCGTAAGCCCGGCCGCTTCTGTTCTGCGGCCATTCTCCTCGAACGACAGCGGGCGCGTTAAAACAGCTGGGATTCGGAAAACCAAAGTTCCCGCTCTTTAATTTCTTGACTTGGTACAGACCACTGGAGCGAGAGGGAAGGAAAGCGTGAACAACTTTACTTTTTTTAAAAATATTTATACACTTATCGCCATGCGACAGAACCCCGGATTTTTTTTGACTCTGATAATCATTGTAGCGGTTATTGCCTCGGTGTTCGTATATCCAAAGTTTTTGGGAGCACAGTGGCTCCCGTGGCGGCTTGGACTCGATCTTATAGGAGGAAGCCATTTGGTGTATAAAATAGACCTCTCGCAAGTAAAAGAAACGGACAAGGATTCTGTCGTAAGCGGTATTCGCGACGTCATCGAAAAGCGTGTAAACCTGTTCGGCGTGAGCGAACCGCAAATTTATACGGCCAAAACCGGCAGTGATGCCCAGCTGGTAGTTGAACTCGCGGGAATAAAAAATATCAGCGATGCGATTAATCAAATAGGGGAGACACCGCTTTTGGATTTCCGCGAAGTCGAGCAAAACGGATCCTCGACAACGTTCACTCCGACGAACCTTACGGGCCGCTATGTTTCCGGCGCCCAGCTCACGTTTGACCAGACCACAGGAGCATCGCAGGTCGCGATTTCTTTTAACAACGAAGGAGCGAAAATATTTGAGGAAATGACGGGCAGGAATGTGGGCAAACCAATTGCAATTTTTCTCGACAACAATCTTATAGAAGCGCCGACGGTTCAGCAGAAAATATCCGGAGGTCATGCCGTGATTACCGGTAAGTTTTCAATAACGGAAGCGACTCAGCTTGTGCAGCGGTTCAACGCGGGAGCTCTTCCGGCGCCGATCACGCTTATCAATCAGCAAACCATCAGCCCGACGCTCGGCGCGGACTCGCTCCGGAAAGTCATCATAGCGGGCGCGGTCGGTACCATCCTTGTCATGATATTTATGCTGATGTATTACGACATGATGGGCCTCTTCGCCTCGTTCGCGCTTCTCATATATATCGCCCTCACGCTCGGACTTTTTAAATTGATTCCGCTTTTCACGATGTCGCTTGCCGGCCTCGCCGGATTTGTGCTCACCATCGGCATGGCCGTTGACGCAAATGTGCTTATATTCGAACGCATTAAAGAAGAATTAAAGCGCGGGCTTACGAAAGCGGCAGCGGTGGAGGAAGGATTCCGCAGAGCATGGCCATCAATCCGCGACTCAAACATCTCGACCATTATCACGGCAATCATCTTATATCTTTTCACTTCAAGCTTCGTGAAAGGGTTTGCGCTCACGCTTTTGATTGGTGTCTTGGTGAGCTTGTTTAGCGCGATTACCACTACGCGGCTCTTCCTCCGGATATTTCTGAAGGGAACGCAGTCAGCAGTCAAAAAGCCACTAAACCACTAACCACTATGCTCAACATCGTAGGACGAAGAAAAATATATTTTACCATCTCCGCAATCGCTGTCGGTGCGGCAATAGCATGCATACTCCTTTTCGGTTTCAAAGAAGCGGTTGATTTCAGCGGGGGAACACTATGGCAATTTAAAGTGAATGATGGAGCGTCGGCAGTTTCGAATATTAAAAATATTTTTCAAACTAATTTTGGCCATGAGGAAGCGGTTACAAACTTCGACGCACCGAATAATATCTTTCTCGTCCGGTTAAAAGAGATAAACGAAGCCGATCATCAGAAATTTTTACAAACACTCAAGAGTAAGTTCAGCTCATTTGAGGAATTGAGCTTCCAGTCCATTGGTCCCTCGATCGGCGGCGAACTCCGGAAAAATGCGATCATCGCGCTTGTACTCGCGCTCATCGGAATATCGCTTTACATCGCGTATGCATTCCGAAAAGCGTCCCGTCCGATAAGTTCCTGGAAGTATGGAATAGTAACTCTTCTCACGCTCTTCCATGACGTTGCGATTCCCGCGGGTCTCCTCGCATTTCTTGGACATCAATTGAATGTCGAGATAGACGGAAACTTTATTGTAGCGCTTCTCGTCGTCATGGGATTTTCCGTGCATGATACGATCGTAGTTTTCGATAGAATCAGAGAAAATCTTATTCTCCACCGCGACAGGAAAAAGTTTGCCGAGATTATTAATGAAAGCGTAAACCAGACGCTCGCCAGGTCCATAAATACATCATTCACGCTAATTCTCGTGCTCGTGAGTTTGTATTTTGCGGGTCCGGTAAATCTCCATTACTTCATTTTGACGCTCATAGTCGGTGTTTCGACGGGTATCTATTCATCCATTTTTATAGCAAGCCCCGGACTTCTTATGGTTGGGGGCAAAAATATAAAAAACTGATTTAAGGCCTGGTATATATAGCTTTCCGGACTTTTGCACAGAGGGGGTTGACGAATTAGCGATTAATGTTTTATAATTCAAACCAGAACCTATCCCAAAATATCTTCTAGTCGCGTTGTGAGAGATTTTATTGTATCCGCGAGGCGCAATGAGGAAGCTGTGGTTTATTCCACTGCGACTGAGTTGCAACGAAGCGGGACGAGAAAATCTCCGCAACCCTTCGGGATACGGCCATTCTCGGCTGATACTGCGTCGACTCCTCCTCGTAGTGCGTGCAGCACAACTTCGTCGTCGCTTCTTGTATCACCCAAGAATGGCCAGTATCGAGACCGAATATATTTTGGGACAGGTTCTACAAAAACATCTATAAAAACATGATGTCCGCAACAAAGATAATTAATTCATTGCTTGCAAATCTTACCCCCCGCCAACGGGAGATTATTGAAGCGCGTTTCGGGCTTGGAAAGAACAAGAAAGTTGAGACCCTTGCGTCTATTGGAAACAAGATGGACATAACGCGAGAGCGTGTTCGGCAGATAGAAAAATCCGCACTCGTAGAGATAAAGCAATTTATTTTAAAAAACACCGATGCCACCGAAATTGTTAATCGTTTTGGAAAGTATGTAAAAAATTGCGGCGGCGTAATCCGAAAAAACGCCCTTCTTACGTATGGAAAAGAATTTATCGATGGAATAGATGAAAACCAGATAGCGCTCCTTGTCGAGGCGTCTGGATCGCTTTTCTCCTACGAGGATGATAAAGAGTTTAAACCGTTTTACTACGCGGATAAGGCATCACTCCAAACAGCGAAGGATCTTGTTCGCGAGTGGACGCTTTTCCTTAAGAATAAAAAACAGGACGCGCTTGGCGGACTCTATAAGAAACATCTCGAAGATTTTATTCGGACAAAGGGAATTACCAAGATTGCGGCCGACCATATCTTGAGCATTACGAAAAAGATACACTCGAATCCTTTCGGTGATGTTGGCTTGAGCGAATGGCCGGAAATAAATCCCCGGACGACTCGCGACAGGATTTATCTCATATTGAAGAAAAAAGAGAAACCGCTCCATTTTGAGGAAATAACAAAAGCCATCAACGAAACAAAATTGAGTGCCCAGCTTGCTCTTGCGCCTACGGTGCATAATGAGCTCATTAAAGATGCGCGATTTGTTTTGGTCGGCAGGGGAATGTATGGCTTAAAGGAACATGGGTACGAACCCGGTGTTGCTCGCGAAGTGATACACAGAATTTTGAAACAGAACGGTCCACTCTCGCCCGAGGAAATAGTTGCGAAAGTAAATGAACAGCGCTTTTTTAAGCCCAACACGGTTATCATCAACCTTCAGAACAAGAGCTTTTTTGAGCGTCTTCCTGATGGAAGTTATAAGGTACGGGAAGCATAGCAAAATCAAAACTATATATTTCTGTCATTCCCTCGGAAGCGGGAATCCAGGTTTTCTTTTATTTCTTTCTGGAGTCCCGCCTACGCGAGGATAACATGCAGAGATTTTTTCTTTAAGGTATAATAAAAAATAAACATATGTTGAATTTTATTATGGCGTCGAAGGATCTGTTCCTGCTCTTGGGAACAGGCCTTCTTTTTGCAATTCTTTTTCCGATAACGCAGTCAACCTGGCTTTTTTGGAAGCAGGAAAAATATAAGGAAGAAACTCAATTCATTCTTGTTGAATTGCGCATGCCGCGCGAAGTCAGGAAAAGCCCGAAAGCCATGGAGCAGATACTTTCAGCTGTGCATGCTCTTCGTAATTATGCCGGAGACTTTGGCGAAATCTGGATCGATGGAGAGGTGACGCGTTGGTATTCGCTTGAAATGGTGAGCTTTGGGGGAGAAGTTCATTTCTATATGCGCTTCTATAAAAAGCAACGGGACTTGATCGAAGCCGCATTCTATTCTTATTATCCAGATTTGGAAATAGTTGATGCGGAGGACTATACAAAGCGCTTTCCAAAAAACGTGGGCGAATTATACCAGCGCGGATATGATATGTGGGGAAGCGAGCTTGTGCTTTCGAAGAAGGATGCATATCCGATAAAAAGCTATCTCGATTTCGAAGCCGTGGAAGAGGAAAAGCAATACGATCCGATATCGCTTGCCCTTGAGGTGCTCGGCAAAATAAAGAAGGAAGAAGTGATAGCGGTTCAAATACTTCTTGAGCCCGCTGACCCAAAATGGAAAGATAAATTTAAAGACCTTGTTGAACAATTGCGGTTAAAGGAAGATCCGAAGAAGAAAAAGTCAGGCGGATCGTCATACGAGCGCAAGATCGAATTCGAAGGAATTTTGCCGCATTTCCCGATACAAAAAGCAGGGGAGGGGAAGGACAGTGAATTCGGCGGGTTTACAAAATCATTTTTACGAACTCCCGGAGAAACGGATGTTTTGAAAGCAATCGAAGAAAATCTTTCAAAGCCTGCATTTGAAACGGTCATCCGTTTTATCTACATGTCACCGAAAGAACTGTATTACGACACATTCCCTCGCCGCGGCATCATGGGAATATTTAATCAATATGCATCGGCGGATTTAAACTCGTTCGTCCGAAATGAAGCGATGAGTACAAGAACAAAAATATGGCACTGGCCGCATATCGCCCCGGTAACCCGCAATGAATATAAAAAGCAGCGCTTGCTTATGGATTATCATCGTCGAGAGCTTCCGCATCATACGTTCATGGGGAAATTTTTGACGAGTCATTGGTTCAACTGGAATTTTCATTCAAGGAAATTCATTTTGACCAATCGGTCAATCGCAACTATTTTCCATCCGCCGACCTTCCTCGTGCTTACCGCGCCTCACCTGAAGAGAGTCGACAGCAGAAAGATGAGCCCGCCATCGGGTCTCCCGATCTACGGCGGCGAGGAGGAAATGGAAAAATACAAATAATAATAGCATTCACGAATCATGAATACAAACCGGTTTATGAATGTTTTAAATGGGCAGATTGTCTCGCCACTTATAAATTTTTTAATTCTGCTTTTCAGTCTCCTCGACATCGCCGCGATTATAGTTCTTATATATTCGCTGAGACGCAGTATGAAATACAGGCCAAATTTTGACCTCGGAATTGAAAAAGCGAAGCAGCTCCTCTCGGTTCGGGAGAAAGTTGTGCTCGAGCGCTGGAATAGCGTTGTGGGAAAAATGGCGATCAACTCATCGGAAGCGGCAAAACTCGCAATTATCGAAGCGGATAATCTTACAAATGATGCCCTCGAAGAGCTCGGCATTGAGGGCGCGGATCTTCCCGAAAAACTGTCGAATCTCGAGCTTGATGAACTTGAGCATGACGAAGACGTGTTTGCAGCACACCAGTTGAAAAAAGAATTGACCGATACGCCCGGCTTTGTGGTGTCGGTTGAGGACGGCAAAAAAGCAGTCGCTGGATATGAAGCATTTTTGAAAGAGCTCGGACTTTTGGGCGAGCCGCCCGGTGCCGAACAAGCACATTAAACGACATTACTTAATGTCGTCCCCGCGAAAGCGGGGATCCAGTACTAAAACTCTGGATTCCCGATCGAGTCGGGAATGACAAAAAACTTTTCACTTTGAGATTTCAACTTTAAACTTTTTATTATGCCAAAAGCAGGAAAAATTCAAATCATCAAATATGCGCCACCGCCGCCCGATCTGCCGATTTACGGGCAGCTTGATCCGACCGAAGTCTCGTTTATTGGTCGCACAAATTATGTCGCTGCCCTCGAAGAAAAGAAATTTATTTTTGGCATCAAGCGGCGTGATCGCCGTCGGCATTTGTACATTATCGGCAAAAGCGGCGTCGGGAAGTCAAAGCTGCTTGAGCTTTTGCTTCGGCAGGACGTCGCGAACGGCGAAGGCCTGTGCCTCATGGATCCGCACGGGGACGTGATTGAAGCGTTGCTCGATTTCATTCCCGAAAGCCGGATAGAAGACGTGGTGATGATAGATCCAACTGATATGGCATATCCAGCTTCCTTTAATCCGCTTCAAAATGTGGATCCAAGTTTTAAGCACCAGCTTGCGCAAGGGCTTATCGAAGTTATGGAAAAGCAGTTCGGCGCGAACTGGACGCCGCGGCTTGAGCACGTCTTCCGCTTCACAACGCTTGCCCTCTTGGATTACCCGCACGCCACGATGCGAGGCATGATCTCCATGCTCACCGACCGCAACTACCGCCAGAAAGTTGTTGAGTATATCGAGGACGACATGGTAAAACGCTTCTGGGCGATTGAATTTGCGGACTGGTCGGAAAAGTTTGACACGGATGCCATCATCCCGCTCGTGAACAAGCTCGGTCAGTTTTTGTCAGATCCGCTGCTGCGCAATATCTTCGGACAGAAAGAAAATAAAATAAATCTGGAGGAAATGATGAATACCAAAAAAATTATTTTCATCAATCTTTCAAAAGGACGTCTTGGCGAAGAAAACTCCAGTTTCCTCGGCGCGATGTTGATTACAAAATTGAAGCAGGCTGGAATGGCTCGCGCCTCGATTCCGGAAAAAGATCGCGTAGATTTTTATCTGTATGTGGATGAGTTTCACAATCTGGTCACCGAGACATTCGAAAATATTCTAAGCGAAGCCCGCAAATACGGCATGTGTCTTACGGTAGCGCACCAATATATGCGTCAACTTATTCCGCAGGTGCAGGCAGCCGTCTTGGGCAACGTCGGCAGTATAATTGTTTTTCGCGTCGGTGGTGATGATGCCACGACTCTCAAGCCCGAACTCGCCCCGATCTTCGATGTGAAGGATATGATAAACCTCGGCATGCAGGAGTTTTATATAAAGATGATGATTGATGGCGAAAGCTATGACCCGTTTTCCGCAGAAACATTGAAAGTGCTTCCGGCAACCCACCGATCATTTAGAAAAGAAATCATAGATCGTTCGCGGGAAAAATATACCATTCCCGCCGATGCGGCCAAAAAACTTATCCAAGAAGAAGAATCCACGATCATTAGGAGCGCGCAGGAAAAAGCGATCATCGAAGGAAAAGGAAAAAACGAAGTATCTGGTAATGGCGAAAAAGCCGCCGAGAAAAAGGGGGATGGGACCCCCGAACCGTTAATTTAATTCTGTCATTCCCGCGCAGGCGGGAATCCAGTACCCTTTTTATGCTTTTCGAAATTCAGAATAACTCCCGCGAAAATATCACCTCCCTCGTC
Source organism: uncultured Candidatus Saccharibacteria bacterium (assembly GCA_964418085.1). GTDB lineage: Bacteria > Patescibacteriota > Minisyncoccia > UBA6257 > 2-01-FULL-56-20 > JBBTYG01. The sequence continues at coordinate 12,076 of CAYQKB010000019.1, forward strand.
CGGCTCCTCGGCTACAAACCAATCGGCTACTCGGATAGGGGAGAATTAAACTGTGTCCGGCCGCTCATGGGCCAGCCCTATCCGCGGTTTCATTTGTATATTGCGGAAAGCCCCGCGCGCGTCAGATTCAGTCTCCACCTCGACCAAAAACGGCCGTCGTACGAAGGCGCAACGGCGCACAGCGGCGACTACGAAAGCGATATTGTGAAAGAAGAAGGAAAAAGAATTCAGGAACTTGCCGCTTCGTCAAAGCCTGCAAGGAAAAATCCTTTCGCACCATAATCCAATGAATTCCGAAACACGCCAGTGTCAAAACTGCAAAAAATCCTTCACTATAGAGCCCGACGATTTTGGTTTCTATGAACAGATGAAAGTCCCGGCGCCGACATGGTGCCCGGAGTGCCGATTCCAGCGTCGGCTTTCTTTTGCAAACGAAAGGCATCTATATAAAAACACCTGCGGGCTTTGCGGAAAACATATAGTTGCAATGTACCCGTCGGGAACGCCGTTTCCGGTCTACTGTTTTGATTGCTACCGCGGCGACAAATGGGATCCGCTCTCATACGGCACGCCATACGATTTCAATCGGCCGTTTTTTGAGCAGTTTAAGGAATTAAAATTAAAAGTGCCCCGCGCGGAACGTGTCCAGCAGGGCGACGCAATGGGAAGTGAATATTGCAATCGTGCAAGTTATAACAAAAACTGCTATCAAGTCGTCCGCGCAAATTATAATGAAGACTCATTTTATTCATATACGCTTTCCGAATCGCAGGACTGCATGGACTGTTTTAATGTAGACAAATCGCAACTCGCATACGAATGCATAGACTGCATCGGTTGTTATCAAGTTCAGTATTGCCGGGAAGCGAGGCAATGTAGAAATTCCTATTTCCTTTTCGATTGCAGAAACTGCAACGACTGCGTTGGTTGCACTGGTTTGCGCAACAAGCAGTATTATATTTTGAATCAACCGTATTCGAAACAAGAATATGAAAAGAAAATCAAAGAACTAAAACTGGACACGCGGGAAGGCATTGCCGCGTGCGCCGCCGAATTTGAAAAGCTCGTGAAGAAAACAATCCGCGAGCCAATGATAGAAACCAATTGTATAAAATCTTCCGGCAACTGGCTCACCGACTGCAAAGACGTGAAGGATTCCTATCAGAGCAGGGGAGTGGAACGCGGGAAAAATTTGCTCATGATTTTCAATTCCAAAGACTGTATGGATTATTCCTACTGGGGGCGAAATTGCGAACTAATCTATGAAACCGGAAATTGCGGCTACGATTGTTCGCGGATGCGATTTATAAACGAATGTTGGAATGCCTGCCATGATTTAACATGCTGCGACAACTGCTATTCATCTTCGAACCTCTTCGGCTGCGTGGGTCTGCGAAACAAAGAATATTGCATTTTGAATGTGCAATATTCAAAAGAGGAATACGAAAAAATGGTGCCCAAAATTATTGAGCATATGAACACGGTGCCATGGGCGGATAAAAAAGGCAGAATATATAAATTCGGCGAGTTTTTCCCGTCGGAATTGTCTCCATCGGCATACAACACAACCGTCGCGCAAGAACATTTTCCGCTTACAAGAAAAGAAGCGGTTGATCAGGGATACGCATGGGAAGACACGCAGCAAAAGAACTACGAGGCAACCAGGTCGTGGAAAGATTTGATGAATGACATTGCTTCAGCTCCGGATGATATAACAAAAGAAATAATTTTGTGCCGTGCGTGGGATGAGAGCGGTGGCAAAAGCACCGAAGAGCATAATTGCACAAAAGCATTCCGCATCACGCCCGGCGAACTTTCTTTTTATAGAAAGCTGAATATCCCTCTTCCGCAAGAATGCCTGAACACTCGCCATTTTAAGCGGCTTAAAAAACGTAATCCGCTCCGGTTATGGCATCGAAAGTGCCAATGCGTCGCACCATCTCATTTTCATGCAGGAAGGCCCTGTCCAAATGAATTTGAAACTTCGTATGCGCCTGAACCGCGCTACGCCGAAGGCTCTCGCCTTGCCGAAGCCGTCGGCGAAGCGCAGGCCGGCGAGGCGAGGCAGCCGGAGGTGGTATATTGTGAGCACTGCTATCAAGCGGAGGTGATTTAAATTAGAATAAAAGTAATATGGAGAATAAAGATTGTATAGGTTGTAAAAATTCTTTCTCGCTTGATTCCACCGATCTCGGTTTCTACAAAAAGATGGGTGTGCCGCCGCCGAATCTATGCCCAGAGTGCCGTTTCATGCGCCGCGCGACATATCGAAACGAAAGCACGCTCTACAAAAATACCTGCAAACTCTGCGGCCGGTCGGTGATAACCATGTATCACCCAAAATCGGCGTATACGGTTTACTGCAACGACTGCTGGCTATCCGACAAGTGGGATCCGGCATCATACGCGATGGATTTCGATTCGAATCGTCCGTTTTTTGAACAACTAAAAACTCTTTCGATAAAGGTTCCGAAATCCGCCACATATTCAAGTCCATCGCTCGGCCCCAACATCAATAGCGAGTACGCTAATTTCGCCGGAGCAAATAAGGACTGTTATCTCTGCTTCAATACATCTCACGGGGAAAATTGCGCCTATTCAAGGGGACTCGCAAATTGCCGCGACACGTTCGACGCCTATTATACAAACGAAACGGAGCGCGCATACGAATGTATAAACACGCAAAACAGCGCCGGCATCGCATGGGGACAAAATATTTTAGAATGTCTCGATTCATGGCTTCTATTAAATTGCGCGAGTGTGCAAAATTGTTTCGGCTGCGTGAATCTCCGCCACAAATCATATTATTTTTTTAACGAACCGCTTTCCAGAGACGAATGGAAAAAGAGAGTCGGGGAAATAGCAGGAAGCTACTCTAAAATAGAAGAAGCGAAGAAGCGTTTCGCGGAGCACGCACTCAAATTTCCGCGCCGCGAAAATAATAATCTGAAATCAGTCGGTTCGTCGGGCGATTTTATTTTTGAATCAAAAAATTGCGTTTTGTGCTTTGAGGTATCACAGAGCGAGGACATACGGCATTGTTTTTCGACACGATCGGCAAAAGATTGCTTTGATCTATTGGGCCACGGTCGAAACGCCGAATTGATGCTTGAAGGCGTGGGCATTGGGCTCGGAGCACGCGTTATCGGATCATGGTGGGCAGAAAATTGCCAAGATATTGAGTATTCATTTGCTATGCGCTCAAGCGAGTATTGCTTCGGCTGCGATGGAATTAAAAACGGGAAATATGCGATTCTCAACAAAAAATATAGCGAGGAAGAGTATAAAAAAATCCGTGCCCAAATCATTGAGGAGCTAAAAAGCAAAAATCTGTACGGCCTTTTTATGCCTCCTGAACTTTCTCCATTCGCCTACAACGAAGCAATCGGGCAAGACAATATTCCGCTTACAAAGGAAGCTGCGATCGCAAAAGGTTTCCGCTGGCAGGATGATATCTCGATGACGAAGGGACAAGAAACCATGAAGCCGGAACAAATTCCAGATCATATAAAAGATATTCCGGATTCCATCGTAAATGAAATCCTTGCATGTATTTCCTGCGGAAGAAATTATCGAATTATAAAGCCGGAGCTTGTGATGTATAAAAAAGCGATGATCCCGATCCCGCGGAAATGTTTCCAGTGCCGCCATCGCGAACGGATAGAAAAGCGAGGGCCGTTCACCCTCTTCGACCGCACATGCGCAAAGTGCGGCAAAAATATCCGAACAAATTTTGCACCAGACAGACCAGAAATTGTCTATTGTGAAAGCTGTTATCAAAAAGAGGTAATATAAAAAAGAAATCGCCCCGACTCGTACGTCGGGGCAACTTTTGTTTTAAACTAGTCCGCAATCAAATCTGAACCTGAAAGCGGATGTATCCCTCCATAACCCTCGAAAGAGTAAGAAGAGTGACTTTTGGGAGCGATTTTCCGACACCGCTCTCTCGTTCCACGATCATGGCCTTCAGTTCATGGCGAGCGATGCGGGATGCTGCTTCGTCGCCATCATCCAAGAGAAAGCGTTCCTCAACGATTCTTTCGGGAAGAACATTCGAGCAAACGCTGAACTCGGCTCTGTATTCTGTTTTCTTTTTCATCTTCAAATCCTTCCTTGGACAGGTTAGAAACGAAATGTAAGCGCGGTGCTCCAAGACGTTTCCTGCCGTCGGCCGTCATTGCCGCGATGAATGGGTAGAAGTGCCGTGAAGCCAGGAAGGGTGAGTGTGAGGTTGTTCGCCAATTTCCAGTCGAGTCCGCCGCTCCAGCGGAAAAAGATTCCCTGGGAATCATCGCCTGGTTTTTTGAATCCATCATCCCAAGCGATAAACGCCTGTTGATTGAAGGCTAGAAACCTGACGCCCAATGGATTGTTCCAGCTGTGTGAAACATTCGGCAATGCCACAAGTGCTCCGCCGCGAAAGTCCGAAGTCTCCGATATCCAATCAAGCTGTATCTTGGGACGGATCACGTGATCTCCAAGTCGGAATGAGCGTGCGACTGAAAAAGATTCCACCGCCACATCTCCGCTCCACCACTGATTGAGTGGATAGAGATTGAAAAGCGCGAAAGAAAGATCGAGTTCCAGTTTTGCAGGCAAGGTTTTGTGCCAACCGGCCATGAGATCTAATTCGTCGCCCGCATGGTTCGCGCGGTTCTGAAGCGCGTAGCTGTCCCAAAAATCCACATAAAATCCGGCGGGCAGGTTGAGATAGAGTTCGTTCCACAACATCCACCCTTCGTGGATATTCCGGGAGATCCGGAGTCCGATATACCGCTCTTGGAGCATTGTCGAAAAACTGCCGGACACTTGGTATCCCTGCGGCTTTTCCTCGGCGAGCGCCGGAAAAGTCAGAGTCAAAAAGAGTAATAATCGTTTCATGCAAATCAGCTTTCGTTTAATTGTTAATGGTTTAAAACTGGACAAATGGTAAAACTTTCTATTCAATTTGTCAAAGGTGCGCGTTTGGAACCTGGACGTATAATCATGAAAAGGTCGGCGTCTGGATTCCCGCTTGCGCGGGAATGACGGGATAATTCAAAAAACACATGGTCATAATTTACTCCACATTTAAAGACACCACCGAAGCCACAAGAATAGGTAAGCTCATTTTAGACAAGAAACTCGCATCATGCGTGAACATCTGGCCTATCCAATCCATGTATTATTGGGAAGGAAAATTCGAGAATCACGTTGAAGCGGGGATGTATATAAAAACTCTCGAGCATCATCTCGCGGAAATCGAAGTGCTTGTCGAAAAAAATCATTCATACGCAACGCCTTTTATCGGCGCGATCGAGGTGCATCGCTTCAATCGCCCGTATCGCGAGTGGATGGCAACGGTGATAAAGCAGTAAGGGATGAAAAAGAATGTTTGGAGACATGGCCGCAGCAATAAAAAAGCGGTGGTGATGGTGTTTGGTACATTCGACCTTTTGCACCAGGGTCATATTTCGTTTCTAAAACAAGCGCGTATTTTTGGAAAGAGGCTCGTCGCCGTTATTGCCCGGGACGACGTGGTTAAATATTTTAAAAAAGCGAAGCCGCATCAGGGCGAGCTCCGGCGCCTCGCTCGGGTACGACTCACGGGAATCCCAACGCATGTTAAACTCGGCGATAAAGAGCAAGGTACGTACGGCATTATCAAAAAAGTAAGGCCGGATATAATCTGCCTTGGCTACGACCAGACAACTCTCAAGAAGGATTTGCATAAACGAATGGAGAAAAATGAAATTCAACACATTAAAATTGTCCGCCTCAAGGCACACAAGCCGGAAAAATTTAAAACTTCGATCGCGGCTGGCGGTCTTTTGAAAAAACGAATACAATCGAATTCATAGAATCCATGCTCGATACAACCGATAAAATCTGCCAGAACTGTAAAAAAGAATTCACGATCGAACCCGAAGACTTCGATTTCTATAAAAAGGTAAACGTCGTTCCGCCGACATTTTGCCCGGATTGCAGGCTGCAAAGACGAATGAGTTTCCGTAATGAAAGAAGCTTGTATAAAGACATCTGCGATCTCTGCGGTAAAAATTTCGTTTCAATGTACTCGCCGGATAAACATTTTACGGTTTACTGCAAGGACTGCTGGTATTCGGACAAATGGGATCCGCTCCACTACGGGCAAAAATATAATCCCGAGAAACCGTTTCTCGCCCAATTCCATGAACTTTTAAAAGCTGTGCCGCAAATCGGCATTGTCCATATCCATAACAATATAAACTGCGATTATTCCAATTATACCGCCGACAGCAAGAACGCATATCTCTCGCAATCAGTCATTGCGGGCTCGGAAAACGTATACTATTCGCGAAATATTGATAATAGTAAAGAAATTTTCGATTGCTTCGCAGTTAAAGATTCTGAACAGTGTTATGAAAATGTCGATGCGTCGAAAAATTACAGATGCAAATTCATGGTGCGCTCGCGCGATTGCATTAGCTCTGCTTTTCTTTTTGACTGCGTGAACTGTCAAAACTGTTTTATGAGCTCAAACCTTCGAAACAAGCAGTTTGTAATACACAATAAACAATATACGAAGGAAGGATACGAAGTGGAAATCAAGAAATTTGGAACCGGAACCTATTCAAATCTTTTAAAATTTAAATCAGAATTTGCCCACGTGGCTGAGCCAGCTCTCCACAAATTCGGAAATTTGATAAAAACCCTGAATTGCACAGGTAATAACATAGACAGCTCGAAAAATGCAAAACAGTCCTTCGATTTGTACGGGAGTGAAAACATAAAATTCTGTATCCGCACAATAAATTCATTCGATTCATACGATACGCTGGGCTGCGCTAACGCAGAATTGATTTACGAACAGGTTGGCGGCGGCTACGAGAGTTATAATTCAAAATTCTTATGCCACGGCGATGTAAATACTGATTGTATCTACACCGACTGGTGCCAAAACTCCTCGAACCTTTTTGGTTGCGCAGGGGTTAGGAAAAAACAATATTGCATTTTAAACGTGCAGTACTCAAAAGAAGAATACGAAAAGCTGGCGATGGAAATTATGAGCCAGATGAACTCTATGCCATACTCGGATAAAAAGGGAAGAGTATATAAATATGGCGAATTTTTCCCGATAGAAATTTCGCCATTTGCGTACAATGAAACGATCGCACAGGAATATTTTCCGCTGACCAAGGAAAAAGCGCTTGAAGACGGATACGCGTGGCACGATCCCGAGCCGGCCGGATACACACCCACGATCAAGGCGGAAAATCTTCCGGATGACATTTTCGAAACGGAAGACGCAATTAATGAGCATATAATAAGTTGTTCGGAGTGCGGTAAGCCATATCGGATTCTGAAACAGGAACTCGAATTTTTAAAACAGCATAGCATTGCCCTCCCGCGCCTATGCCCCGAATGCCGGCACAAACATCGTTTTGATTTACGGAATCCATTGAAATTATGGCATCGCAAATGTATGTGCCAGTCTACTGAAGCTGCGGCAAAAACGAATGGATATAAAAACACCGCAAAACATTTCCACGGAAGCAAGCCTTGTCCAAATGAATTTGAAACAAGTTATGCGCCAGACCCGCGCTACGCCGAAGGCTCTCGCCTTGCCGAAGCCATCGGCGAAGCGCAGGCCGGCGAGGCGAGTCGGCGAGAGATGGTCTATTGCGAGAGTTGTTACAATAATGAAATTGTTTAAAAACGGAACAACTCGAAATCTCGCCGAAGCTTTTCCGGCCTCCGTAGCCGAAGCTACTTCGGCGGAGTAGGCAGCGAAGGCGGACGAAACGTGCTATCAAAACGAAGTTGTATAGGAAGCAGGGGTTTGCGAAGTCGAGTTAAATTATATCACCGCGCGAGTAATAACGCGGGCTGGATTATTTTTAAGATGGGTTCTAGAATGATATCAGCATGGGACTTGAACCTGAAAAAGACGTTATTTATTTTGGTAGAACGGACTTTAGAAATAAAGACCGTCTTTTTGGCATAAAAAGAAACGATCGCCGCCAGCATGTGTATGTTGTCGGTAAGACCGGCACCGGTAAAAGTGCTCTCTTAAACAATTTCATTGTTCAGGACATTATGAACGGCGAAGGGCTTTGCGTCGTTGATCCGCACGGCGAATTGGTTGAAGGAATTTTGGCAAAAATTCCCGAACACCGGATGAAAGATGTCATCTACTTTAATCCGGCAGATACGGACTTTCACATCGGTTTCAATATTTTAGAGCTTCCCGATCCGAAGTATAAACATTTGGTTGCCTCGGGTCTCATGGGCATTTTCACAAAAATTTGGTCGAATGTGTGGTCGGCGAGAATGGAATATATTTTAAACAATGCGATTCTCGCCCTGCTCGACACACCGGGCTCGACTCTTCTCGGTATCCCGCGAATATTGACCGACAAAGACTATCGCCAAAAAGTAATTGCGAATCTCAAAGACCCGGTGGTGAAGGCATTTTGGATACACGAGTTTGAGGGATGGCAAGACCGTTTCAGAAACGAAGCCATCGCTCCGATCCAAAACAAAGTCGGACAATTCCTTTCGACATCGCTCATCCGCAATATTGTCGGGCAATCAAAGAGCACGATAGATATTTTCGACGTCATGAACACGGGAAAAATTTTTCTCGTGAACGTGTCGAAGGGAAGAATTGGCGAAGACAATTCATCGCTCTTGGGCGCCATGCTTATCACGAAAATCCAGCTCGCAGCCATGGAACGCGTTCGTATTCCCGAAGACGAGCGCGTGGACTTCTACCTCTATGTTGACGAGTTCCAAAACTTCGCGACAGATTCTTTTTCCGGAATTCTGTCCGAAGCAAGAAAGTATCGGCTTAATCTTATCCTCGCTCACCAATATATCGGTCAGCTTGTCACGGACACCTCAACCAAGGTAAGAGACGCGATTTTTGGTAACGTCGGGACGATGATAGTCTTCCGTGTTGGCGCGGCGGACGCCGAATTTTTGGAGTCCGAGTTCGAGCCAGAATTTGTGATTCAGGACATCGTAAATCTCCCGAACTATCATGCATATATAAAGCTTATGGTTGACGGAGTAACGGCGCGGCCGTTTTCCGCGACGACCATTCCGCCTCTCAAGGTTGATTCTTCAGCGGTAAGCGAAACATCGCTCGTAGAGCTTTCGCAGAAACGATACGCTCGAGGGAGGCAGGTAGTCGAAGATGAAATAAACGAATGGAGTGGCGTGATGAACGAAGGCGCGATGTCTTCAAGGCCGGCATCGGGAGGAAGCGCAAGCGGAATAAAAACGCAGGCAGTGTGCTCTGTTTGCGGAAAGACAACGACGGTTCCTTTCGAGCCCATTCCTGGCCGCCCGATATATTGCAAAGATTGTTTGAAAAAAATTGAATCCGGGGAACTCAAGCCCTTGCCGAGCCGTCGGATGCCATCCGCGAAGCGGCCAAAAGAGCGGTATTCATCCGATCTCGCGCAAATCGGAATCGAATTTCAGCCTCAGACGGAACATAGTCACGATCACAATGAAGAAGACTTTATTGAAAAAGATAATCGCGAAACGAGCAAGGCAGCGGAACCTCTTCCGACTCCTGTGATCCCCGTTAAAAAACCCTTACTCGAAGAAATGGTCCCTCTGAGCGCAGAAGAGGTGGCGGCAACGCTCCCGATCTCGTCACTCGCGAATACCAGGGGACAAGAAAGAACTCCAAAGCCCAGAAAAATACAAAAAAAGGAAGTTAATATCGATGAACTGCGAAAAGCAATACACGAATCATTGGGCGGAGAAAAGCCCCCGGCAGACGACG
>CAYQKB010000020.1:0-20079 GCA_964418085.1 uncultured Candidatus Saccharibacteria bacterium
GCGTCCTCAATGGCCTTCACTATCGGCCCCACCGAGCTTTTGTCCCACACGCCGATCTGAATCGCCCGTGGAGGAATCACCGAGAGCGACCCGAGCTGCTTTATGGTAAGCTGCTGGTCGTACACACTGACAACAATGTTTTCCACCATGTCAACTGACGGCCGGTTGCCGCGAATAGAGCGAATATCTTCCCGTAGCTTTTCCACAACGCTGCGAAGCGCCACATCAAAATCCTTTATATATTGCTCGCTCAAAGTTGCCATATTTTCTAAACTATACCGCATTTCTGTCATTCCCGCGAAAGCGGGAATCCAGTATTCTTCTTTTTCTGTATCCTCGGATCAAGTCCGAGGATGACTGAAGGATGTGAACAAACTCTCTATTTGCAACCGCGGATTGAGATTAAAATACGCAGCATCATGCCGAAGCTGCAAAAGTCGGTGCCATAAAGTTGATTTTTTGTCCTTCAAAAACCCCCAGGAAGAGACGAGTATCAGCGCGTCAAGAAGTTTTGCGAAATTAAATCCGTCCCTGTCCATAAGCTTTTTCAAGAAGTCCTTGCGTTTCTCGGCCGAAAGCCCCATCAGCTTTTCGGCATTCTCTATCGCCTCAGCAAAATCTTCGTCTGTAAGAAGCGCGTGCGTAAGCCCAGGCCGACCGACGGATTTGAGCACCGCCTCTGTAACACTTTTTTTATCGCCATATATTTCACCCGCCCACGTTTCAATTTCCTTTTGCGGAACAGGAGAAAAATAAATACTCTGCAATCGCGAAGAAATGGTCGGATTGAGCGCATCTGCATCGCTTGTTATAAGAATTAAAAGAGAAGACACTGGCGGCTCTTCCGCGACTTTCAAAATCGCGTTCTGCGCCTCCGTTGTCATGCGGTCGGCATCGTCCACAATAAGCGTCCGCAGCGAACTCACTGCCGGCTTCTGCCACAAAAAGTTTTTTATCCGCCGGACCTGGTCAATGCCTATCGTGCCGCTCTCATTCGGGGAAACAACAACGCAATCTTGCAAAATGAGAGTAGATTCAAAATCCTTTGTTTCAAGATACCGCGCAAGAGAAACTGCAAACGTCCGCTTCCCGATCATCGCCGATCCCCAAAAAATGTAGCCATGCGAAAGCTCATTCGCATCCGCAAGCTTTTTTAAATCTTTGATAATTTCTTTGTGCCCGATGATCATTTTTATTTCCCGCTGTCATCCCCGCGAAGGCGGGGATCCAGGTTAAAAAATCTGGATTCCCGTTTCCACGGGAATGACAACACTACCGTTTATTTAACAACGTGCGCTTATACGTATCCAAATGGCTCAAAATGATTCCCGTTCCTTTCGCCACACAAAAAAGCGGGTCCTCGGCAACATATGCCTGCACGCCCAAAAACCGTTCAAAAAATTCCGGAAGATGGTGCAGCTGCACGCTCCCGCCCGACAGGATGATTCCTTTTTCCATGATATCCGCCACAAGCTCCGGCGGCGTCACATTAAACACGTTCTGAATCGAGCTCGCAATTTCCATGAGAAATGGATTCAAAGCCTCGGCAATCTCATTTGAATTGATAACGATATCCTTCGGCAAACCGGTTATAAGGTCGCGGCCACGAAGCTCGTACTCCATCTTCTCCTTCGTCGCCATTGCCGAACCAATCTGGATTTTCACGTTCTCCGCCGTCTGCTCTCCGATTGCGAGTGAATATTTTTTCTTCACGTAGTCGCTCACCGCCTGGTCAAATTTATTTCCGGCGATGCGCAAGCTCGTCCACGCAACAATATTCCCGAGCGCGATAACGGCAACCTCGGACGTTCCTCCGCCAATGTTGATGATCATATTTCCCGAGCTCGCATTGATAGGAATCCCCGCGCCGAGCGCCGCAAGGACCGGCTCGCGGACAATGTACGCGTTCCGCGCACCTGCTTCCCGCGCCGCGTTTACCACCGCGCGCCGCTCGGTCTGCGTGATACCGGCCGGAACAGAAACAACTACATCAGGTTTAAAAAGTCGAAACCATCCGGTCGCTTTCGAAATAAAATATGTGAGCATCGCCTTCGTAATGTAATAGTCCGCGATGACACCGTCCTTCAAAGGCCGGTACGCCACAATCTCATCAGGCGTCCGACCAATCATTTCCTTCGCCTCCTGCCCCACCGCAAGCACGGAGTTATCCGGCTTCGTGAGCGCTACAATAGTAGGCTCATTTATAATGAACCCCTTGCCCGGTACAAAAACCACGGTATTCGCCGTTCCCAAATCAATCCCAATCTTGTTTACAAACATAAGGTAATTTAAAGCGAAAAACGAAGTTGCGTCAATCTAAAGTATAAAAATGAAAAAAAACGAGCGATAAATCGCTTGGGTTAAAAAAGTTCAGCCCAACACGTTTTCGTGTTGGGCCAAATTTGTCTTACCTTAGATAGGCAGCGAATCCCGACTAAGACGGACTTTTTTGACGAACTCTTCAAGTTTGGGCAAAGGTTTGTAATCCAGTCCTATTTTCGAACCAACCCGCAAAACTCTTTCGGTTGCGAGTATTTCGAAAATCGCGCCCGCAATAACGTTCAGGGCGATTCCGTGAAGCATATCATAACCGTCTGCACCAGAAAGACAATATTCTGGGCTACCCCAGACATCGTCAATCGGAATTTTTCGATACTCGGTTATGTGTTGGGTTGGAACAGGGACATCCTTGCGCCTCGCAAATGCAGCTATTTTTGCAAGGGTCTGAATCCCAAACTTCTGATAAGTTTGAGCATCTAAATCATTCCAGACCTCCTGTCGGAATCTAGCAGGTCTAAGAAAGGTCTCCACGACTCCGATATGGAGCCCACACGCTGCTATCATTTGATTAGCCAAGTTGACAAGGTACAATTCGTTTTTCTGTTTTCTCATTTTTATCTCCTTTCAGAAGATTTCCCATTACCGACATGGATCGCGCAACCGACTAAGTTCGGTTGTCTGCGATGTGAACTCGAGAAGAATTCACTAATGGCCCAACAAGCTTTCGCAATGTTGATGCAAATAAAATAGCATATTTCTATGTTTTCGTCAACCCCTATTTTCCCCTTATTTCTTGTGCCCAAACCAACATCTAGGCAAAAAACTAAACAGAGCTTTTTTGAAGGCTTCCGGAGCGTGGCGACGCGAGGATGAGGAATTTTTTAGTAAAAAAAATATCCGTACTTCAAAAAGCTCTGCTTAGTTTTTTTAGCCTACCCTCTCTATTTCTGCTCCCAGTTTCCGAAGTCGCTCATCTACTTTTTCATACCCGCGATCAATTTCTTTAATACCCTCAATCTCGGACTCCCCCCTCGCTACAAGTGCAGCGATGATGTCCACCATGCCGCTCCGCAAATCACGCACCACAAATTTCCCGCCGCCCCGCAGTTCCGTCGGGCCGGAAATCTGAACCACGTGCGGTACGCCCTTTGCGGCAAATCGGCACCACCTCCCCTCCGGACATTCCTTCAAGGTCTCGATCTTCGCTCCGATAGAATTTAAGTCCGCGATATATGCGAACCGATCTTCATAAATCGTCTCGTGTATTGTCGAAACTCCATCCGCCTGCGTGAGAAGCACAGCGAGCGGCTGCTGCCAGTCGGTCATAAACCCGGGGTGCGCCGCAGTCTCGACATAGACGGACTTAAGCGAACTCGGCTCACCCTGTTTATCCTCGGGCGAAGCGGAACGGCGAAATTTTATTCCACCAGAATCAACTTCGTACTCCGCGCCCATTTTTCGGACAACATTTAAAAAAGTAAGCAGGTCTTCTTGTATCGCCCCGCGTACAAAAATCTCCCCACCGGTTGCGATCGCAAGACACGCGAAAGACACCGCTTCATTCCGATCCGGCGGCACTTCGTGCGTAACTCCGCGGAGATGTTCCACTCCTTCAATGTGTATCTCCCGCTCCGCACCAAGCTCGATAATCGCACCCATTTTTTGGAGCATCTTAACCATGTTGATAATCTCAGGCTCCTGCGCCGCGTTTTTTATCACCGTTCGTCCTTTCGCAAGCACCGCGGCAAGTATGGAATTCTCCGTCGCTCCAACGGACGGGAACGGAAGCTCGATCAAAGCCCCGTGCAATCCTTTTTTTGCGGTCGCAACAAAGCTTGTTGCGGTCGTCTTAATCGTCGCGCCCAAAGATTCAAGTGCCTCAATATGAAAATTCACCGGCCGATATCCGATTTTATCCCCGCCCAAAATAGGCACCTCCGCCTCGCCCACGCGGGCAAGAAGCGGCCCCAAAGCAAGGATGGGAATCCTATTCCGGCGGCTCAAAGATGTTACCTTATTATTTTTTATGAGCGGGGTGGAAATGGTAAGAGAACTCCCCGAAACGGAAATCTCGCTTCCGATACTGCGGCACAGCTCCTCCGTAATTTCCGTGTCTCCAATGCGCGGAAAATTTGTAAGTGTGCACGGCTCGTCGGTCAAAAGCGACGCGAGCATCAGCTTCGTCGCGGCATTTTTTGATCCGGCGAGCGTGATATCCCCCCGAAGCGGCTTACCCCCTCTAATCAAAAACTTTGCCATTTATAGTGAGTATATCGAACTATGCAAAAAGTTCGCGAGTTCGTCTATTTTTATCCGCTCCTGCTTCGCCGTATCCCTATTCCGCACTGTAACGGCCCCCGTGTCCAAGCTGTCAAAGTCTATTGTAATACAGTACGGCGTTCCGATTTCGTCCTGTGAATAGTACCGCTTGCCGATATTCCCGCGGTCATCCCACGCAACAGGGAATCTCTTTCGAAGCGTGTTATAAACTTCGCGCGCTTTTTTCGTAAGTTCCGGCTTATTGCCAAGAAGCGGAAACACTGCCGCCTTATACGGCGCGAGGTGCGGTTTTAGTTTCAAAAATATGCGCTTCTTGTCTCCCTCCCCCTCTTCGGCGTAGGCAGAGAGAAGCACCACGAGCACCGTCCGATCCACGCCGAGCGACGGCTCGATAACATGCGGTACAAACTCTTCGTTGGTTTCCGGATCACGATATTTCAAACTCTGACCTGAAGCATTTTGATGCTGCATAAGATCGTAGTCCGTGCGATACGCCAAACCATAGAGCTCTTTTTTTCCAAACGGGTAATCAAATTCAAAATCAATCGTCCGCTTCGAATAAAACGCGCGCTCTTCATCCGAAATTTCGGTCTCGTGAACTTTCGTCATATCAACCCCAATTTCCTTGAGCCACTCCTTCATTTCATTCTGCCAGTGCTCGAAGTGCTTCTGCCACTCTTTGTCGTTCTTTGGCGGCGCAATGAAGTATTCTATTTCCATCTGCTCAAACTCGCGGGTCCGGAAAATAAAATTGCCCGGCGTGATTTCGTTTCGGAATGCTTTCCCGATCTGCGCGATACCAAACGGCAACCGCCGCCGCGTGGTATCGAGCACCTGTTTGAAATCCACGAACATCGCCTGCGCTGTCTCGGGACGGAAATACGCTATAGAGTCATGAAAATCACTTGAATAAATCTCTACAATATCCTCTTTGGCTTTTTCAAAATCTTTATTTTGCAGTGCATTAAAAATTTCATTGAGAGGATCTACTGGGCCAATAAAAGTCCCTAACATCAAATTGAATTTTTGAGGATTTGTAAAATCAGCCTTTTTGCCACAATTTGGACATTTTTCGTCATCCGAAGAAATCTTTTCCCAAGAAAAACCATGCTTGGCTTCTGTTATTTTATAACCTACCTGATCCGCACGAAATCTTCGATGACAGTCTTTATGTTTACATTCCACAAGCGGATCGGAGAAATTCGAAAGATGTCCGGAGGCCTCCCACACTTTCGGATTCATAATAAGCGCGGCATCAATACCCACCATATCGTCCCGCTGGTGCACAAACCGGCTCCACCACGCCTGCTTGATATTGTTTTTGAGTTCCACGCCAAGCGGGCCGTAATCCCACGAGTTCGCAAGCCCGCCATAGATCTCGGAACCCGGGAACACAAATCCCCGCCTCTTCGCGAGACTCACAATCTTATCCATAAGCGTATCCGCCACTTTTTTGGTAGCCATGAAAGAATTTATCTTACCACATTAGCACAGCTCGTCGTATCGGTGATAGTGCCATGGGCACCGCCATTCACACTGTTTATAGTAACAACATAAGTGGATGGGGAAGGATAGGTGACGACAACCGAGGCTCCACTTCCTATGACATGCTGGAATGAAGGAACTGCTCCTGGGGAATAAACGTCGTAGGAAGTGGGGGTGCCGCCGGTGAGAGTGATGGTAACTTGCGCAGCCGAATTGATGAAGGAAGTCTGATATGTTAAAGAGCAGTGAAGCGATGAAATGACAGGAGAAGAAAAGGCGGGCGCGATCGTGAACAGCTCACTGCTCCAGCTTTCAACCAAAGTGCCGCCGACGGACGTTCGTATCCCAAGAGTATAAGTTCCCGCGGGAAGGTCGGCCGTGGAAACGGTTTCCGATCCGTCGTTCGGAGTCCCCGAAGAAAGAATATAGTCGCGATAGGGCATCGAGATGAAAGTAGCAGAATTTCCTGAGAGAGACGTGTTTCCCGAAACACCCGCATTGCTGCCGTAACTCGAACCAACGTTCCCGCTATAGCCCGCACTCGCTCCGGTGTTTGCGGCAATATTTCCGCTTTGTCCATAATTTCCACTACCGGCATTTTGAGATGTAACCGCTCCGCACGTAGAACAGCGCGCGATAATGGTAATGAGAGCTGTGCTCGGAATATTTCCGCTTCGCCAGGCTATAATATGAGATTGATTTTGCTTCCACCTCTCTCCCCCAGTGGGTGAAATAAGAGTAAGCGAGGGAGAAGCGGTGATCGGCGGAGTTGGATTTACCGGACTGTCCATACCCACATTCCCATCCTCACCGATATTTTGACTCACACCTATATTTTGACCAACGCCGATATTTTTGCTCACGCCCAGATTGGAACTGACGCCCGTGTTACCGGTTATCCGCATCCCCGCACCGGGGGGAATAACAGGAGGGGAAGCGGCAGGAGGATTTGAATTTACCGCCACCGTAACCCGCGCTCTCGCTGTACCGCTTAATCTGCTCGTGCAAATAAGCACATATGTCGCCGTTTGAGTGATGTTTGAAACGGTTTCTCTGCCCGCAAGATATGAATTGCCCGACCAGCCGTATGCTTTTCGGCAACTCTCGGCGTTTGCGCTCTTCCAAGTTAGTGTGGCGGAGCCGCCGGAAGAGATGCTTGTGGGTTTCGCGCTGAAGGCAATGGTTATGGGCGGAGAGAGCGGCGGGTTTAGCGGCAGTGAAGCAGTGAGAGGTTGGACCGTCACCATAAAAGCTCGAGAATTGTAGACATTGTTCGGATCTGATTGGATTTTTAAAGTGAAAAGATGAGGATTTGAAACCAAAGTACTTGCGCTCGCATGAATGATTAGAGGAATAATCTTGGTTTCGTGAGGTGCAAAATCAGAGGTGATCTGGCTCCCCCAGCCGGCTTTGTCAAAAAAGCTTGCCGTCACTGCGCGTAATACCTGGCTCGTATTATTTGTGGCGGTAAGATGAAGAAGGACGGTGTCTCCGACTTTGATAACGGAAGGAAGATCAAAATCGGTGATAGAAATACCGCTCGCAATAGGCAAATTTCTGGTAACGGATATCGTATCCGCCGTGGCAACCCACTCACCATTTTGGGTCGCCACAGAAACAGTATATGTTCCGGCCGGCACGCTTGCCGGTACGCTGAAAGTCAAAATTTTGCCCGAGCTTCCGAGACCCGTGATGTAATAAGATTTCGAAAAATCTATTTTTCCGGTCTGGTCGGGGCTTATACCGGCTAGCTTGCCGAACAATACCGAAGCCAAACCGCTGGAGAAATTTTTGTATATCGAAAAAATAGCAGATGCCAGATTTTTCGAAGGCGCATCACTGCGGGAAATCTGACTCACAGGCGTAAGCCGGACTCTATTGCCAGTCGGAGCGAAACCGGAGCCGTCTATAACAAAAGCGTTCGGAATCCCGATCGCCGGAAATACATCGTTCACTCCCACAAGATCAGTCTGCGGATTGTTGGTTATTGCCACTGTGAGCGGATTGCTCCAATCGCTGCGAGGTGTACTGACTACCAGAGAATAATTACCGGTCGTGGTGTCCGCGAGAGAAACGGGCGAAAACGGCACGGTAAACGATAAAGTGCTTCCGTCGCTAGGCAAGTCGAATAGTTCGTAATATATATCGGGATTCTCGGTATCTTCGAGCTGTATGTTATTGCCTACCGAAGCAAAACCGGAACCGGTGATAGTAACGGTCTCGGCGGACGAAATGGCGCTTACCGGCACTCCGTTGGAGAGGACACCGTTTATGACCGGAGGCGCGCCGAGCGTCACCGGCGGCGGCACGGGAACAAAAGAAGGGCTGTCGCTTTGATCTTCTTCCAAAATATTTTCTATCAATCTTTTGAGATCGCCCAGATGCGCAGGATTGTTTCTATAATTCGGAAAGGTGAACGCGTCGTGGCTTAGGAAATGCAGAAGGCCGCTGCCGTTCGTCCAAATGACGGAAGCCGGGTCGTCGCCGATGCCGTCGCAGGCCACCGACCGCACCGAGCGAAACACGGGCAAGAGATTCAAAACCGGCACTTTACAGACAGGGTCGTTATATGGCGGATCAATGAAAACAAACTCCACCGCTTTGCCTTTGAACTCATCGCGAATGTTGTAGGCAATGGCCGCTCCGAGCGAATGGCCGACCACAACCACTCTGTTCCCTAAAGTAAGCTGTCTGTTTATCTCTTGCCGTAAAAGCACGGTATTTTTTGCTACGCTCTTGAAGCGAAGCGGAATTTTTATTCCGGGTGAAAGGCTGTCCATGAAGGGAAATATTCTGTGCCTCAAGGGAGTGCCGAGCCCGCCGACCGTGATAAGCGTCTTCGGCCTCTTGAACTTTATGATATTGCTCCAGTCGCTGTTCAATGCTCCGGCCTGAAATGAAACTCCGCTGGTCGGTATCGTGCCGAGGCCTTCGGGTACGGTGAACGCTAAAACCGTGCCGTCGGGACTTGAAAGATTATTCAATTCGTAAATTGCCGGAGGATTGCCGGTGATGCCGCCGCCCGAAGAAACTATGAATCGGACGCTGTTCCCCGTCGGCGTGAAGCCCGAGCCGTAGACCGTGGCGATTCTTCCGACTTCCGCCGGAGTAACACGAGTCAGAACTGGAGCAGGTACAACCGGCGGGATGTCGGCTTTGTCGGTATCAAGAGTCAGACATTCCGGCCAATACTTTTCGGCGTGAGCTTTATCGAGCGGTTCGTTATTGAATGCGGCGATGAGGTACCCGCATGAGATGACATTGAATTTTTTGCCCGGGGAAGCGTCTCTCATAAGACTGCTTGGACTTGCACGGTAATACGCATTAAAACTGGCCGCGCTCGCGGCATAGCTACAGCCGAATATGTCGGGTGCTCCATATATATGATTCGTCGTTTCATTCCTAAAACCAATGAAAGGATTTAATGTGCAATTTGTGTCCCAGAATGTGTCGCCAAGCAAGTCATAGCCGAACACGGGGTTCGGACTGTCTGGAATGGACGATATGCCTATCAAATATTCGTCGCTAAGCTTCGCCAATGCGTGCCCACTCTCATGCAAAATCGTAGCAGGATTAAAATTAGAAACCGTAGCAAGCTTCGGCATATTCATAAATACAACCGGAGGAATCAAAGGAGCTGTGAAAGTCCATGCAAAATAGCTGGCGGGATCTCCAAACATTAAAATATACTCCTGTGCATCCGCGCCGCAGCTTGACGATCTTGTTACTGTCAGAGCGCTTATATAGCTATATTTGTCACCATACGGTGTTAAAGAGCTCTGATCGAGTGCTTTTAAATCAATGTAGAACGAAAATTTACTGATATATTTTTTGAAAGGATCGACGGCTCCGAAGCCCATATTGATAGCATCCCATACGTTCTGGACATAGCCGTCGATTTTCATATTCCAGCCATCCCCGATCCTGAACACAATCTTTTTCGCTCCACTTCCCGAAATATGTGCGCAGGCCGAGACCGTGCCGACATTCGAATAGCCGGTATAGGTGCCGTCGCTTAGGCGCGCCCGTACCCGATAGGAAAGTGGAAAATCGTGCAACGCGAAGTCTGTAAAGGAAAGTGTGGTAAGACCGGAGGCAATTTCCGTAAACGCGTCCGGGTTCGCCGCGGAGGCACGCTCCACCGAATACGAAGCGTAAGAAAGGGATGGATCGGGATTCGTGCCCGCGAGCCATTTTAAATTGACTGACGAGTTGGCATATTCATGTAGCGAAAGCACACTCGAAAGATTCGTCGGCGGCCCGGGCGGCGGAGGCGGCGCGGCGGGAATATTGACGCGGCTTGAGTTGCCTAACTGGATCGTGATGTATCCGTTTTGCTTTATGTAGTTGATAATCTGTGCTTGGCTCGGATACGGCGCGCTAATAGTGAGGTTTGTGATAAGTCCGATCGAACCCGTCTCACCAAATGCGTTGTCGCAGAACGTAACGCTGTAGTTTAGCGACGTTCCCGAATAGTTGTAACCGTGGCCGCATGCATAAGGATACGGATCCGGCCCGACAACAATCGTCGCCGGATCGAGCGGGACATTGCCCGCATTAGTCACGAAATGTATATCGGTCCAATGGTCACTGCACGTCGGGCCGACGCCGAAATTGAAAGTAGAATTGATGGTGGCAAGTCCTGTCGCAGTCTTGTTAGTAATACTTGAAGGATTAGTGAGGCAGTTGGTGCTCGGCGGTGGCGGAGGAGGCGGAGGAATCGAACAGGTCAATGCGGGAGTAAGACACCCCTGCTGTCCTGAGCCATTAATGCAGGGAATACAGTCGGCATGAGCGAGCTGCGGCAAAAAAGAAATCAGCCCGAAACAGAAAGCAAAAAATAAAATCGAAGCCCGGCTCATGCCTAATGTTCTGTTCACATTAACCATGCGCATTATTTCTTCCATTACATTTTTGATTATCTTCTCGTCTTTGCCATAAGTTATTTGTCATTCAGTTGTAAGGTTGGTCACTACGGCTGCACGCGCCTGTCCCCGCCGGTGAATGTTTTGTCGTTTGGCACGGAGGTATCGAGCGCCTTAGCAGTCCCCTGCCCGGTCTGTCCCACAAAAGAATCTGTCCATTGTATCGAAGTGTCTCCAAGAAATACGACGGCGCTGCCCACCTGATTCGATGCCGGCGTTACCTCAATCTGGAATATCGCCTCGGCAGGCGGACTGATGAATCCTTTGGTCGCCGCAATACTCGGGATGTCCCACGTGACAAGACCGGAATTCGGATTATATACCGGGCTCGTGTCCACCGTACTCTTCGCCACACCCGTAAAACGCGCGCCGGACTGCAGATATGCCGAGAGATGCACGGTATTCACATCCGTCGCGTAGTTCACGATCCGCCAATGAACGGTAAACTGCGTCGGCTGGTTCACTCGCGGAGGATACGGACCGTTATTCAAAATCCCGGAAGCGGCATCGCCCCAATACGCTTCCGAAACAAAATCCAGCTTCCCTGCGACTTTCGATACAATCGTACCGATAGAAACCGTTTTGTCCGCGGTAATATTCTGCGGCACCGTCGGCGACTCAACCTGCGCCTGAACTTTGAGCGTATAATTTTTGTCGCTAAGTAGTCGGATAGGGAAAGAACCTGCAACCGGAATGGAAAAACTAACGGTGCCTCCTTGTTTGGACGGAACACTTGAAAGTTCCTGATTCGTCGCCGGAAACCAGGTAATGGTATTGGTAAGCGAATTGAAATTTCCATTCGTGCTTATTCCGGAAGGTTGGAATAATTCGCCGGTCGGCGTCGCCTGTATTTTCACATTCTGCATCGCCATATCGGAATTATTCTGATATTGAATTTTGTATGTAATGGTATCGCCCGTATGGCTCACATAGTCCGATGAACCATTTGCAGTAATCGTAACGGAAAGCGGCGACTGTGAAATCGCGAGTGTCGCCGTCTGCTTCCCGATTTCGTACGTCGAGCCGGAAACAGCGGACGAAAGCGAAGCGCCAACGTCGAAGAACGATCCCTCGGGCGCAACAACCGCACCGGTTATCGTAATCGTACCGGCCGAGCCTGCGGGAATATCACCGAGCTTCCAGGAATTATTCCCCTGCCCATCAGCCGAAACGCTCGATTTCTTGAACGTGAATGTCGGCGGATAATCAAGCGCAAGAGAGGCATCTTTAAAATCGTGAGTGGTGTTATTGGAATATGAAACCGTAATGTCGAAATCCTGTCCGCTAAACACGCTCTGCGGAAGCCCCAAATTTATCGCCACCGCGGCCTGATTAATGAGCAAGTCCAAATTTCCCATGCTCTCATATTGCGCACCGGAGGTCTGGGAAAAGGCATACGTCAGCTTTGCTTCGAGACGACGGGTGGCGTCTCCGGTGAGCGCGATAAGATTAAATTCCTGCGGCTTCACACTCCCCGGCCCAAGATCACCGATCGCCTGATCGGACAATCGCTTGCTATCGGGCTCACCGACGAAATAAACGCCCGTGGGCAACAAAAGCGAAATGTCCGCATTCTTTAAAACATTGTCCGAATAATTTGAAACATTCACCGTAACGGTAAACGGCTCACCAATAAGGATCTGATCCGGTTTTGAAAATTCGATGCTGATCTTTGAACTCGCCGGCTGACCAGTCGGACTAAAAAAGAGTTGATACAAACCGTATCCGCCGATGACAAGAAAAATCAAAATTATTCCAACAATAATTCCCTCCCCCGAGCGGCGGGGCGCCGGCTTTTTTACACCCCCGCCTCCCGAAGCCGAGGCAGTCCAAGGTGATCGAGAAATTTTTTGATCGTCGGACATAAATAGCAAGTTATTTAGTTAAAAGTTACTGGTTGAAAGTTTTCAGTTGTTTGTTCCTTTATATATATAATAAGCTACCTTGCGCGAACTTTGAAGCACACCCGCCGCACAAAAGCTCCTGCTTTGATATATTGAATGCCGCTGGGCTCGAAAGCATGCAGAGAGCGCATGCCGCTTCGCGCGGATCCCATCCCAAAATCTCGAGAATTTGCGCCCAGTCGAAACTGCCCGAGGCGCCCGAGACAAGCGCCCGCCATAGCCGGATGTCCGGCTCCTGCTCCGCAAGAATCTGATTTAAAAAATAAAGATTGCTTGGGTTCGTCTCAAGTCGCGATTGCTTCAGTGCATCCACAACCTGAAGCCCGTTTTTCTCGATCAGCCGCGCCTGCACCACATTCCCCGGCTCAAGATGCGGTGAAAGCTTTGAAAGAATCCTCCGCGCACTCCGCGCCTTCGCAACCAACTTCCCAAACTTTTTTGTGAAAAGTGAAACCCGGAGATTCAAATCCCCATTCGCTGATTTATCCAAAACAATTGCTTCGCTTAAGTATTCGGTCATAGAGATAATTATACTCCATACCGGGTCGCCAAAAAACCAAAAACGCCCTCGAGGCGTTTTTGACGTTAGAGAAAAAAATGGAAAATCAAACGCTTGCAACAACCCCTTTTGGATTTGGCCCGTATTGATTATCGCCAGGCTGGCTATCCATTACCAAAAAAATGATTAATACAATGTCGAGAA
This sequence comes from uncultured Candidatus Saccharibacteria bacterium, assembly GCA_964418085.1. Taxonomy (GTDB): domain Bacteria; phylum Patescibacteriota; class Minisyncoccia; order UBA6257; family 2-01-FULL-56-20; genus JBBTYG01. The sequence continues at coordinate 13,578 of CAYQKB010000020.1, forward strand.
GAGGAATTATGCCATACAACATCCACCACCCACTGCGATTGATATCGTGTAACCTGCGCACTCCTGCCGCAATATTGGGAACAATAATTGCCAAACTATAAAGAAGAGTGAATGTTCCTTTTGTTCCCAAATGTTTATCGAGAATGTCAAAAATAATATAAATTGTTAAATTAAAAAGAGCGAACATCCAATATTCTTTCCTTGGCATTCGTCCATTGAATACAGCATATTTTTTTAACGCATTGAGATAATAATTCATGTGTACTAAGTTTTAATTAAAATCGTAGATTACTCTCGGCCTTTCCTGAATAAAAACATTCTATCAAAAAGTTAGTGGGGCGTAAATTCGAAATGCTTTGTGCGTCGGGCAGGCAGTCGAACGTCGCTTCGCTCCTTCGGAACCCTCGGTTCCGAATAGTTTCCTACACGGGGAACCGAACGCGGTTCCCCGACCCCCTCCGCTGTTCGAATCCTGCCACCGAGTACACAAAAATTCAAAACGCCCAAACGGGCGTCCTGAATTTTTGGTGCGTCGGGCAGGGAGTCGAACGTCGTCCCACTAAAGCGGGACTCCCTAAAAACCCCTCGGTTTTAGTATTTCCGCCACGGGAAAACTTCCGTTTTCCCGACCCCTTTCCCGTTCGAATCCTATCACCCAAAGCACAAAAACAAAAATACCCTCAAAGGGTACTTTTGTTTTTGTGCGTCGGGCAGGATTCGAACCTGCGTAGCCCGAAGGCGCGGGTTTTACAGACCCGAGTAATTGACCACTATACGACCGACGCATTCCTCAATTATCCTATTACTCCCCCACTTTCCCGTCAATAAATCTTTGTATTTGGCAAAAGGTTGAGGAATGTTTTTTGGAGGCTTCCGGAGCGTGGCGACGCGAGGAAGAGGAATTTTCTAGCAAGAAAATATCTGTACTCCAAAAAGCACCCCTCCGCCTTTAGCTCTACTTCTTCTCCTTTATCTCCACAAAATCAATAGGATGTTTCTCGCCACTCTCTCCATTTCCACTCACCTCCGGCTGGATCCGCTTTATCTGTTTGCCAACCACATTATCAACTTTGAGGAGTACCACCTTCGTCTTCCTCAAAAATTTGAAAAGAAAATTGTTCACGGCACCGTCCACCCGCTCCGGAATCCGAGAAACGATCAGCCGCTCGAAAAATCCTTTCGTATCCGGAACGCCGTTATCCGGTTCAATCCGCGGCAACGTGCGAATGACAAAGTACAAAAGCACGCCGCAGGAAACCATGAAAATATTTGTAACGATAAACTGGAACATGTAGTAAGTTTAAAATGTAAATCTCAAAATGGAAAGCCCGTCCGACCGGGTCATCCGGGCGGATGGCAGTTTAAAGTTTAAAACGATGCACTTCTTTTCATGTAATTTTTAACTTTGAGATTTCAACTTTCAACTTTTTTACACCTCCATCCGAGAAAACCCTTTGATGACGATATTCTCCCCCACGCGGCCAATCACATCTTTCACTAGATCAGCAACTGTTTTCGATTCGTCTTTTACGTACGGCTGCTTCAACAGCGCTTCGGTATTTTCCGGAGCCGCAGCGGCGATGTGCATCGCGAGATCATGCGCCAATTTCTGGAAAGGCTCCGAACGAACCACAAAGTCCGTCTCCGCGCGAAGATCAACCAGCACGCCAATCCTGTCGTTATGAACGTAGGAATGAATAAGCCCCGCGCCCGTTTCCCGTCCGGCACGCTTTTCAACTTTGAGAAGCCCGCGCTCCTTAAGTATTTTGAGCGCAGCGTCAAAATTTCCTTTTGCATCGATGAGCGCCCTCTTACAATCCATCACGCCGGCACCGGTAATATCACGCAATTTTTGAATGTCGTCAGTTGTTGCCATTTTTAATAAGACTCAAGTTCGCAAAAAAACCCAGCTCTAATTTTACGCCGTCTCCTTTTTTGCCGCAACCGCCATCGGCCCCCCTTCCGCTTTCTTTTCAATTATCGGCCGCGTCGCAATACCCTCGGCCATCGCCGTTCCAACTTTATTCAAGAAAAACTCCACACTTTTCCTCGACTTGTCGTTTCCGGGAACGATATAGTCAATAAGCATCGGATTCGCGTCAACATTCGTCAGAGCAATAATCGGGATCTTGAGTATCCGCGCCTCGCGCACTGCCGCATCATGCACGTGTGCGTTTATAACCACAACCGCATCCGGAAGCTTCTCAAAATTTTCGAGTCCGCCGAAAAGATACCGCAAGCGGTTGATTTCCCGCTCAATGCCGAGCCGCTCCTTCTTCGTATACTTATTGAGCGCGCCGGCGGCCATATCACTCTTCAGTTTTTTGAAATACTCTATCCGCTTTGAAATAACTTTGAAATTGGTAAGTATCCCTCCTGCCCATCGCTTGGTCACCGACGGCATGTTGAATCTGCCGACAACCGCAAGAACCGCCTCCTCCGCTTCGGGCTCGGTACCAACAAAAAGTATTTGAGCGCTGTTTTGAACTTTCTCTTTTATAAAAGCGAGTGCCGTATCGAGACACTGAGAGGTTTTATCAAGGTCTATGATATCCGTTCCGCTTCGGTTCGTAAGAATATACTGCCGCATCTTTGGATGGGTCCTGTTTTTCTTCCGGCCGTAAAAAAGACCGGCATCTATCATCTCCTGGGACGCCGCGTCGGGATATGCGCTTACGGTTCCTTCCTGTGTTGTGTCTTGCATTGTTTCAGCCATAGACAATGGATTATAGCCGAAGGGCGAGCTTTGAGTCAACCGGGTAGTGAAATTTCGAGGATGGTTCTTAAAAAAGCTCGAAATTCTACTACCCGGTCAACAGCTGATTGATTTCCAAAGAAAAATGGTAGAAAATCAAACTAGCACAACGAGCGATACCGTTTCGCTTTAAAAAGAAAGATCTGATATGCCAACGATCAAGGCACGAATTAAAGTTAGAGATAGCTGGAACCGGAAAATCCACTGGTTCTTTGGTGAAGTAGAACTGGCGGAATTTCCAAAGGTGGGTGAAAAAATTTGGTTGAACTTCAACAACCGCTTCTGTCTATTTAAAGCCACGAAAAGATTTGAAATGGAACAAGGGCAATCTTTCGTGGAATATGAGTTCAGATTGCCGCTGTTCAGTATTTATCGAGGCGGAACAATGCCGACACTTCTTCTCCAAAAAATTTTTGAAGACGAGAAATGGATACTCATGGATAAAGAAAAATCTGCACTAATGGGGAATTGCGTTCCCATAGAAAAAAGCATTGCGCTCGTCCGAGCAAGGGAATATGTCACGAGCTAGGCCTAAAAAAGCCCAAATCACTCAATCCACCCGTCGCCACACTCTGGCGGCGGGCTTCTTTTTTTAAATGGGGTGGACACAAAAAATAATATAGGATTAAATGGATAGGTGTTCGGCGGCGGGCTTGCCCGCCGTAGTTCTGATGAAAGGCGGGTCGAGCTAAGCTCGACGGGCTGTAGTATACCGGTAGTACGTGCGCTTCGGGTGCGTAAAGACCGGGTTCGATTCCCGGCAGCCCGACAAAAAAGAAAAACACCTCTTTTCTCGTGAGGTGTTTTTCTTTTTTTGTTTGAGTTTGGCTGGGAATCGAACAGTGGAGGGGGTCGGGGAACCGCGTTCGGTTCCCCGTGTAGGAAAATATTAAGAACCGAGGGTTCTTAAAAAATTTTATGTAAAATAAAATTTTGTTCGCTTCCCGGTACCTACCCCACATGATGCCGTCCCTTAATTTCATCCTCTATTTCTCCCTCAACCTCTGATTTTTTCTCGTTCGCTTTCTCGGCCAACGCCTTGAGTTCCTTATCGTTCAATTCTTTAAGTTCAAGAACGCGCTTCTCCAAATATTCTTTCGTATTCCGTTTCGGATCATCAAGTATGTCTTCAAGGATAATAGAGAGTACATACCCTACGCGCGGGCCGGGAGCGATGCCAAGCAGCTTCATCACATCCTCGCCGTTCACCTTGAGCATCTTTGGCGAAATCGGATCATGCCGCACTTTGTCTATCATAAAAAGCAGATGCCGGATTTTATAGGGAACCGCTTTGGGAACGCCCGAGCCGATCCTGTCTGCCTCGTGAACCTTGAGTAAGTCATCCAAGTTTTCGACACCGACCCGCCGCAAAAATCTGCGGATACCAGCTTCGCTCACCTCGCCAACGTTGTAATAAAACATATGGCTGCCGACAAGATGCACCACTTTATCGGAAAAGTCCCGCGGGAATTTGAGGCGATCAAGCGCCTGCGCCGCAAGCCGCGCGCCGATACGCTCATGGCTATAAAATGTCGAGTCTGGTCCTTCGCCTCTTTTTGACGCGGGCTTTCCCACATCGTGCAAAAGGGATGAAATCCGCACAAGAAGTGAATACCCCTTGCTCGCAGCGTAATCGAGCGCGCGCACGTTGTGCTCAAACACAGTATAGATATGATGCTTGTTCTGCCCCACGCTAACGCCGCGGGAAAGTTCCGGAAGTACGAAGCGCAACAAGCCAAGCTCCTCGAGAAGAATAATCCCCCGCGCCGCATTGCGTGCCTCCAAAATTTTTATAAACTCATCACGAATGCGCTCCTTCGTGATCATCTCGAGCTCGCCCGCTTTTTCCTCAATCGCGTGGCTCGTAGCAGACTCAATCTGAAAATCAAGCTCGGCGGCAAGCCGCACCGCACGCATAAGACGAAGCGCGTCTTCACCGAACCGCAGAAGCGGGTCGCCAACCGTCCGAATAATTCGCTCTTTGATATCGAGTCGCCCATTAAACGGATCGACAAGATTATAACCACTTTCCATTTTAAACTTTCCACTTTCAACTTCCATCGCCATCGCATTTATCGTGAAATCCCGACGGGATAAATCTTCTTCAATCGTTTTCGCAAACCGAACCTCATCCGGATGCCGCTTGTCGGTATATTTCCCTTCGAGTCGGAACGTTGTCACCTCAACGATTTTAAGGCGCTGATCTTCCGAATTCGTCTTGACCCCCACGGTCCCGAAAGTATTTTCATACACTGTTCCGGCCCCGACGCTCTGGGTCGGGGTCCCGACCTCCGCAACGGAGCGTCGGGAGAAAATCTTCTGTATCTCCTCCGGCGTGGCATTCGTCGTCACATCCCAATCCTTTGGTTCAAGACCCAAAATAATATCCCGCACACACCCGCCAACAAGGTATGCGGAAAAACCGGCTTTCGTAAGCTCGTGAACAACGCCTATCACTTCTTGTGGAATATCAAAACGTTTCATTGGATAACTATACCCTGATTTTACATCGTCTTCCATTGTCTTGACACCTCTCCGCGCAAAACCGATAATCTTCTCGAAATTCCGGGACTGGCAGAAAAAGTCGAGGAAGTCCTGCGCCGCTCGCGGGCAGATCGGGACAAGGAAGCAATTCTAGAGGATGCAATCTTCAGTCTGAATCCGGGATACCAGTTTCCCTCCGGCGAATTCAGCGATACCCGCACGAATTCTCCGTAGTACCAACACAAATTAAAAACCAACGAATGCGGCGCCCCAAAACGCCGCTTCGATTTTTTTAAGCAAAATTTGACACCGCTAAGCATCCGGCTGTACGCTCAAGGCAGCAAACTGAAAATTCAACCCCAGCTTCACATGAAGAATAATGGAAAAACACCCGAACGGACGATCAGTGAAATTATCAGATTCGAAATCGAAAACGCCCAAAACCCGGCAGACCTTAAAAACGCGATAGAAAAAATCGCCGGAAAAATCAAGGGCTCCCGCAATTTCTCCCTCGAAGAAAAAGAGGAATTTCTCGATACTCTTATTCTCACTCTTATCCGATTGGACAAAGAACACCAGGAAACTCAGAGGCTTTTCGACAAAGAAGAAGAGCGGCGCATAGTGGCGGAAGAAGAGCTCGGCTATTTCCTAGACCTTGTAAGATTGGTGCTCGAAGAACCGGACCTCTCGAAACAATCCCGAAAACTTCAAGCACTGTACCGGGCCCTCGAAAAAGATAAAGAATACGACAAGCTGCAGCTCCAGCGAATAATACTCATGACCAGCTAACACATCCGAACCTCTCAAAAAAACCGACAAGCGGCGCACCCAAGCGCCGCTTCGTTTTTTACCGCACCTCCGCCTTATATTTTTTTACGAGTACCGCGGAAACTTTTTCCATCTCTTTATTCACTTCTTCATCGGTAAGCGTGCGATCGTCCGCCTGAAAAATAATCCGGAGCGTTATACTCTGCTTCCCGCCAAGCTTTTCGTTTACATACTCATCTATCAAATCAACGGCCTCGATAACAGTCTCGTTCGACTCTTGAACATCCTCGACGATGTCCCCAATTCGCAAGCTAAGCGGCACGAGAATGGATATATCGCGTATAACCGCCGGGAACTTATTCACGGGAATAAATTCATTCCCTTCTTCCGAAAATTTCATAAAATGCCCGAGGTTAAATTCTCCGGTCGCGACCGTCCATCCCTTCTTCAGATCCGTCGCGCGGAGATATCCGAGAAGCGCCCGCCCGGATTCAA
>CAYQKB010000021.1:0-19679 GCA_964418085.1 uncultured Candidatus Saccharibacteria bacterium
CATGCGGTCGGATTTTTTTGAGCCACGGTATCGGCGTCTCGGATTCGAAAATAAAAACATAGTCCACCGGCTTGAGTGCCGCAATCACCTCCGCGCGTTCCTCTGCGGGAATGACGGGGCGATCTTTTCCTTTGTATGCCCTTACCGATGCATCCGAATTTATTCCGACGATTAAAATATCGCCGTGAGTTTTCGCTTCCATGAGATTGCGGACATGTCCGACATGAAGCACGTCAAACGTGCCGTTTGTCGTGATGACGGTTTTCCCTGCCGCCCTCGCTCGCTTTGCGATGTTAGTAACCTCATTCAAGCTTTTTACTTTTTTGTCTTCACGTGCCATATGTTGAATTGTAAACCCCGTACTACATTTTTTACAAGCACCCGCCCGCGTTTTAAAATAAATTTGTTTTTCGGAGAATTTTATCTCAAAACGAAGCACGCATTTTCTCGAATCATAAGTGCAGGCGAATTAGAAATGTACGAGCGAGTAGAGAGCATGCCGGGCGCCCGGGAGCTTCGACCAGGGCGGCATGTTCTCGTTGTGAGTGAGTTACATTTCTGGAGACGTAACGGGTTCGAGAAAATGGGCGCGAGTAAACTCGACTACCACTCGGAATTGTGATATTTTTACTTCATAAAGCAATGGAAAGCAGCGATATAATCAAGGCAGCATTTAGCCGGAATTCGGATGTGCTTAAAAAAAGTATTGAGACAATTTTGCCCGATATGCAAAAGGCAGCAGAGCTATTGGCCGATGTCGCAAAAAACGATAAGACGATGTTCGCGTGCGGCAATGGCGGCTCGGCAGCGGATGCGTCGCACCTCGTAGGCGAGTGGCTCTGCCGGTATAAGAGTGAACGGGGTCCGCTTCGCGCGGTTGCTCTCTCTTCCGAAATCTCGGCGGTGACTGCTATCGGGAATGATTACGGGTTTGAAAATATTTTTGCCCGCCAGCTCCAGGCTCTGGGTTCAAAAGGCGATGTTCTTGTCGTCTTCACGACGAGCGGCAAGTCGCCGAATGTTTTAAAAGCACTCGAAGGTGCACGCGCGCGTGGCGTTCAGTCCATCATGCTTACGGGGGAGAATGGCATTGTCTTAAAAGGCAAAGCGGATATTGTAATCGCGGTTCCTTCCACGGAGACGGCGCGCATTCAGGAAATCCACCAAATTATTTTCCATTCGTGGTGCGAATACATTGACGCGGCTCTCGCGAAATAAAAAATAATAATTCCGATGGCGAATCTGAAACAATTCATAAATAATTTCAAAGGAAAAAAAGTGCTGGTTTACGGCGATGTGATGCTTGATCTCTATATTCGCGGCGACGTCGAGCGGATTTCCCCCGAAGCGCCGGTGCCGGTGATCATCGAGCGGTCGCGGGAATATCTTTTGGGCGGCGCGGGGAATGTTGCCGCGAACATTGCGTCACTCGGCGGTGCGGTAACGCTTGTCGGGGTTGTCGGCGATGACGAAGAAGGAAAAATCGCGCGCGATGTATGCAAAAAGTTTGGTATTGATGCGCGCTTCGTGTCGGAAGAAAATCGTCCGACGGCGGTCAAGGCTCGCGCGGTGGCGAAACGGCATCAGCTTTTGCGAATTGATCGCGAAAAATCCGGATATATTTCAAAAGCAACGGAAAATAAGATAGAAACACTGTTAAAAAGTCTCAAAGATTTTGATGCGGTAGTTATTTCGGACTATACAAAAGGGTCTGTGGTGCCCTCGACAGTCTCGTTTATAAAAAAGCATTTCGGCGCGAAAAAAGTGATCGCAGGCATCAAGCCGGCGGGCGTGGCACTCTTTGAAGACGTAGAAATGGTGGTTTTGAATCTCAAAGAAGGGCACGCTGTCACTGGCATTCATGGCGATATGGATGCCGCCGCCGCGGATGCCGTCTTGAAATTGTCTGACATGCTCAAGTCGTCCGTTGTGCTCACGCGCGGCGAATATGGAATGACAGCCTTTGATAAAAAGCATGGAAAAGTTTCCCATATTCCCACCCGCGCGGTTCAGGTATACGATGTCACGGGTGCGGGGGACACGGTGCTTGCGGTGCTCGCGCTTATGCTTGTCTCCGGCGCATCACTTTCCGAGGCTGCCGAGGTTGCAAATCATGCTGCTGGAGTAGTGGTTGGCATCGAAGGCACGGCAACCCTTATGGGAAAAGATCTCGAGGCAGTAATGGAGGATCGCGAAAACTAATACAATGAAAAAAGCAGTTTCGTATTTAAAGTTTCTCGTTAAAACGAGGATAGTAAGTCCGCTTCGAGCGCTTTTTGTTTCTATGTTTGGCGGACGCGTGAATACCCCCGGCTGGGACGATAGAATGCTTATTATCAATCTTGAGGCGCTCGGCGACCTCGTCGTTTTCACATCGGTCCTAAAACATTTCAAAAAGCGTTTCCCCGATAAAAAAATATATCTTGTCATAAAAAAAGGCTTTGGCATCGAGGAAATTTTTAAAGGATTATACGTGGACGAAGTCATCACGCTCGATTACAGGAAATTTTCCGTAAATCCGCTCTATGGCGCAAAATTTATCGGCCATCTGCGGAACATCGGATTTAAAAAAGTTATTAACCACGATTGGAGCGCCGCGGAAATCAACGGGAAATATATTGCGACCGGCGTCGGTGCGGATGAAGTCATCGGCTATGAAGGGTTAGGAATAGAGTTCACGCGGCCGTTTGATATTCAGCAGGTGAAAAATATGCGCGTAGTGCTCCGCAAGCTCAACCCGCGCTACACAAAAATAATTCCCTCGATAGACGCGATGCGAGGCAATGCGAAAGAAATCCCGAGCGCGCTCCGGCACTATATAGCGATCTATGAAGAAGCGACGGGATTCCATGAAAAAGATTATTCGACCACGCTTCCCACTTCTCGAGTGATGCCGGAAGGGATGGACGCAGTGAGCCGATTTGGCCTCACCGGCAAGCGGTACGGGATTCTTGGGGTTAACGCGAGCGTTGCGTACAAGCGCTGGCCACTCGAAGAATTTGCGAAAGTCGCGCAGTTTTTTGCCAGGCACGATCTCGATATTGTGCTCGCTGGCGCTCCGAAAGAAGTTGAGCTCGCCCGGCATTTTGAGAGTATCGCGGGGACAAAGCTTGTGAACGCGGTCGGCAAGACATCCATCCACGATCTCATTCAGCTCGTGGAGTCCGCGGCATACGTTGTTACAAACGACTCGTCCATCGTTCACTTTGCGGTGGCGCTCAAAGTTCCGTCGGTCTGCATCACGGGCGGCGGACAGTTTGGTATGTTTTCGAATTATGGTGACGAAAATCTCAATCGGTGGGTATATAGGGAAACAAATTGTTTCGGCGACAATTGGCTATGCGGTCGCGACGCGCTCCCGGGGAATCCGTCTCCATGTATCGCCGCAATTAAAGCAGAAGATGTTTTGGACGAACTCGAAACCCTTTTTGATTTCGTTTCGAAAAATAAAAAAGCGCACGTTGAAGGAAAAGGAGAGTTTCGGCTTGGCGCGGATGTTTCTCTTATAACACCAAAAGAAAAAAATACTCTCAAAATTGTGTACGCGGGAGTACAGGCGGAAAATTATAATCCTGGCCGTATGCCGAGCTTCGAGTACTCCAATTTTTTCCTTACGCTCAAAAATATGAAAGGTGTGTCGGTAGTAGAGTGCCCGTATGATCCGATTATCGGAATGGGAAAGTGGAAATGGAATGAAAAGCTCGTGGAACTGGTTCGGAATGAAAAGCCGGATTTATTCTTCGCGTTTATGTTTTCGGATGAACTCGATGCCGGAACGCTCGACGAGATAAAAAATCTAACCACGAGCGTAGCATGGTTTGCGGACGATCATTGGCGGCTCTGGAATTATTCGCGGCACTATGCGCCGCATTTTACTCACGCTGTTACCACGTGGTCGCGTGCCCCGGAAATATATAAAAATTGTGGAGTTGCGAATGTCCTCCGTTCGCAGTGGGCGGCAAATGTCCGCGAATGGAAGCCGATCGGGGCAAAGCACGACATAGACGTTAGCTTTGTCGGTCAATACAATCCCTCGCGCGCAGAAATTATAAGAAAGCTGCGCGAGGCGGGAATTAATGTTTATGTCCGGGGCTGGGGATGGCCCGAAGGGCGGGCGAACCACGAAGAGATCCTCGATATTTTTTCCCGAAGCAAAATAATCTTGAATATCAGCGATCCTCCATCGCGGTTTAGTACCAAGTCTTTGGCGCGGCTATTTCTCCGCCGCTCGCAGGGGTCGCTTCGCATTAACTTAAATCTCATAGAAAATTTCCGCTCATGGCAGCACATGGGGATCGCACAGATAAAAGCACGCCCGTTTGAAGTGCTCGCGTGCAAAGCGTTCGTCCTCTCATCCCGCGCCGACGACATCGAAACATATTACGAAGATAAAAAAGAAATTGTGTATTACGATGGAATTGATGATTTGATAGAAAAGATTAAAGAATATCTTCCACGGGAAAAGGAACGTGGGGAAATTGCCAATGCCGGCTACGCCCGCACGCTTCGCGAGAACACATATGAAAAACGATTCACTGAATTATTCAAGGTCATAAATCTTAAGTTGCCAGTTGATAGTCATAAGTTGTAAGTTATTAGTCATAAGTCCCCATGTCCAATAAACTTGTCTCCATCATCATTCCGGCCTACAACGCCGAAAAATATATAAAGGAAGCGGTGGATTCCGCCCTTGCGCAGACATATCCAAGCGTCGAGGTGATTGTTGTCGACGACGGCTCAACGGACGGAACGAAAAAAGTTCTCGAGCCATATATTGCCGCGCAAAAAATCGTGTACGTGCATCAAAGCAATGGCGGCCTCGCCGCTTCACGGAACGCTGGTATAAAAGCCGCAAAAGGGGAGTTCATCGCATTCCTCGATGCCGATGATATGTTTCTTCCGGAGAAAGTCGGGAGCCAGATGAAAGCACTCGAAGTGCATCCCGATTTCGGCGTCTGCTATTCCGACCTTAATCATTTTAATGACCCGGTAGCGGGCGAAAAGCCGAGTGAGTTTTTTCATCACCGCTATAGCTATCCATCCGGCGATATTTTTGCGGAGCTTCTCACGCGCCAGTTTATAAATCCGCTCACCGTGATGGTGCGCAGAGAAGTATGCGAAAAATACGGCGTGTTTGATGAGGAGCTGCGTCGTTCAGAAGATTGGGACCTATGGCTCCGCTGGTCGCACGCCGGTGTGAAATTTTTGTATCTCGATAAGCCGCTTGCACAGTATCGAGTTCGGAGGGAAGGTAATCTGTCCTCACTCTCTGCCGAGCCGGACATGAAAGAAAAAAACCTTTTAGTCTTTTCCCGTATTGGAGAAAAATTAAGCAAAGAAGAATGGCAGAAATATGATTTCGAAAACATCCTGCGCCGGTTGCGCGTGAAGCGGGCATTTGCATATCTTATGGTTGGAGAAAAAGCCAAAGCGCTTGAATATTCGGAGACTTTGCCGCCCGCCACGCGACTTGTAATCAAAGTAATCCCCGCAAAAGTATGGCAAAGCACGCTCGACTTCGCCCGCGCCCTAAAGCATCGTCTTTTGCTGAAAAAATTGTAAAAAAAGAGAGCGGGAATTTTTTCCCGCCCATCTGACCTTCGATGACATTGTATCGCGCGCCTTCTTCCCATGTGGTGTGTTGAAGTGCGTCTATTGCTTCATCGCGATCGTATCTAGCAGCTAAAGGAAGGTTCAGAATTACCTCCGTAGTTGGTTGTAAATATTTTATTTACTTCAACGTTTTCGTCGCCGAAACGCTCCCATGAAAATAACATTCTTACGATTTTTTATCATTTTTTTAAAATCTAATCACAGTCACGAAATCTTAAAAAACTTTTTTAAAAAGAAAGCCGCTCTTGCGAGACGGCTTTTTGTTTGATTGTTTGTGATTACTTGAAGTGCGTGTTGTACCGTCGGAAGTACTCCAGCAGTTCAGATCTGCGACCAGCCAGCTTTTTCTTGCTTTTGGTGGCGTGGGTTAATTGCTGGTGCAGGTGAATGCGCCATTCATCCGATTGTTGTTCCGCAATTTGTTGCGAGTAGTATCTTATGGCTTTATCCCAATCCTTAATGCTTTCGAGTTCCTGATATAGCCTGCCTACATCATACAACCGGAGCATTTCGTTATCGGGAGACATATTCCACTCCACGCGTTTTTGAAGCGCTTTGCATGCAGGCCGCATGAGTACAATCTTAACCAGAACATCGCACAGCAGGGAGCGGATCACTCGCCACTGTAGACTCTCTGCATTAAGAAGTTCCTCAATAGTTCTCTTCGGAAACTTCGCATGTGCATGGGCAAAGTGCTCGATGACTGTTTCGTGACTTGGTAAAAATGAGTTAAAGAACGCCGGAGTTATTAGCTCATAGTATTCTTTTTCCCAAGAGGCAACGTAACACGCGCCTCTTTTAATTTCAGCAAGTCGCCGATGCAGGTTTATGAGCTTTTCGGCCAGAAGTTTCAATGGAGTTCGAAGTAGATAGATTTCTTCCCGGGCTTCCTCGAGTCGATCCACCTCTATACTTGCATCCGCTTCGGTGCCGAAGCTAATCAAGTTACTGAGTCCAGATTTCGGATTCCGGAGAATTCGAAGGCCCGCGTTCGCCAACTGTCGCATTCGCTCAGTCGATCTTCCGCCAAACTTTCGCCCTGCTTCCTTGTAGGTAATGTCCCTAAAATAGTAAAGCTCAATTGCTTTTCGCTCTAGATCAGGGAGTGCTTGGAGTGAAACTTTGAGCGCTGCGCTCAGACCATGCGAAGAGTGTTGCAATTCCAATCCCTCCATTTCGGTCGACAAGTAGTGCTCATCGTCGAAAGGAAGTAATTCCGGACTTTCTTCCGGCTTGATGTCCAAGTTCAGGTCTTCCAGTTCTTCAAGAGAGCCGGAAAAACTTTCCCAATACTCGGCTTCGCGTTCGTCGTCGGTCCGATCGTCCTCTTCCCAAAACCGCTCGTCCGCAAGAGTGTCAGCCGCCGCCCTTTCCAGACGATACGTCCTCTCTTCGGCGCGGATGATAGCCTCGTGTTCCTTTTCGGGATAAAAAGCTATGTCTCCGAAGCGAATTGCTTTCTGCGTCGCGGATGTGTCCGCAGCTTCGAGCAGTCCTTCTGCCCTGTCGATTGGAAGCGCCGCTTTGTTGGCAAACTCTTCCACGGTGACGGATTCCTTAAGTGTCGGATCGAAGTGCCTGCGCACCAGATTCGACAAATGAGGATGATAATGAGTGATTAGAATATCGGTCGGCGTGAGGTAGCGTTTAAACCACCCTTCATGCCCCCGATGCGACTCGGCGATGTTGCGCACGTCGCTCTCTTTGACGTGAAGCTCACGGCAGAGTCTGCGTGCGTGTGCCCAGCCGCGCGGAGCATACTCGAACATTTTTTCGAAGCGCTGCCGCTTGTTTTTATTCGTGAGATCCATGATGACATCCGGGTCATCAATGATTTCGCCCTCTTGTGGCTTGCGTGGAGTTTTCGGTTTCACCGAAGCTGTTCCTTTTTTCTTCTCTGCCGGAGTTTTCTCCTCCAGAGGAAGAATTTCGGCCGCTCCCGCGATCTCTGAAAACAACACTGGCGTGTTTCCGCTCTCGCCGAATTCATCGAGCACTTCGACGATGTAGCCGATCTTTTGATCTTTGACGCGACTGCGGCGAAGCACTCGTCCACCTCTCTGCTCTGCTACCACTTTTGAAAGTGTCGGCGCGGCATTGATACAGACTTCCGCTTCGGGCTCGTCGAATCCTTCGACCAGTACGCGAGCGTTGCATAAGACGCTAAGGGTTCCTTCCTTGAAGCGAAGAAACAAATCCTCGCGATCATCTTCGGGAGTCTGCCCGTCAATGTATGCGGTGATGATGCCTGCGGCCGTGAAAGCCGCGGTGAGGTCTTGCGCATGTTTACGAGAAGCCGCATAGACAACACATCGCTTGCCTACGAGTCGCTCATCATTCTTGTAGATGCGGGCGATAAAAGCGTTGCGTTCGGGAATGTTCACTGTTTTCTCGAGCGCCCACTCTTCGTAATCGCGACCAACTCGCGAAAGCTCCGCGGCCAAGACACCAGTTTTTGTGACTAACACCTTCAATCCGGCAAGGAGGCTGGCCTCGATCGCTTCCCGCACCGACATTTCGTCAATGGCAAAAGGAAGCAGGTCGGCGACGCATTTCTCCTCGTGGAATTCAGGCGTGGCGGTGAAACCGATCTTGATAGCTGTCTCGAACAAATCTATCGTCTCAAGAGTTTCTTCTCCCAGAGCGCGATGCGCTTCATCGAGAATCAAAATGTCGTAGTCGGCGGGGATTATCGTCCCCTTAGCCACAGCATTTCGAAGTGAGTGATATGTGGTAACGGTCACCTGCTTGGTCAAGTTTTTTTCCGGACCATAGAAGGCGCCGGCCTCGATATCACCGAACATTTCAAGTTTCCACCGGTTCTGATGCAAGATGATCTTTGTCGGCCCTACGATAAGAGCGCGCAGATCGGTTCCTGCAAGCACCGCTTCAAGAAACTTCGAGAAGACAACCGTTTTGCCGATCCCCGTGGGATTAACAACGTGTCCGTCTTTGTTGCCTAGTGCGAGGAAGTCTCGGATTTTCCGAATCGTCTCAAGCTGGCGAGGGATAAGCGTTGTATCTTTTCCTTCGACCGCTTTCGAGATGTAGAGATCCAATCTTCTAATCAAATCGTCGTTATTCATTTCAGTTTCCTTTCATTATGAAATTTTCAAATAAACAATGGCTTAAAGCCAAAATCATATAAGCATATTTTTTAAGCTATGTCAATAATGACCTTTTTAAGCCTTTGGCGTATCATCAAACTCTATGATCGTCGTACGCGCACCACTGCGAATTAGCTTTGTTGGAGGAGGCACTGACCTCCCTGATTTTTATAAGAAGCACCCGGGCTCGGTGATTTCGACTGCCATAGATAAGTACGTGTACGTAGTTGTGAACCGCACGCCGCTCATAGACAAAATATCCGCGCGGTATTCGATTTCGGAAACAGTGGACCATCCGTCAAAGCTCCAACACTCGATAATAAAAGAGGCGCTACTGGACCTCGGGATAGAGAAAGGAATAGAGATCGCCTCGTTCGCATCGCTCCCTGCAAAGACAGGAATCGGTTCGTCATCGAGTTTCTCTGTCGCGCTCATGAAGGCACTCCACGCGTACAAGGGCAAAAAAATGGATAAGCACGAAGCGGCGGAAGCGGCGAGTAGACTGGAAATCGAGCTTGTAGGCGAACCAATCGGAAAGCAGGATCAATACGCAGCGGCGTTCGGCGGGTTTAATGTGTTTACATTTAATTCCGACGGCACGGTAACCGTCGAACCGGTTTTGATTAATTACAAAAAGCGATTGGACTTAGAAAATCATCTGATGATTTTTTTCACAGGACTCACGCGCGCCGCTTCAAGCGTACTCACCGAACAAAAAGGCAACATCGGCAAAAAAATGGATTCGCTCAAAAAAATGGCAGGGATGGTGCCGAAATTTAAATCGGGACTTGAGAAGGGAGACTTCAAACAGCTCGGCGAGCTGCTCCACGAAGGATGGCTTGAGAAAAAGGGGCTCGCGTCCGGCATGTCGAACTCGGTGATTGATGTTTTGTATGAAACTGGAAAATCTCAGGGCGCGTGGGGCGGGAAAGTGCTCGGCGCGGGCGGGGGTGGGTGTGTGATGTTCATCGTCCCGCCGGAGAAAAAAGAAGCGATCCGAAAAGCAATGTGGGAAGTCGCGAAGAAAAACAATCTCACGGACTTCAAAGAAATTCCCGTCGGGTTCGTGCAATCCGGCGCGGAGGTGATTTTTAACGGGGACACGTTCGCGGCATAGACTCGGCCAAAAATTTTAAAAAGGAAAGAGCCACGTTGTTGCGTGGCTCTCTTTTGTTGAATTGTTCGCGGGGAGCGGTTTACTCTTTGAGGAATTCCACCGTGGCGCTGTGCGGCCACGGCAATGTGATCGGGGTTCCCTCAAGGAGCCCCAGATATTCCGTCGCGCCCCAGTTGTTGAGAATGGGGACATAGAATCCATAGATGAAATGCTGGTTCTGGAATCTCAGGCCGAGGCAATAGTCGGGGGCGAAAAACTTCTTTCGGTAGAGCTCGACGATTTTTGAGATGACAATCGCAATGTCTTTGTGGGAAAATTGCCCATCGTATGGAACGATGAAACACTGTCCCGCGCGGTGCCCGCCGGCAATGACTGACAATCCGGGTGACTCGAATATTCTAAGAGACGGATCATTTTCCAAAACAAAGCCGGATTTTTCTTTCTTGATCGGCTCGAGCACGTGCCAGTGGAGATGGCCATAGTTTTGTCCGGCGCTGTATCCGATATGGGTGCTCATGAGGATGTCCTTATCGGGAGGCATCTCGTGAGTGGCGATTCGGAATGCACGCCTGATCTCGTCCACACCGCCAAGCGCGTAGAGCCGCTCGGGCTCCCAGCATTCCGGGGGATATACGACGCGATGGAAGGGGAAGGGCGTCCATCTGTTCTGCCGGACGCGCCAGCCGTCTTCATAGTCTATCTCTTTGAGCGTGAACCCGTCGTTCACATCATGAAACGGACACTCCTTCGGTTTGACTTCCATGGGCACTTGCCACGGACGATTCGTTTTGATTGCGGTTCGTGTTCCTCCGGCAACGGTACTGATACCGCGTGGGAAGACTTTGATTTCAAGTTCAGTGTTTTGCATAGTGTATTGCTTTCGGTCCGGGGTTTTGGGGTATATGGTGAACTCGGAGTAACATAACAGTTTTATTTATTACGTCAAATTACCGAGCAGCCACTTTTGATTTTTCCCCGATTTTCGGCTTTAATTGATTAATGAAAGAATACATAAAAAACTTTTCAAAAAAGGTGGAAGATGCCTTGCGCATTCTGCCGGACGAGGAGATCGCAAAGGCGCTCAATATCCTGCACGGCGTCTACGAACGGGATGGGCGGGTGTATGTATTTGGGAACGGCGGCTCGCTCGCGCTTGCCACGCACTGGGTGGCGGATTTCAATAAAACGGTTTTTAGCCACAATCTTGATGGCGAGCGGAAACGCTTTCAGGCGATTCGCCTGCCCTCGACCGAAGAAGAGCTTACCGCGTGGGCGAATGATGTTGGCTATGACATGGTCTTTGCCGGCCCCCTAAAAAATTATCTTCAGGATTCGGACGTGATAATCGCGATTTCAAGTTCGGGCAATTCCATGAACGTAATTAAAGCGGTGGAGTTCGCAAAAAAGCATAAAGTGCCGGTGATTGGTCTCTCGGGATTCGATGGCGGAAAGTTAAACCAACTCTCGGACGCGAAAGTTTTGGTGAAAACGGAAAAAGGAATGTATGGCGTGGTAGAGAGCGTACACGGAGCGATTCTCCACTTAATGACGGAGTATTTTAAGGATTACTTTAGACATTTAGATAATAAGAATTAGCCATATGCCATCAGCCATTCGCCAAGCCGTCATTTTATGTGCCGGTTTGGGCACTCGCCTTCGGCCGATCACAGACAACATTCCAAAAGTTATGGTTCCCATTGCGGGGAAGCCTCTTTTGGAGTGGCATATCGAAGAATTCAAAAAACACGGCGTAAAAGAATTTTTTATCAATCTGCATTACCTGCCGGATGTCGTTACGAACTATTTCGGCGATGGCTCAAGATGGGGCGTGAAAATCACATACAACATTGAAGAAAAGATGCTGGGAACCGCGGGAGGCGTGAAGAGTTTTGAAAAAGATCTCGACGAGGAATTTTTTGTGATGTATGGCGATATGTTTAGCTTGATTGACTATTCCAAAATGGCGGACACGTTCCGTACAAAGCCCGCGGATGCTTTAGGTATGATGATACTGGGAGAAAATGACCATCCGCTCGACTCCGACCTTGCCGAAATAAACAATGAATCGAAGTTTCTCAAAATTCATACAAAACCGCATAAAAAATTGCCGGAAAAATGGAAATCGATGGATGCGGGTTTCATATTAAGAAAAAAAATTTTGAAGTACATTCCCGATGGTGTGCCTTATCAAATCGACCATCAGCTCTTGCCCGACATCGTCTCACGTGGAGAAAAATTCTATGGCTATGAAACCACCGACTATCTTCTTGATATCGGGACAATAGAGAGGTATGAAAAGGTGGAGGAGTATGTGGGGAAATTTAGAGGCAGCAGAGTGAAAATGGGCGCCATCAGCATCAAGCAGGTAATAATTCTTTGTGCCGGTCTTGGTACCCGCCTCCGTCCACTCACCGACAACATTCCCAAAGTGATGGTACCCGTCGCAGGGAAGCCGTTGCTTGAATGGCATATTGAGCAGTTCAAAAAATATGGAGTTATGGAATTTTTGCTGAACCTCCATTATTTGCCGGAGGTAATCAAAAAATATATTGGAGACGGATCAAAATGGGGCGTGAAGGTGAGTTATAGCATTGGGTCTTTGGGCACGGCCGGGGAAATGAAACGCTTTGAAAAAGATCTCGACTCCGAATTCTTCCTCATATATGGCGATATGTTCAGCGAAATCGAATATTCCAAAATGGCGTCTGCATTCAAGGCAAAACCGAAAGATGCCCTCGGCATGATGGTGGTGGGAGAAAACGATCATCCGCTCGATTCCGATCTTGCGGAGATGGGCGGTGAGTCTCGATTCATCAAAATTCATACGAAACCGCATAAGGAATTGCCCCATGAGTGGAAATCGCTTGATGCCGTCTATATCTTCCGAAAAAAAATTCTAGATTATATTCCGGGTGATGTTTCCTATCAAATCGACCATCAGCTCTTGCCCGACATCGTCTCACGTGGAGAAAAATTCTATGGCTATGAAACCACCGACTATCTTCTTGATATCGGGACAATAGAGAGGTATGAAAAGGTGGAGGAGTATATAAAAAAGAATTCACATGCAAAATCCTAAAGTCAGCATTATTATGGGTACGCGCAACCGCGCGCATATCATAGGCAAGGCCATTCAATCGGTGGTGAAGCAGAGCTTTAAAGATTGGGAGCTTGTTGTTGCGGACGGAGGTTCAGCGGACGACACGCCAAAAGTGATTTTGGATTGGCAAAAAAAAGAACCGAGAATAGTATACGTCAGGCACGAAGGGGACGAAGGAATTTCAAAAAATTACAATTATGCGTTCCATGTTGCCCGCGGTGAATTTATCGCGATGATTGACGACGACGACCCGTGGCTTGATCGCGATAAACTCCAAAAACAAATTGAATTTCTCGAAAAAAATCCGGAGTATGTGGGCTGTGGCGGCGGCGTTGTCGTGGTTGATTCGGAAGGAAAAGAAAAATATCGGTATCTGAAACCGGAAACGGACAAAGACATCCGGAGCCATATGCTTCTTTCAAACCCAATGGCGAATAGCACGACTATGTTTCGAAAAAGCGCAGGAGAAAAAGTCGGCTGGTACGACGGGTCAATCCGATATTCGGGTGACCGGGACTTCTGGATGAAGATGGGACTTGTGGGAAAATTGTATAATGCTCCCGAATATCTTTCGTACTACACAATGGGCGAACATAACACCTCGATTAAAAGAATTCGTCCGCATTTGAAAACTTCGCTCATGGTGATGAAGCGATATAAGAATAAGTATCCGCAATATTTTCCTGCCCTTGCGCTCAATTACGCGCAGTACGCATATTCATTTTTGCCCGAGTCAATCCGAAAAACGATGCACCAGTCGCTCGCGCGGCTTAAGCGCTTGGTAGTGAAGTAATTAATTTTATTTCTTTAAGAAGCGGTTCCTTGAGCGCCAGAATTGTTCCGAAGTAGACGAGTGCGCTGATGAGTATGGTGATGACCACATGGATGCCGAGCGAATTTAATATAAGGATTGTAAGCGCCATAATCATTGTCGCGATAAATGCCTTTCGAAGGTGGGGTAGAATTTTCGGTCTGTTTTCCTGATACGCGATTCGCCGGAGATACGCGACGCAAAGAAGCTGGGCCAGGAACGTTGCCCACGCCGAGCCGACGATGCCAAATTTCGGAATGAGGATAAGGTCAAAAATGACATTCGATATTCCGCCGATTGCCGAATAGACAATGAGACTCTTTTGCCTGTTATACGCGAAGGCGACATTGCTCAAGACGACGACCGGGAAGTCTATAAGTATCGTCGCGATAAGCACTTGGAAGGACGACGTTCCGGCAAGGTACGCGTTTCCAAAAACGAATCCAATAATTTCTTTTCCGAGCAGTATTCCGCCGACCGCAATAGGAAGTGCAGCAATGAAAAGAAATGAGAGTACGAGCTCGAGCACCCTCCGCAATTTTATGTCGTCTTTTCCCGCGAGCCGGGAAAGTGCGGGAAGAATGCTCATGGTGATGATAGCCGGCACGAGGTAGAGAAGCTGCACGATGCGCTGTGCGGCGGAGTAGAGTCCAACGCTGTCCGCCGACTGGAACCATCCGATAAGCAAAATGTCTGTATTGATCATGAGCATCCCAAGAATAACGGAGATGGCGAGTGGCCACCCCGAGGCGAAGATGGATTTTAAAATTGTGAACGAAAAATTCGAAAAGAGGCCCGCAAGTTTATCTTTTATGGCATAAATCGTCGCGATCATTCCGATGCCGGTTCCCGCGGCGTAGGCATATGTGAGTGCGCCGACAGTTTTGGACTCATAAAGAAATATGAAACCCAAGACAACAATCGCGGCGTTGGTAAGGAGATAGAGCCCGGCCTCCCATTCCATTTTCTCGAACGATCGGATTAAAGAAGTTCCAAATTCGCGCATGCTGTCGAATGCAAAAATGAGCGCGGCGATCGGCAGTATCGCCTTCACTCCTTCAATGCTTGTGAAAAATGGTCCTCCGAACACAACGACGGCCATGCCAAGGACGATGAGCACGCCCTTCAAAATAAAAGATGTTGAAATTACCTTTCTCTGCTGTTCGGGATCATCGAATAGTTTCGAAGATTCGCGGATGAGAAGCGGGCTAATGCCGATGTCGGCGAATGCCGTGAGGAGTGTGACAAAGGAAATGGCATAGGAAAAGACGCCCCATTCAGACGTGCCCAAGACGCGCGCTCCGTAAATGACGATCGCTGCGCGCAAAAACCGCCCGCCGAAGTTTGAAACGGCGAGCCAAAAAGTGTTCTTCGCCACGGTCTGGCGAATGGTATGATTATGGAATAATAGCGACTTGATCTTGTGCCACATGATTAGGTACTATGAAAATACCACTTTTTAAAAAGAAAGAACATGACCAAAAAAATGCCTGAAGAAAAAATTGTCGTCGCCGTAAGTGGGGGATTTGATCCGATTCACATCGGACACGTGCGCTATTTCCAAAATGCAAAAGCGTTGGGTGACGAACTCGTGGTAATTTTGAATAATGATAACTGGCTGATGAAGAAAAAAGGCCATGTGTTTATGCCGCAGGAAGAAAGAAAAGAAATTATCGAAGCGATCAATGGGGTGGATAAGGTTGTGTTTACAAAACATCCGGAAAATCCGACGGACATGAGTGTATGCCTTGAGCTTAAGGAAATTCGCCCGCACGTGTTTGCGAACGGTGGCGACCGAAAGCCGGATGGCGACCCGGTGCCGGAGGTGTCGGTGTGCATGGAGCTTGGCATTGAGATGATGTATAACGTCGGCCACGGCGGCAAGGTGCAATCAAGCTCATGGCTCGTCGATAAATACCGAAAAGCAACGGCAGGCAAAGAATCAAAAGGAAAAACTCAAAAATAATCTCGAAGGAGTTGCGTAAATTAGAGATTCGCTAACGTCTTTTCGATCCCTTCTGTAAGTTCAATCTTCGGGTTCCAGCCAAGGATTTTCTTTGCCTTTCGTGCATCAAGTGCAATCTGATATACCTCGCCTTTGCGATACGGAGCATAGCGAGATTTGCCCACGAAGCCGATTTCTTTCGCAATTGCATTAAATATCATATTGTCGGTAACCTTCTTTCCCCAGCCGAGATTCGCAGTTTCATTTTTTCCACGAGCGAGCGCAAGAATATTCGCATGTGCGATATCGCCTACGTACATATAGTCACGCGCCTTTGTGCCGTCGCCAAAGATTGTCGGCCGCACTCCGCTCTTCATAAGTGCCCCGAATATGGCCACAACTCCGGCTTCTCCTTTTGGATTTTGGCGCGGTCCATAAACATTCGGATATCTGAAAATAAAATAGTCGAAGCCGTACTGCCGGGCATAAAAATGTATCACTTCTTCTCCGAGAAGCTTTGAGAGGCCGTAAGGCGAAAGGGGAGTTGCCGGGTTCGTTTCATCCGCCGGAATTTTTTTCGGTTCGCCATAGATTGCGCCGCCCGTCGAGGAGAAAATAAATTTCTTGTGTGCGCCTCGCCCATATTTTCCGAAGGCGAGCAAAACATTCGTGGTGCCGAGCACGTTTACCTGGAGCGTTGGAATCGGATTTCTGAGTGATTTCACAACCTCTGCGATTGCCGCGTGGTGATTAACGACTTCCGGCTTTTCTTTTCGAAATATTTTTTCAATTGCTTCAAGATCTCGAATATCTGTCTTATAAAATGTGGCTTTCGGATTTATATTTTTCTTAAAACCGGTGAGGAGGTTGTCAACTATAGCAACATGATGACCCGCGTTAATGTACGCATCGGCGACATGCGATGCGATGAAC
Source organism: uncultured Candidatus Saccharibacteria bacterium (assembly GCA_964418085.1). Taxonomy (GTDB): domain Bacteria; phylum Patescibacteriota; class Minisyncoccia; order UBA6257; family 2-01-FULL-56-20; genus JBBTYG01. Next base: position 16,627 of record CAYQKB010000021.1, read on the forward strand.
CCGGCCCCGCCCGTAATTAAAATTTTTTTCTTCATTGAAAATTAAAAATTGTAAATTGAAAATTCTATTCGTTATTTACGAATAGGGCTTTCACCGTCTTTATAATAATAGCAAGATCGAGGATGAAAGATCTATTTTTGATGTAATAGATATCATACTGGAGTTTCTCGTATGAATCCGCGTCGGGGGCGCCGTAATTGTGATTGATCTGCGCCCAGCCGGTAACGCCGGGGTGAACAAGATTTCGAATTTCAAAATAAGGCACCTTATCCTTTAGAAGTGTAACAAATTCAGGTCGTTCTGGCCGCGGGCCGACAAACGAAAGATTCCCTTTAATAATATTGATGAGTTGCGGGAGTTCGTCGAGATGTGTCCGGCGGAGAACTTTTCCGAAGCCGGTAACGCGGGTATCCTCGGCTCCCGACCATTGCGCGCCGTTCTTTTCTGCGTCGGGTTTCATTGTCCTGAACTTATAGAGCGTAAATTCTTTTCCGTTTTTTCCGACTCTGACTTGCTTATAGATTGTTTGTCCATGAGAGGTAAACTTCGTTATGAGCATAATCAATATCTCGAACGGGAGGAGTACTATCTGAAGAAGGAATGCGAATAATATCTCGCCGCCGCGTTTCAACTGGTCATAAAATTTCGGATGGTTCGCGACGTGTTCCAAAAACCACGCTTCGTCCACTTCCGCGAGCGGAACCTTTCTCATGATCAGTTCATAAAAATTTGCGAGTTCCCGCACTTCTACACCGCGGCTTAAGAGTTTGTAGAGTTCGTTCGCGAGGGCTTGATTGCTTTTCAAATGGCGCGGCACAATAACGACATTCACGGCATGCTTCGCCACTGCCTCGTGGATGATCTGCCCGTTATCCGCCGCATTCTCCGGAAGTTTTGAGACGATGCCGTATCCAAACTGTGGGTTTGTTGAAATGAGATGAGACAGCTCTTCCGAAACTTTCGAGCTCCCTACGAGGAGAACCTTATTCGGGGCTTCGCCTGAAGAAGCAAGTCTGTTAAAAAATCGTCTCCAGAAAAGCTCGACGACTGCGAACACAGCAATGAAAATAAATAAATTTGTCTTAGGCGTTATTCCCGTAAAAGGAAGGAAATAAAAGAAAACGGCGGCAAGAATGGCATTTATAAAAATCGATAGAGTGAGGGTTTTTATAAAGTCGAGATTGTTTCGAAGCCGCCGGAGATCGTAGAGTCCGGAAATATAAAAAACGATTATCCACAATATGAAAACGAGACTAAAGGGGAGCACGTGGCCATTGATGAATTGATCATAAAAGGTATTGCCGTAGCGGAGAGTAAGCGCAAGAAATAAGCTTGCATACAGTGCAATGACGTCTCCAATGAAAAGAAAAAAAACTTTCGCCTTATTTGCGGAGTTCATAGCCGGGGAAATTATATGTCGAGTATATAAAACGGTTTTATCGCAAGGAGGTAGATGTTTGCAACGGCTTTGATAAGTGCGAAAAGCACGGTTGTACCGTAGATATAATTCATCACGATGCCGAGAGTGGCGAGGCTGCAGAGAAGTGCGCCAAGCCAATCAAGGACGATTTTTCTGTTGAGAAAATCTTTATAGCGCGGGGCGATGTCAATAAGAATTTTATATTTCACAATGCACTCAAGAAAAAGAAGAGTCGCAATTATTGAAAACCACAGCGGGTGATCGAACTGCGTCGCAAGTGACAGGTAGGTGAGTGTGATAAGGAAGTCTATATATCGTTGACTCGTATTTCCGGCGGGCGTAATGGTTGAAAAAACTCTGACCGAGAAGTATGTATTTGCGACGAGAATCGCATAAAAAAGTACGAGTGGCCACGCGAGAGCCCAGTTGTGCACCATGGTCGCGGCCGCGATGACCCCGAAAGATCCGAATCCAAGAGTCGCGGCAATAGCCCGCTCGCGTGCGATTGGCGTGTAAATCCGCTGGCTCGCCGGATCGAGATGAACATGCTTGATAAGTTTATGCTCTCTAAGATTCTTAATCATTTATTTTTTTGCAATGGAGAATCCGATTCTTTTCATCGCGACAAATCCGTATCCCCAGACGATGGGAAGCCACATCGGAATTCCCGCAAAGTCGGGTTTGGCAAAAGATTGGTAGCCGCTTATCTGCGTTCCTACGGTTTCAACGAGCGCTCCGATAATAATCCCGTACACAAAGATAAAAAATTCTGTTGAATCCTTATGCCACAGAATAAGTCCCACGGTAAACGCAAGATAGATTATGGCGAGCAATATATTGTTTCTCCAAAACAGGTATGACAACAGAATGCCGAAGAGTATCGGGACTGTCTCGGAGATCACTTCTTTTGTTTTTTGCATGGCAAAAGCGTTGTTTAGAGACCCTATCTCAAAATACCTTCTGCCGCGATATCAGTCAATCGCAGGCGAAACTAGGAATAACGACGCAGGTGTGCTGGAAGCACTCCAAGGAGGAATGACGACGTTTTCGCCTGTGATTGACGATATCCCTCTGGGTTGCGGAGATTTTCTCGCCCTGCTTCGTTGCGGTTCGGTCGCAGTGGGTAAACCACAGCTTCCTCCCCGCGCCTAGCGAAGACGATAAAATCTCTCGCAACGCGGCTTGAAGGTATTTTGAGATAGGGTCTTACCGAATATCCTTATATGGCCGCGTAAACGGTTTATGAAACAATACCTCCCAAACGAAGTTTAGTCCATATACAAAGAAGGTTTTTGAAATTCCGCCTTCCTGCAATCGCCGTCCCGATCCATTGATGAAAAAGTTCATTTTGAAGACTACTTTTCCGGCCGCGCTGAGCCGCCGCGCGATGTCCGTGTCCTCGCCATAAAAATCTATCGTCGTATCGAAGCCGCCGATGTTAAGAAGCGCATCCCTCTTCGCGATAAAATTTGCACCGAAGACCATATACCCGACGAGCCGGTAGGTGAACGGCGCGAAAATATACCAGCAGGCTTCTGCAAAAAATTTACTGAACCATGGAAGATCGTTATACCGAAGCGGACCGGAGAGGCATACCATCTTCGGTCGGCGGGAAAATTCGGCAAGTGCGAAT